>JAVHQY010000255.1:0-6574 GCA_036171375.1 Rhodoferax sp. | reverse complement strand
TTTTTGCTCCTGATGGGGTTGAGCGGCTAGTACTCAGACACAGAGGTATCGGAACGAAATGAAAGTGATGGATTCGCGCTCAGGCCTAGGCGCAAACCGCAGACATAGCTGTGGCTATGGCGAGGATTTGCAACGACGACATGGGCGGGAAGACGTGCTTTCATGTTTCGATATTTCTGGGTTTGGGCACTAGTCACGTTAACGTTAAAAGGCGGGCGACAACTTCAGGCGTGACCAAGTGAAGAACCTGTACAACCCCCAATCACGGCCTTGGTCGTGACCTACCTTGTGAAGCAGGTAGTTGCAAGTTTAGATTTATATGCATAAATTGTCAATACTTAAACTATATCCGGGCGGGGCAAATCCCTCCACAACCAAGTATTGCCTGAAATCAACAGCGACCTCTTTTTTGCCAGCGCCTGGTGCAGACGTGTTGATGGCCGCTACATGGTGTCGAGCGAGTCGATCACCCGCAATGTACTCATACGCTCATAGGTGTCGATCCTGACGTACTTGACCGTGCCGTGCAGCAAATTTTTGGTGCACCGTGGCGCGCATTACCTCTTCACTGCAAAGGGAAACCAAGTCAAGCTGGAAAAAGACATTGCGCTCTTGTTTGAAAAACGCAAGAACCCTGATTTTGTCGAGGTTTCACCGCCCGATCACGGACGCGTTGAGACACGCAGCATTTAGTGCAGTGATGCTTTGTATTGCATCAGTTTTGTACTCGAATCGGCAGGGTCATCAATTGCCGCATTGCCGCGTTGCCTTTGGCATCAAATCCTTGTTCCAGAAACTCGATGCCGGTGGTGTGAATGCGAACCACGCTGCTCGACCTGGTACCGTAATCTGGCGTGATAACAAACGCTGCCGACAACGCGCGCTCGAACGCCAACGGGATGCCGGTGGCCGGCAGATCGGCATCGTCCGCAAGTTGCACATCGTGCAACAGGGTCAGCAATTCGGCGTTGCCAGCCCGGTCCTGATCGAGCAGCTGTTGCAAACCATGGCTCAAATTTTCCAGTTTGGGCCAGGGCGTTTGAAAGTCGGCATTGGAAACTGCACCCAGGCCAGGCCGCAGCGTGACCAGCCGGTCGTGACGGCTTTCCAGTCCCAGCAGACTGCTGCCGTCAAACACCAGCAAGTTGAATGGGTTGTAGTCGGATGCGTGTTGCCGCAACGCCGTCAAATAGTCAAGTGCAGAACTCTCAGCCTTCAGGAAGCCGCTGACCAGTTCGCCGCGCGATGGCCGGTCAACGCGCTGCAAGTCTGGGTTGCGGTGGTTGGTCAATGCCGCCAGTCGTCCGTTGCGGCTGATGCCCAACCAGGTGCCACCCGAGCGCAAGTCGCGCCCGGCCAGAATGTCGGCATCCTCCCACCAGTGCAGCGCTGCGGTTGGGCGCGCGTAGTGCTCGTCGCGGTTGGCGATCAACAGCAAGGAATTGTGGCTGGCGGGTTGCCAGTTCCAGGCCATCAGGCACATAGCGGCTGGCCCAAATTGCGCAGCACATCGCGCAGCATCCTGGAACGCTCGCCAGCGTCTGGCAGGGCGCGCTCCAGGCGCAATTTTTCATTGCCGACGAGCTTGATGTGCCGATTCTTGCGAATCAATTCAATGATCTTCATCGGGTCTAGCGGTGGATTTTTCCGGAACGTGATGGTGATCTGGGTCGGTGCCGCATCGACCTTGAGCACGCCGTAGGGCTCGCTGAGCAGGCGCAGCCGGTGCGTGTCGATCAGCGTTTGTGCCGGTGTTGGCAGCTTGCCAAAGCGGTCAATGATTTCTTCCATCAGCGCGTCCACCTGCTCGGCGGTTTTGGCGCTGGCCAGTTTCTTGTAAAACGAAAGGCGTAACTGCACGTCGCCGCAATAATCGCTGGGCAGCAGCGCCGGTGCATGCAGGTTGATGTCAGTGGTCACGTTGAGCGGACTGAGCAAATCGGGCTCCTTGCCGGCTTTCAGGCAGCGCACCGCCTCGGCCAGCATTTCGTTGTAAAGCTGAAAACCGACTTCCATCATGTTGCCGCTCTGGTTCTCACCCAGCAGTTCACCGGCACCGCGGATTTCCAGGTCGTGCATCGCCAGGTAGAAGCCGCTGCCGAGTTCTTCCATCGCCTGGATCGCATCGAGCCGCTGCTGTGCCTGTTTGGTCAAACCCTGCAACTCCGGCACCATCAAATAGGCATAGGCCTGGTGGTGGCTGCGGCCGACGCGGCCGCGCAACTGGTGCAATTGCGCCAGGCCGAATTTGTCGGCACGGCTCATGATGATGGTATTGGCACTGGGCACATCAATGCCGGTCTCGATGATGGTCGAGCACAGCAACAGATTGCTGCGCTGGGCAACAAAGTCGCGCATCACGGCTTCGAGCTGACGCTCCGGCATCTGGCCGTGTGCCACGGCAATGCGCGCTTCGGGCAGCAATTCTTCGAGCTTGGCGCGTCGGTTTTCAATGGTTTCAACTTCATTGTGCAGAAAATAAACTTGCCCGCCGCGTTTGAGCTCACGCAGCGTGGCTTCACGAATCAATCCATTGCTCTCGCTGCGCACAAAAGTCTTGATCGCCAGACGGCGTTGCGGTGCCGTGGCAATCACGCTCAAATCGCGCAGGCCTTCGAGTGCCATGCCCAGCGTGCGCGGGATCGGCGTGGCGGTGAGTGTGAGCACATCGACTTCGGCGCGCAGCGCTTTCATCTGCTCTTTGTGGCGCACGCCAAAACGGTGTTCTTCGTCGATGATCAACAGACCCAGATCCTTGAACTGGGTCGATTGACTGAGCAGCTTGTGCGTGCCAACGACGATGTCGATGCTGCCATCGGCCAGGCCCTTGAGCGCGGCGCTGGTTTCCTTGGCCGAGCGAAAGCGGCTCATCTCGGCCACTTTCACCGGCCATTTCGCGAAGCGGTCCACCAGCGTCTGGTAATGCTGCTCGGCGAGCAAGGTGGTGGGGGCCAGAAAAGCCACCTGCTTGCCACCGGTGACGGCAATGAAGGCCGCGCGCAGCGCCACTTCAGTCTTGCCAAAACCCACGTCGCCGCAGACCAGCCGGTCCATTGGACGCGGGCTGATCATGTCCTGGATCACGGCGTGGATTGCCGCATTTTGGTCCGGCGTTTCTTCAAAACCAAAATCGTTGGCGAAAGCTTCATAGTCACCCGGGCTGTAGCGAAACGCATGGCCTTCACGCGCGGCCCGGCGCGCGTAGATGTTGAGCAGTTCGGCGGCGCTGTCGCGCACCTGTTCTGCGGCTTTGCGTTTGGCTTTTTCCCATTGGCCACTGCCCAATTTGTGCAGCGGTGCTTCCTCGGCGCTGACACCGGTGTAGCGGCTGATCAGGTGCAACTGGCTGACCGGCACGTACAGCATGGCCTGGTCGGCATATTCGAGCTGCAGGAATTCCTGCGCCAACGCTTCAGTCGCCGTGGATTCGTCTGGCGTTTTGTGGCCCAGGTTCAGGCCCACCAATCCACGGTAGCGACCAATGCCATGCGCCGAGTGCACCACCGGATCGCCAACCTTGAGTTCGCTCAGATCGCGGATCAGGGCTTCGACATCGCTGGCTTGTTCTTGCTTCCTGCGCCGGCGCGCGCTCGGCGCGGCGGCAAACAGTTCGGTCTCAGTGATGAAATCGATGCCGGTTTCAAGCCAGCCAAAACCGGTTGCCAGGTTGCTGGTGGCAATGCCAATTTTTTCGCTGCTGCGCTCGAACTCGGCCAGCGAGTCGAACACCGGCGGATCAAACGCATTGGCGCGCAAAAAATCCAGCAAGCTGGCGCGTCGGCCATCGCTTTCAGCCAATATCAACAGCCGCTGGGCGCTGGCAACCTGGTGGGCTTGAAGGCGTGCCAGCGGTGCTGTCGCGCCGCGCGTCACCAGCAGGTTGTCCAAGTGAACAAACTGGCTGGTGTCGGCCACCTCGACCGAGCTCGGTCGAAGCGCCAGTTGGGCGTGCTGGTTGACTCGCTCATAGAACTGCTCGGCGCTCAGAAACAAGGCTGCGGGGGGCAGCACCGGGCGTTCGGGGTCGCCTTGCAGCAGCCGGTAGCGTTCGCGCATGTCTTGCCAGAAATGCAAAAAAGCACTGTCCAGGTCACCGTGCAGCACCACCGTGGCGGTCGCGCCAAAATAGTCAAAAACCGTTGCAGTGTCTTCAAAAAACAGCGGCAGGTAATACTCGATGCCGGCCGTGGCAACCCCATTGCCAAGGTCCTTGTAAATCCGGCTGCGCGTCGGGTCGCCTTCGAGCAGCTCACGCCAGCGGCTGCGAAACAACGTGCGCGCCTCTTCGGTCATCGGAAATTCGCGCCCGGGCAGCAGCCGCACTTCGCTGACCGGGTACAGGCTGCGCTGGCTGTCGGGGTCAAAGTTGCGGATGCTGTCGATCTCGTCGTCAAACAAATCCACCCGGTAAGGCACCGCCGAGCCCATCGGGAACAGGTCGATCAGCGAGCCGCGCACGGCGTATTCACCGGGGCTCACCACTTGCGTCACGTGGCTGTAACCGGCCAGCGTGAGTTGCGCTTTGAGTTTGGCCTCGTTGAGTTTTTGCTTGACCTTGAAATGAAACGTGGTTCCGGCCAGAAAGCTCGGGGGTGCCAGCCGATAGAGTGCGGTGGTGGCGGGAACCAGCACCACGTCGGCGCCGCTGTCCTGGTCGTGCTCGCTGATGCGCCACAGCGTTGCCAGGCGCTCGCTGATCAAATCCTGGTGCGGCGAGAAAGTATCGTAGGGCAAGGTCTCCCAGTCCGGGAACAGCACGCAGCGCAGAGTCGGTGCAAAAAAAGCGATTTCGTCGATCAGGCGCTGGGCATCGGTGGCATCGGCCGTGACAATGGCGGTGACTTTGCCGGCTGCCTTGTCACGCAGCGAGAGTTGCGCCAGCAGCAGCGCGTCGGCCGAACCGGCCGGGCGCGGCAAGGTAAAACGCTTGCCAGCGCTGAGTTTGGGTAAATCCATGCAGGTTGTGCAATAGTGGCAATGCAGACACCCGCCGGGCGCAGTGCCAGGTGGGTGCAAAAGTTGGACTCGATTCTATTGATCTTTCCAGCAACGATGACCGCAAGCTGGTCAGGTACGTGTTCATGCCAACGTCAAACTGACCCAGCCTGCCGATTCGGCATGACCCATCCAGATGGCCTTGCAACCGTTGCTGGATGCGGGATAGCGCAGGGTGAGGGGGTCAGTCAAAAGTCAGCACACGAGTCAAATTTGCGTCGGCACCAACACTTGGACAGCGCCAAGGCGAGGCAGGTGGTGGAGTCCTGGCCACCGGAAAAAAGAACAAGGGCCGTGGTGTGCATGGTCAAAAGATTGTCAATCAGCCCGGGGTGTCGGTGGTCAGTTTGCGCAGCGCTTGCTCGAACACCTCAGGCGGTTGGCCACCAGAGATCAGATGCCGGTCGTTGAGAATGATGGCAGGCACTGAATTGATGCCTTGGCTGGTATAAAAAAGCTCTTTCTCTCGCACTTCAGCGGCGAAAGTGTCGTTTGACAATATGGCACGAGCGCGCAGCGGGTCAAGGCCAACCTGCTCAGCCAGGGCGCAAAGCACATCGTGTGAGGCGGGGTTTTGGCCAAGGGTGAAGTAGGCTGTAAACAATGCCATTTTGAGCGCCTTTTGCTGGCCCTTGTTGCCCTCCAGAGCGGCCCAATGCAGCAGCCGGTGTGCATCGAAGGTGTTGTAGATGCGATCACGTTTGCCAACACCAAACTCAAAGCCCAGGGCTGCGCCGCGCAACCGGATGGCCTCACGAGTTTGTTCCATTTGCTGAGGTGTCGATCCGTATTTTTGCTTCAGGTGCTCGTTGATCTCCTGCCCCTGTGGTGGCATGTGGGGGTTGAGTTCAAAGGGTTGAAAGTGGATGTCAACCTGCACCTGGCCTTGCAGTCGTTCAATGGCAATTTCCAGGGCTTTGAGGCCAATCGCGCACCAAGGGCAAGAGACATCAGAAACAAAATCAATTTTGATGGGAATATTCATGGGTTGGGTTTACCACATAACCGGCAGCGATGGGTAAAAGGCCACGACCAGCGCCAGCGCAAGTCCAAAAATCTTCATCCGATTGCCCTTCGTTGCCCTGCGTTACCCATCGTCTTGGAGGATTTGATTCATGATTTGTGGGCGTTTCAAATGCCCATCGCACTTGCATCAGGCATCTCAGGTATCTCAGCACGATTGGCTGTTTCTTCAATGCAATCAATCGCTTGCAAGGGCAAGGCATCTTGTAACTCCACAGAGACCTTGGCTCGCATTCGGCTATAGCCCGGGTGGGCACAGCGCCATGCCTGTACGCGAGTCACATGCGCGGGGTCGCGGAAGTAGTCGCTGTTTTGCGGTTTGGCCAGCCAGGCGGCTTGGGCTGCGGCTTTACTGGCGTGGCGGCAATCGGGCTTGGTGCAGTAGTGTTGGCGCGTCTTGTTGCGGTGGTCGGGATCAAAAAGTTCTTGGCAATTCAAACACTTGCGTTGACCAGGCTTTGCCATGCTCACTCCTCGACTGGGTCCAGAAGATAAGCCACAGCGGCCACTTGCACCCCCCGAGGCGAAGTTTGAAGAAAATAAAAATGAACCGAAG
>JAVHQY010000254.1:0-1355 GCA_036171375.1 Rhodoferax sp. | reverse complement strand
AGCGTTTCGCGCAGGCAGCCTTCGAGCGTGGCGTAGTCAATCCAGCTGTCGCTCTTGGTCACACCGATGCGCTCGGCAAAAAGTTGAATCGCCTCGGGCGTATAGCCGCGCCGGCGCAGGCCGACGATCGTGGGCATGCGCGGGTCGTCCCAGCCCCGCACCTTGTTGTCATAAACCAGTTGCGCCAGCTTGCGCTTGCTGGTGATCACGTAGGTGAGGTTCAGGCGGGCAAATTCGTATTGGTGCGGCAATTGAAAAATATTGGTGCAGGTGCTCTCCAGCGCGTGCTGCAGCAGCGGCGTGAACTGCGCTGCCTCGGTCTTGAGCAGGGCAAAGAATGCCGGCAGGTCGTGCAGCACGGCGGCCGGATCATGCCCCCAGCGCAAAAACATGGCGCGCATTTGCGCTTCGGCGGCGCTGGCAAAGAGCTTGTCGGCGTGGTTGTGGCAGCTCAGCGCAAATTCCTTGCCGGCCTCAATTCCTTGCACTTCAATTTTTTCGATCAGCGCTTTGGCCTGGGCAAATTGCGGCGCGCGCAGGATCGGAGCGATGCGCTCCAGCAGCCAGTCGTAAAACGGGCGCTGGTCTTCAAACTCGAGCGTGCAGATGCTGTGCGTGATGCTCTCCAGCGCGTCTTCGATCGGATGCGCGAAGGTGTACATCGGATAAATGCACCACTTGTCGCCGGTGTTGTGGTGCGTGGCGCGGCGGATGCGGTAAATGGCCGGGTCGCGCAAATTGATGTTGGGACTGGCCATGTCGATCTTGGCGCGCAACACCATGGCACCGTCTTCGTGTTCGCCGCCCTGCATTTGCCGAAAACGCAGCAGGTTCTCGGCCGCCGTGCGCTCGCGAAACGGGCTGTTCAAACCGGGTTTGCCAAAGTCGCCGCGGTTGATGCGGATTTGCTCGACCGTCTGCTCATCAACGTAGGCGTGCCCGGCCTCGATCAGATACTCGGCCGCGCGGTACATGAAGTCAAAATAGTCGCTGGCCTGGTACAGGTGGGTCGTGCCATTGGCCTGCCAGTCAAAGCCGAGCCAATGCACCGCGTCGAGAATGCTGTTGACAAATTCGACATCTTCTTTTTCGGGGTTGGTGTCGTCAAAACGCAGGTGGCAGACACCGCCGTAGTCGCGCGCCAGACCAAAGTTCAGGCAGATGCTTTTGGCGTGGCCGATGTGCAGGTAGCCGTTGGGCTCGGGCGGGAAACGGGTGCGGATGCGAGCAAGATCGAGCGCGCCTTGCGCGTGGTGCGTGCCGTCGCCCGGGCTGCCACCCCAGTGGCGCGGGGCGCAGTCCTGCCGGGCCAGGTCATGCTCGATGATCTGGCGCAGAAAATTGCTCGGCTTGGC
>JAVHQY010000253.1:2958-6625 GCA_036171375.1 Rhodoferax sp. | reverse complement strand
CTGGGCAAGCTGGCCAGCCACAAAGACCTGGTGGTGATCAATGACGAAGCGCACCACGCCTACCGCACACCCGCCGACATCAAAGTCAGCAAGGCCGATGCTGAAGCATTTGGCATCGACCTGGATGAAGACACCCGCTGGGTCGAAGGCTTGGACCGCATCCACAAAACCCGGCGCATTGCGCGCTGTTTTGATATGTCAGCCACGCCCTTCGCACCGACCGGGCGTACCAACACTGAAGCCGGCTTGTTCACCTGGGTGGTGTCAGACTTTGGCCTGAACGATGCCATTGAATCCGGGCTGGTCAAAACCCCGCGCGTGGTGGTGCGTGACGATGCACTGCCCAACGCACAAACCCTGCGCCCCAAGCTGTACCACTTGTACCGCGAGAGCGAGGTGGCCGAAGACCTGAACCGCAAAGCCGAAGCCCATGAAGCCCTGCCCGCACTGGTGCAACAGGCCTACACACTGCTGGGAGCCGACTGGCGCGCTACAGCGGCAGACTGGGAAAAACTGGGGCATTTATCACCGCCCGTGATGCTGACCGTCTGCAATCGCACCGAAACCGCCGCGCGGGTTGAACACTATTTTGCCAAGGGGCACGCCCAATGGCCTGAGCTGCACAATGCGGCGCGCACCTTTCGCGTTGATTCCAAGGTGCTGGAGAAAGCCGAGTTGGGCGAAACCGCCACGGCTGACAAAGACTATGAGCTGCGCTTGAAAGCGATCATCGAAGCCGCGCGCATTCCTGAGACGCGCAAAGAAGCCCTGCGCGCTATGAAGAAGGAAGAGCTGCTGCGCGAGCTGGTGGACACCGTTGGCAAACGTGGGCAGGCTGGGCAAGACCTGCAAAATGTGGTGTCAGTGGCCATGCTGTCCGAAGGCTGGGATGCCAAGAACGTGACGCACATCATGGGCCTGCGCGCCTTCACCAGCCAGTTGCTGTGTGAGCAGGTCATTGGCCGGGGCTTGCGCCGTGTGGCCTATGACAAGGATGCTGATGGACTGTACCTGCCCGAGTTCGTCAACGTGTTTGGCGTGCCGCTGTCCATTGCGTTACAGCCCGGAGGAGAAGGGCCGCCACCCCCACCACCAAAACCCAGCACTCAGATCGAATCTTTGAGCGCACGCAACGTGTTCGAGATCAAGTGGCCCAACATCCTGCGCGTTGATCAAGTGGTGCGCCCACAACTGGTGGTGGAGTGGAGCAAGGTCAAAGTACTGGAAATCGACCCGGCCAATGTTGCTTTGCATGCTGACATTGCCCCAGCGCTGGGCGGTGCTGCTGACTGGAGTCAGATCGTGACCATCGACCTGGAGAAGTTGCCAGAAGAATTTCGGTTGCAACGGCTGGTATTCAAGGCGGCACAGCGGGCTTTTGAAGTGATGCAGAAACAGTTCAAAGGCCAGAAGGAATACCTGTTGTTCCAATTGGTACGGTTGGTAGAGGAGTTTCTGACATCGAACAAAATCAGCATCCCATCGTTGTTCCATCAAGACCCTCTGCGCAAACGAATTTTGTTCTCGCTGCACATCGACGTGATAACCCAGCACTTGTTGAAGTACGTGATCGAACAAAACACGCTCAAGCTTGAGCCAGTGTTTGACGGTGAGCGCCCGATTGGCAGCACGCGCGATATGCGCACCTGGTACACCACCCGCATTGCCGAGCCCACACAACGCTCGCAGATCAGCCACATTGTGGTCGATAGTGGCTGGGAGAAGTACGCCGCCAACGTGGTCGAGGCACACCCGAAGGTAGCAGCCTGGGTTAAGAACGACCACCTCGGTTTCAACATCCTGTACCTGTGGAACGGCTCCAAGCGCAAGTACATCCCGGATTTTTTGATTCGCTACACGTCCGGCAAAATGCTGGTGCTGGAGATCAAGGGCGAGGATTCACCACAAGATCAAGCCAAACGCGCCGCGCTGGCGCAGTGGGTGCAAGCCGTCAACGCGCACGGTGGTTTTGGCACCTGGGCCTGCGATGTGGTGGTGGGGGATGCCGCGGGAATGCAGGACGCAGTGACGCGGCATGGCTAATCAACCGCGCCGCCGCACTGCTGCCAGAATGCCGCGCAGGATTTCCAGCGGCGGGGGCGGACAGCCCGGCACCACCAGATCGACCGGAATTACGTTGGAGACGCGTCCGGCGCTGGCGTAGCTCTCGCCAAACAGGCCGCCGTCGCCAGCGCAGTCGCCCAGCGCCACCACTATTTTGGGCTCGGGGATGGCAGCATAGGTGCGCTCCAGCGCCGTGACCATATTGCGCGACACCGGTCCGGTCACCAAGAGCATGTCGGCGTGGCGCGGACTGGCCACAAACTTGATGCCCAGGCCCTCGATGTTGTAGTAGGGGTTGCCCAGCGCATTGAGTTCGAGCTCGCAGCCATTGCACGAGCCGGCATCAACCAGACGGATGGCGAGTGCGCGCCCCAGGATGTCGAGCAGATCCTTTTGAATCCGGCCCAGCTCGTCACCTTCGGTGCCACTGAAATACGGCGCGGGTTCGGTGCGAATTCCGGTCCTGGCAATCTGACGAATGATTTTCCACACCCTGGTGCCGCTTGGCGGGCGGGTAAAATTTACCCAACGAGGTTCAACCAATGAATATTTTTTACCGCCCCATGTACCGCTCGGATGCGACCGAGTTTCTTGATCAACTCAGGCAACAGGATGCGTCGCTGGCGGCCAAGCAAAGCGCCGGCCGCGCCCTGCTGTGGAACAAGCTTGTCGATCGCCTGGCCTGGCGCGACTACCGCGCTGCGCAGGTGCCGCAACCAGCCTACGTTTACCAGACTAGCACCGACTGACGAGCATGACCAGCAGCGTTGATCGTCTCGCCCTGGCGGCAGCGGACACGCTGAGCATGCCGGAAGTGGTGGATCATGTGGCGGTGGCGCGCTTGTATGGCGAGCCGCTGTTTGCGATACCGCTTGATCTCTACATTCCGCCCGACGCGCTGGAAGTTTTTCTGGAAGCGTTCGAGGGTCCGCTGGACCTGCTGTTGTACCTGATCCGCAAACAGAGTTTCAATATCCTCGACATTCCGATGGCGGCGGTGACGCGCCAGTACCTGACGTATGTCGAAGAAATTCGCAGCCGCAATCTGGAACTGGCGGCCGAATACTTGTTGATGGCAGCGATGCTGATCGAAATCAAATCACGCATGCTGCTACCGCCCAGGAAAGTGGCAGCAGGACAAGAGGCGCAAGACCCGCGCGCCGAACTGGTACGGCGCTTGCTGGAATACGAACAGATCAAGCGTGCCGCCGCGCAACTGAACGCCTTGCCACAGATCGGCCGCGATTGTCTCAAGGCGCAGGTGTATATCGAGCAGTCACTACAGCCGCAATTTCCGAGCGTCAACGCGGCTGATCTGCAGCAGGCCTGGAGCGACGTGCTGCGCCGCGCCCGTCTGGTGCAACACCACCAGATAAAACGCTCCGAGCTGTCGGTGCGCGAACACATGAGTTTGCTGCTGAAAAAATTGCAGGGGCAGCGTTTTGTCGAGTTTGAAGACCTGTTCGATCCGACCAAGGGTGCGCCGGTGCTGGTGGTGACTTTTATTGCCCTGCTCGAACTCGCCAAAGAGGCGTTGATTGAAGTCACCCAGGCTGAAGTCTATGCACCCATCTACGTGCGGCTGAGTTACACGCCGTCATGA
>JAVHQY010000253.1:0-2858 GCA_036171375.1 Rhodoferax sp. | reverse complement strand
CTCAGCGCTTGGTGATCGCTTCCAGGATGCCGCGCACCAGCGTCAGCGGTGTCGGTGGGCAGCCTTTGATCACCGCATCGACCGGTATTACATTGGCGACCGCGCCACACGATGCGTAGCTGATGCCAAACTCGCCACCATTGGCACCACAGTCACCTACTGCGATCACCAACCGTGGCTCAGGCGTGGCAGCATAGGTGCGGCGCAGCGCTTCTTCCATGTGGCGCGACACCGGCCCGGTGACCAGCAGCATGTCGGCAAAGCGCGGGCTGGCGACAAAATGCACGCCAAACTGTTCGATGCTGTAGTAGGGGTTGCCCAGCATTTGGATCTCGAGCTCGCAGCCGTTGCACGAACCGGCATCGACTTCGCGAATCGCCAGGCTGCCACCGAAACGCTCACCGATACGCGAGCGCAATTGCTCGCCAACTTCGCTCAAAGCGGGTTCCTGCGCCGGTGCCAGTGGCTCGGTCAGAATCCCGAGGCGTTGAATTTTTCCAAGTATGCGTAGCATGATCTAGGTTTACAAATCCGCACCAGAATAAGAACCGTTGACCGACTTGTTGCAAACCGGAAAATCGGGAACGATGTTGTCCTGGATCAGCAGCTCCAGCGCCGGCCAGGTGGTCCAGGATGGGTCACGCGGGAAAAAGCTGGCGATGTGACCAGCCGCGTCAAAACGCACGTGGGTCATGATTTCACCACGCCAGCCTTCGATGCTGGCCCAGCCCTCGGCAGCCGCAGGTGGTGGCTGCCAATCGACCCGCACATCGCCGGCCGGCAAACCGGCCAACATCGCTTCGATCAGGTCGAAAGAGACCGCCATTTCCTCCAGCCGGGTGCGCGCGCGGGCGTTCACGTCGCCGTAGTGATGCAGCGGCACTTTCACGCTGAACTGCTCATAGGGCGCATAGGGCGCGTCACGGCGCACGTCAAAATCCTGACCCGAGGCACGCCCGACATAGCCGACACAACCGAGCGCCTTGGCATACACTGGCTTGAGCACGCCAGCGCCCCGCACCCGATCCGACACCGACGGCAAATCGTTGATGACGGCCATCAGCCGCTGCACCTGCTGGCGCACGGCATCCGATTCAGCGCCCAGAGTGGGCTCAAACTGCGCCGCAAGATCAACCGTCACGCCGCCGGGGACTATGCAGTCCATCATGAAACGATGACCAAAGACCTGCTGCGAAACGCGCTGCCAGTTTTCACGCAGGCGGCTGAACTGCATGGCACCAAAAGCAAAACCGATGTCGTTGAGCATGGCCCCCATGTCGCCCAGATGGTTGGCGACGCGCTCACGCTCACACAGCAGCGCGCGCAGCCACAGCGCGCGCGCCGGCACGCTCAGGCCGGCGGCGCGCTCCATGGCCAGGCAGGCCGCCCAGGTGTGCGCAACGGTGGAGTCGCCCGAGACGCGCCCGGCCAGCCGGGCCAGGCTCGGCGCGTCGCGCCCGACGGCAATTTTTTCAATGCCTTTGTGCGTGTAACCCAGCCGCTCTTCCAGCCTGAGCACGGTCTCGCCCACGGCCTGAAAGCGGAAGTGACCCGGCTCGATGATGCCGGCGTGCACCGGCCCTACCGGTATTTCATAAACACCACTGCCCTGTGCCAGCAAAAAACCGTATTGGTTGTCGGCACCCGTTGCTGCCGTTGTCCGCCCGGCGAGCGGGAAGTCAAGTCGCAACGGAAAATCGGCTTCGCCCCAGGCTTGGTGCCGACTCCAGCGACGACTGTCGGGGTGACCGCTAAACACCAAACCGAGTAAATCGTGCAAGTGGCGCTCGGGTCGATCAGCAGCGGCGTAATAACGGGTATGCGATGCCAGCACCGGTTGGCCCAGCGGCACACTGGTGCGCGCAATGAGGTAAGCGCCAGCCTTCTCATAGCACGCGTTCACCTCGATTGAATGCGCGCTATCAGCGGCGTTGCCTACATCGCGTTCTGCCGCCCAAATTGCCACCCAACGGTAATCCAAGGCTTTGGCATCGTGCGCGACGTTGCCCCAGTCGCCACTGCCAACTTCGATCAGTTGCGCTGGCGCCAGCGCATCGGACAAGCCCACCGGGACGCCGCTGCTGGCAAGGTGGGCCAAAAGTGGTTGCAAGGAGGGTAACGGTTTCATAACAGCGGAAAACCAGAAATCAGCAGCGTGGCCTGCTCGAACCAGCGCGACAAAAAGGTGGGGATCGACAGACCCAGCCACAACACCAGCAAGAGATGAACGACCACCGGCAACATGTTCGCCTCGACCGGCTTTTGTCCCGGCGGTGGTTCACCGAAAACCATTTTTTGCAGGTGCCGGAACAGACCGGCAAAGGCCACACCAAAGCCAACCAGCAACGGAATCGTCAACCACGGCCAGGCTTTCATGGTCGCCATCAGCAGCAAAAATTCGCTGATGAAAACGCCGAACGGCGGGAAACCGGCGATCGAGACAACACCCAACAATAGCCCCCAACCGATGGCCGGCTGGGTGCGGATGAGGCCGCGAATCTGGTCAATGCGCTGGGTGCCGGCCAACTGGCAGGCGTGGCCGACGGTGACAAAAATAGCCGACTTGGTGAGCGAGTGCACGGTCATGTGAAGGAGCGCACCGTAAGTGGCCAGCGGGCCGCCCAGGCCAAAGCCAAAAGTGATCAGCCCCATGTGCTCAATCGACGAATAGCTGAACATACGCTTGACATCGTGCTGGCGGTGCAAAAACAAACCGGCCACGGTGAACGACAACAGTCCAAAGCCCATCATCAGATAGCCCGCCAGGTGGGTGTGCAGGGACGCGTCCACCAGCATCTTGACCCGCACCAGCGCGTACAGCGCCACGTTGAGCAGCAGGCCCGAGAGCACCGCCGACA
>JAVHQY010000252.1:0-6630 GCA_036171375.1 Rhodoferax sp. | reverse complement strand
ATCAAAAACTGTGGAACCCGAACCCCGATTTTCTCAGCTACACCCTGTCCAAAGCCGCGCTGCATGCCGCCACCACCTTGCTGGCCATGGCGCTCAGCCCGCAACTGCGCGTGGTCGGCGTGGCACCGGGGCTGACGCTGACCAGCCACCTGCTCAGCCCGGAGAAATTCGAGGCACTGCACCGGCTCTCGCCGCTGGGGCGCTCATCGACACCGGCGCAGGTGGCCGCGACGGTGAAATTTGCCATCGACAACGCCGCCCTCACCGGCACCACGCTGCTGGTCGATGGCGGTCAGCATCTGATGAAATTCGAGCGGGATTTTTCCTTGCTACAGCCGTAAGTCACAGCCATGCCACACACTTCTGGCGTTGAAACCCTGACCCTGTGCGGACTGCGCTTTAACGCCAGCCTGGGGATTCTGGAGCGGGAAAAATCAGCACCACAGCCGATCCAGGTCGATGCCGAACTCAACCTTGGCACGCAGCCGCTGCTGCCACCCGACGACGACATCCGGCGCGTGCTGGACTACCGGCACGTGCGCAAAATCATCATCGACGAATGCACCGCCGAGCACGTCAATCTGCTCGAGACGCTGATCGGCAAATTGGCCAACCGGCTGCTGCAACTGCCCGGCGTGATTGGCGTGCGCGTGAAAATCGTCAAGCTGCAAATCTTTGACGACTGCGAAGTCGCCATTCGCGTGCAAACCGGACGCTGGGACCACCAGCTCTGAGCCCATGTTGAAATCAATTGCCATGCCGCAAAAAGCGACTCTGCCCCAACCGCCCGCACCCATTGTCGTCAGCAAGCCGTGGCGGTCGGAGCGCGACAAGCGCGAAATCCACAAGCTCGAAAAACGCCTGTGCCGCCAGGTCGGCCAGGCCATCATCGACTTCAACATGATCGAAGCCGGTGACCGGGTCATGGTTTGCCTGTCGGGCGGCAAGGACAGCTTCGGCCTGCTCGACATCCTGCTCAAACTGCAGGCGCGTTCGCCGGTTCACTTCGAACTGGTGGCGGTCAACCTGGACCAACGCCAACCCGGCTTCCCGGCGCACATCCTGCCCGACTACTTGCGCCAGCGCGGCGTGCCGTTCCACATCGAAACGCAAGACACCTACCACATCGTCAAGAAGCTGGTGCCAGAAGGCAAAACCATGTGCAGTCTGTGCAGCCGGTTGCGCCGCGGCATTCTGTACCACGTCGCCGACCAGCTTGGGGCGACCAAAATTGCCCTCGGTCACCACCGCGACGACATGCTGCAAACGTTTTTTTTGAACCTGTTTTTTGGCGGCAAGATCAAGGGCATGCCCGCCAAACTCATCAGCGACGACGGCGGCCACATCGTGATCCGGCCACTGGCCAACGTGGCGGAGTGCGACCTCAGCGCCTGGGCCAAGCACTGCGCGTTCCCGGTTATTCCGTGCAGCCTGTGCGGCAGCCAGCAAAACCTGCAACGCCAGCAGATCAAGCGCATGCTGCTGGAGTGGGAAAAGCAATACCCGGGGCGCGCCAAGACGCTGTTCACCGCTCTGCACAACCTGGTGCCGTCGCACCTGATGGACGCCAGCCAATACGATTTCAAGGGTCTGCACTTGCCGGCCTGATGGCAGCGGTGCGCACTTGATTGCGTCCGTTATTCTTGGCTTGGTACAGCGCTGTGTCAGCCGCACGCAGCAAGCCAGCAGCATCGGCGTAGCTGTTGTGGTTCATGACAGCCAGGCCGACGCTGATCGTGACCTTGCCAAAACTTGATTGCTGGTGCCCGATATTGAGTTCCATCACCGCTTGGCGCAAGGCGTTGGCCAAAGCGAGAGCCTTTTCATCGTTGGTGTTGGGCAGCACCACCAGAAATTCTTCACCACCATAGCGCGCCACCAGATCGCTGGTGCGCTGAATCCCGGCTTGCAATTGCTGCGCCACGCGCCGCAGGCAATCATCACCGGCCTGATGCCCATAACAGTCATTGAAGGCTTTGAAGTGGTCAATGTCGATCATGATGAAAGCCAGTGCGCTGCCGTCACGCTGGCTGCGGCTCATGTGCATATCGAGCACCAGTTGCAGGTAGCGCCGGTTGTACAACCCGGTGAGCGGATCGCGGTTGGTTTGTTCCAGCAATTGACTGTGCAAGGCGGCGTTTTCTTGCAGCTCTGCAACCAGCGTGGCGTTGAGCTTGACCAGTTCGGTTTCGCGCGCCGTCAAATTCTCGCGCGCACGGCGCATCTGCAATTGGCGCCGGTAGCCGTTGTTGCTCATCACCAGCAGATAAGCCGACATGCCGCAAAAACAAAATAGCGCCACTGGCATGGAAGTAGCAAACGCCGGATTCCAGCCCCGCAGCACAATCCAGGCCAGCGCACCTGCGAGCAAACCCAGGCTGGTCTCAAGCAAGGTTGCCCAGCCCTTGTTGGTGACGTTGTCCATGAAGACCCCCAGGACGGCGGTCAAACTCAGCCACAGCGAAAACCCGCTCGCCGCGACCAACACCCCAATCACCACGGCATCCACCGCCAGATGATCAATTTCGGCCTTCAGGGCATCGGCTGCCCGGCAGGTTCGCCAGTACTGGATGTGCGGATAGCTGAGCATCAGCACAGCCAGCAGCATCCAATCAGTCTGACTACGATTTTTGCCGAACATATCCATGCTCGCTGCCACCAGCAGCAAGCTGATGGCCGAGAAACGCATCCGGTATTGCATGCGAACCAGCCAGGGTCGCCGCTTGGGTTTTATCTCTATAGCACCTGGGGCCGTCATCGACGGCTGATCAGGAAATACCTTTGTTTCCACCAGTGGCATTCTATTCAGTTAAAACACCTCCGCGACAAAATGGCGGGCGAATCTTTAACCTGAAAGACCAGTGTCAACGCGATCGCAGCGGATGCCAACTCGGGCGCATTGTCGTTCAGGAAAAGTGAAGCGTTCCCTTTTCCCCTTGCGCTTGTTGGCCATGAAACAAATATCTTGAAATAAATGGAAATCGGTTACATTCTGACTATTCAGGTCAGAATTAGGAGGAAGACATGCAAACTTGGCAAATGCAGAGCGCAAAGGCGCGGTTTTCTGATGTGGTCAGAAAGGCAAAATCGGTCGGCCCACAGGACATCACGGTGCATGGCAAATCGGTGGCTGTGGTGGTATCACGCGAACTCTTTGATCGAATCAGCGGCAATTCCAAATCACTGGTTGAGTTCATGCAGGTTTCACCCCTTTTCGGAATGGACGATATGGTGTTCGAACGTGATCAGAGTTTGACGCGCGAGGTCAATCTGTGAGCTATTTGATTGATACCAATGTGATTTTCACGCTGCGTCGCAAGCAGCCTGATGCCAACGTGGTTGCATGGTTTGCAGCCAGGTCGACACAATCATTGTTTGTGAGCGTGCTTACTTTGGGTGAAATTCGCAAAGGCATCGAAACCCTGGGCCCGGCCAGCGTCGATGTCGCTAGACGACAGGCCTTGAACGATTGGCTGGAGGTGGATCTGCCGACTTTTTTTCTGGGCCGAATATTGAACGTCGATCTACCGGTCACTGAGCGCTGGGGCCATCTGCAAGCCCAAGCACGCCGCCCACTACCAGCCATCGACAGTTTGCTGGCCGCAACGGCTTTGCATCACAACCTGACCTTGGTCAGCCGCAATGTGCGTGATTTTGTTGGCTTTGGTTTGAACCTCATCAATCCGTGGGAGGCCCTGAAGACCTGAGGAAAAGAAGACGCTTCCCTTTCCAGGGAAGTAACGTAAAAGGGCACGTCACCCATTTTTGAGATTTGATTTCATGGAAATGCACCACTCATGATCTTCGTTACCGGCGGCTCCGGCTATATTGGCTCCCACACCTGCGTTGAGTTGCTCAACGCGGGGTTTGATGTCACGGTGTTTGACAACTTCTGCAATAGCCAGCCTGAATCGCTGGCCCGTGTGGAACGAATCACAGGCAAGAAGTTGGCTCTGGTGCAAGGCGATGTTCGCGACGGCGCAGCGTTGACGGCAGCCTTGCGCGCCAGCGGTGCCACGGCGGTGATCCATTTTGCTGGCCTCAAGGCCGTGGGAGAGTCTGTGCAAGTGCCACTGAGCTATTACGATAACAATGTGGCGGGCACGCTGTGTTTGCTACAGGCCATGGCACAGTGCGATGTCAAAACCCTTGTCTTTAGTTCATCGGCCACGGTCTATGGTAACCCGCAGCACCTGCCTTTGAGTGAAGACCATCCACTCTCAGCCTCCAATCCCTATGGTCAAACCAAACTGGTCATTGAAGCAATGTTGCGCGATTTGCATTGCAGCGACCCACGTTGGCGCATCAGCATCCTGCGCTACTTCAACCCGGTGGGAGCCCATGCCAGTGGCCTGATTGGTGAAGACCCGCAGGGCACGCCCAACAACCTGCTGCCTTTTGTGGCGCAGGTGGCGGTTGGGCGGCGCGAGTTCTTGCGCGTGTGGGGCGACGATTACGACACCCCTGACGGCACTGGCGTGCGTGATTACATTCATGTGGTGGACTTGGCCCTTGGGCACCTCAAAGCGTTGCAACGCCTTGAGCAGCACGCCGAATGCCGCGCCATCAATCTGGGCACCGGCGTGGGCTACAGCGTACTGGAGATGGTGCGCGCCTTCGAGCAGGCCAGCGGCAAGCCCGTGCCTTACCAGGTGGCACCGCGCCGTGCTGGCGACATAGCGGCCTGCTACGCGGACCCGACACTGGCCTTGTCCCTGCTGGGATGGCGTGCCGAACGCAACCTGACCACCATGTGTTTGGATGCCTGGCACTGGCAGAGTCGCAATCCGAATGGGTACAGATAAAAGAGAGCTTTGCGCAACGGCGTTGACCGGTTTCATGGATTGCCGCGGCCTGCGGCCTCCATGTACGCAATGACGGTGCTGTTTCATGTTCCGACCCAGATCGAAGCCGTCAAACGCAGCCGCTTCGAGCGCCGCAGCCAGCAAATTGGCCGCGTGTTTGATGACTACCGCCAGTGGGTGAAAGACACCCTGACACCACCGAACCCCAGCCTTGGATGCAGTTCTTGGCTGCACTGTGTAACCCGGCTCCAGTATGACGGTGATGTATTTATGGACATTTATTCTAAATAAATGCGACAAAATGTGCTTTAACAACTCAATAAAGCGACAATCGGCAGCATCATGGCGCTCATAGACCTTAAAAAAGTGACAAGCGACACCGCGCTGATTCTTTACGCCGAACTCGGGCCGGCTGAAATTCGCGCGGTTCAACGGCAGGTCCTGGCGGGCCAACTTGTCCGCATCGTGCCGGGCATGGTCAGCAGCAGCCAGCCGCAAGACTGGCCCGCGCTGATCGCTCGGGAACGCCTGCGCGTGCTTGCCGCCCTGTTTGCCGGGGCCGTGTTGGGTTACCGCAGCGCGTTCAACGGCGGGCTACCTGAAGACGGCATCATGCACCTCATCGGCAGTTACCGGCGCAGTGTCACCTTGCCGGGTTTAACGGTTCATATCTGGAAAGGGCCAGCCCCGGCCTTGGGCGATGCACCCATGCTCGGGCGCGACCTCTATTACCCCTCCTTGCCCCGGCTGCTGCTGGAAAACCTCACGCCCAGCCGGGGCCCCAAACCAAAAGCAGTTGGACGTGATGCCGTTGAGCAGCGCTTGTTGGGCATTTGTGATGCGCGTGGCGAGGAAGCCCTGTCCGTTCTGCGCGAACAAGCCCGCAGCCTGGCACCCAGACTGGGGCTGGCCGATGCGTTCGCGGTGTTTGACGACCTGGTGGGCAGCATTCTGGGCACCCGCGCGTCCCGGCTGTCCACCCCCGTGGGCAGGGCGCGAACCGCACCTGTGCCCTACGACCCCCATCGACTGGCCTTGTTTGAACAGCTCGCAACCCAATTGCGCAGCACCCCGTTGCAGCAACCAGTTGCAGTGGCCATGTCTGTGCGTGCGCGCAGCCACTTTGCGTTTTTGGAGTCGTATTTCAGCAACTTTATCGAGGGCACTGAATTTGATGTGCAAGAGGCCCGCCGCTTTGTGTTGGACGGCAAACCGGTCGATCAGCGTCCGCAAGACTCCCATGACATCCTGGGCGTTTTTCGTCAGGCACTTGAGCCCGGCTGGGCCAACCAAACCCTGGCCAGCGGCGAGGCGGTGCTGACCCAACTGCGCGCCCGCCATGCCGACCAGATGCGTGAACGCCCTGAAGTTGGCCCCGGTGAATTCAAGGTCTTGGCCAACCGGGCGGGTAACACTGAATTTGTTGACCCCCGACTGGTACGTGGCACTCTGATAGAGGGTTCCAAGCTGTTGTCCAGTGTGCCAGCAGGCACCGCCAGAGCCCTGTTGAGTCTGTTTCTGGTGTCAGAAGTTCACCCGTTCAGCGACGGAAATGGCCGCCTGGCACGGCTGGTGATGAACGCCGAGCTGTCGGTGGTGGGCAGTTGCCGCATCATCGTGCCCACCTTGTTCCGCGAGGAATACCTGGACTGCCTGCGCCTGCTCACCCGCGACGGCCAGGCAGCGCCTTTGTTGACCGCCATGCAAAAAATCCACCATTGGAGCGCCGCGTTTGATTACGACGACCTCGATGCGGTGATCGCCAGCATGGCACGCTGCAACGCCTTTGAGCGTTCACTCATTCAATTCAAGCTGCTGACACCCA
>JAVHQY010000251.1:0-1367 GCA_036171375.1 Rhodoferax sp. | reverse complement strand
CTTGCCAACAACGATGCACCGATTTGGGCTCTGACCCCAATCCAGCGGAGCATCCCTACGCGGGTCTGGGGTCAAGTCTTGCATTCATGCACAAGTTTGTACTGGGCCTCTCTGTAGGATTGCAAGACCCTCGACCTGTCGGCGCAATTCGGGCGATAGCCAATCAAAAACTAAAACGATGGTACGGTCGTGATGTGATTTATCCATGTAAATTTACCATCACATAGTAAAATTACAATGATGATTGATAGAAAAGCCTTTGAGATCGTCCGTCAAGCCTTGTCGCAGCAGGCGGCTGTTGCGCTCATGGGGCCACGTCAGGTGGGCAAAACCACGCTTGCCCTCATGGTGGGCGATGCGCTGGGTGCACTGTATCTGGACCTGGAAGACATCCAGGACCGCGACAAGCTGAGCCATGCCGCAGTCTTCTTGTCGGCCTATGAAGATCGGCTGGTTATTCTGGACGAAATTCACCGCGTGCCAGATCTGTTTTTGACGTTGCGAGGCTTGATTGACCAGGGTCGGCGCAACGGCAAACGCTATGGGCGGTTTTTGTTGTTGGGCTCGGCCTCGATTGATTTGATGCGACAAAGCGGCGAAAGCCTGGCGGGTCGCATCAGTTACATCGACATGACGCCTTTGGGTGTGCGCGAGGTCAGCGCTGAATCGCTTGAAAATCTGTGGCTACGGGGTGGTTTTCCTGACAGTTTTCTGGCCAGCGACGAACCGCAATCTTTAAGGTGGCGCAAAGACCTGTTGCGAACTTACCTTGAACGCGACGTGCCCATGTTCGGTTCGCGTGTGCCCGCTGAAACACTACGCCGCTTTTGGACCATGCTGGCCCACAACCAAGGCAGCTTGATCAATGCCTCGCGCCTGGCCGCTGGTTTGGAGGTCAGCAGCCAAACGGTGAGTCGTTACACCGATTTGTTGGTCGATTTGCTGCTGGTGCGCCGTTTGCAGCCCTACTACGTCAATGTGGGCAAGCGGCTGGTGAAGTCGCCCAAGGTGTACATCCGGGATTCGGGCTTGTTGCATGCGTTGCTGAATATTCCAGATCGAAACAGCTTGCTGGGGCATCCGGTGGCGGGGGCAAGCTGGGAGGGTTTTGTGATTGAAAACCTGATCAACGCCGCGCCGGCCCTGACGGTGCCAAGTTTTTATCGTACTGCTGGCGGGGCTGAAGTTGACCTGTTGCTGGAGTTACCCGGCGGTGAACGCTGGGCGATTGAAGTCAAACGCAGTCGCGTCGCCAAACCTGGCCGGGGGTTTTATGAAGCCTGCGGCGACATCAAGCCAGCCAAATGCTTTGTGGTGCACGCGGGTTCAGAGCGTTTCCCCATCAGTGAGGATGTGCAGGCGATTGG
>JAVHQY010000250.1:0-6772 GCA_036171375.1 Rhodoferax sp. | reverse complement strand
AAGCTTGCGGGACAAATCAGTTTGAATAGACGGATCCAGTGCTGCATCCTTCCATACCCACTACAATCTGGCTAGCCAACTCGTGGAAGGGTTCAAACATGGAAACCATCGCGGTCTTCGAAGCAAAGTCCCGCCTCTCCGAAATTCTCTCTGCGGTAGAACTGGGCCAGGAATTCACAGTCACCAAGCGGGGGGCTCCCATCGCCAGAATCATTCCTTACTGTCAGGCGAATTTCGATGAAGCGGCACAGTTGGCGCGGCAAGCTTTGATCAGCCGATGCTTGCTGGCCCGTGCCGATGCGCGGGTGGACGATTTTGACGTTCACGCAGCCATCGAAGAAGGCCGCGACTGATGTCCTTCGTGATTGATAACTCTGTCGTTGTCGGCTGGCATCTCAGCAACCAGGCGACGGCCTATTCTGACGCGGTTTTGAATGCCATGTGCAACCATACCGCGCACGCCCCCGCTCTGTGGGTGCTGGAATTCGCCAATGTCATTCGCAAGGCACTGTTGGCCAAAAAAATTACTGAAAAGCGGTGCCGGGAAATTTTGCAAATACAGCAAGGTCTGACTCTGACGGTCCACGGCGATGCCAGCGACCCAGCCCAAAACATGGCTTTGGCATTGCGCTACCAATTGAGCAGTTACGACGCTGCCTACCTTGATCTGGCCTTGCGTCTTCGTCTGCCCGTCGCAAGCTCTGACGACGCGCTGTGCGCTGCGGCAGTGGCCGCCGGTGTTGGCGTATATACACCACCGGGTTGAGTGGAATCAGCCGCCTTTTTTGCAGCGCTTGCCGGGGTTCTTTTTGTTGTTGGTGGCGGTGCCGCGCTCCAGGCTGCGCAATTGGCCTTTACCAGCGGTAAAACAAACCCCTTTGGGTGGCACCGGACGCGGGGTGGCGAGACGGTCGGCTTCGGTGCGAAATTCTTTGCTCATGACGGGATTCCAGAAAAGGGTGAAAGTCGGCAATTATCCCCGCAAACCACACCGCCCAGTGCCGCACTTCAGCCAAGTGTTCAATTGACCAAGCAACAGTCGGCTTCGTCAGCCAGGTCGAGCGCATCGATGGCGGCATCAAAAGCAGCCCGACTGTCGAGGGCTTGCTGACAATAGGGAATCAGCGGCTTGTCCAGCGGATGCAGTTCGTGTCGGCGCAGGCCGCGCAATTGCTCGGAGCGTTCCATGCTTTGCAGCACGAGTTCGGGCTCCATCATGAGGCTAAACGGGTTGGCAGCGTAGGCGGTGTGTTTCATCGTGACTCTCCGTTGAAATTGGGCGAACACAAAAATTGTGCTCCTGAACTGCACTGTAGCGCCAGCGCCGCAGCACTTAAGTCGGTCAACGGCTGTAAAGCGTGTCAGTCTTTGCCTGACAGCAGACGCGCCTTGACGCTCTTGCCCTTGACTTTGCCGGCGTTGAGCTTGGCCAGCGCAGCCAACGCTACGCTGCGCTCGACAGCAACAAAAGTGCAAAACTCGGTGACGTTGATTTTGCCGATCTGCTCGCGGCTGAACTCGGTATCTGCCGTCAGGGCACCCAGCACGTCGCCAGGGCGAATCTTTTCCTTGCGCCCGCCCAGCAGTTGCAGCGTGACCATGGGGGGCAGCAGCGGCTCGTCGCTGTTCACTTCAAGTTCGCTCAGCGGGTGCCAGACCGACGCTTGCTGCTGGTACTGCTCAATGTTGCCAACCCGCCCCATCTCGTCGAGGCTGGCCAGGCTGAGCGCCAGACCCGACTGGCCAGCGCGTCCGGTGCGCCCTATGCGGTGCACATGCACCTCAGGGTCAGGCGTGATATCGACGTTGATCACCGCTTCGAGTTGCTCGATGTCCAGGCCGCGCGACGCGACATCGGTGGCCACCAGCACCGAACAACTGCGGTTGGCAAATTGAACCAGCACCTGATCGCGCTCGCGTTGCTCGAGTTCGCCAAACAGCGCCAATGCGCTAAATCCCTGCTGCTGCAACAAAGCAACCAACCCCTTGCATTGCAGCTTGGTGTTGCAAAACGCCAGCGCACTGGCCGGTCGGAAATGCTTGAGCAGCAGCGCTACCGTGGACAGCCGGTTGGCGCGCGTCACTTCATAAAAGCGCTGCTCAATTTGCCCCCCCGATGCTTGCTTGGCCACGGCAATCTGCTGCGGATCGCGCATAAACTGCTTGGCCAACTGCGCAATGCCGTCGGGATAGGTGGCTGAAAACAGCAGCGTCTGGCGTTGCGTCGGGCATTGCTTGAAGACACTGGCAATGTCGTCAAAAAAACCCATGTCGAGCATGCGGTCGGCCTCGTCGAGCACCAGCGTTTGCAGGGCATCGAGTTGCAGTGTGCCACGCCCGAGGTGGTCCAGCACGCGCCCCGGTGTCCCGACCACAATGTGCGCGCCATGCTCCAGACTGGCGCGTTGACCGCGCAGCGCCACGCCACCACACAGCGTGACCAGTTTAATGTTTTCCTGCGCACGCGCCAGACGACGAATCTCCACGCTGACCTGATCGGCGAGTTCACGCGTCGGACACAGCACCAGCGCCTGCACCGCAAAGCGGCGCGGGTTGAGGCGATCAAGCAACGCCAGCGCAAAGGCTGCTGTCTTGCCGCTACCGGTCTGGGCCTGGGCAATCAGATCTTCGCCCCGCAGCGCCGCCGGCAGCGCGGCGGCCTGGATCGGTGTCATCGAGTGGTAGCCCAGGCGCGAGAGATTTTCCAGCGTTGCCGGGTGCAAAGGCAAAGTGGTAAAAGCGCTGGCGTGAGTTGGTGCCGGGCTGGCGCTGGCCGCAGTTGAAGGGGAAGACATCATCCTAAATCCGGCAGTTGGACGCGCCCGAGTGAGCCGCTGGCGGTGCGTCCGGGTAGACGCGACAACGCTGCAGGCCCATGCCTGCGAGGCGGAGCAACGACCCCGGGCGCATCGCCAGTGGTTCAATCGGGTGCGTAGCGCTGTCACCCAGAAGGCGAACCGTGTTGAAGCTGAAATAGTCAATATTCATGTGGGGTTAGTGAAAACATCCAGCGGTCAACTGCTGGATTTAGGATCATTGGATTATCGACGCAGCCAGCTGGTTGATGCCACTCGCGCACCACTTTTGTCGAAAGGATCAGGTCGGTGGGGCGCTCAGCGCAGCGGCATCAAGGAGGAGGCCGAAGGCCGGGGGACAGCCGCGGAGCTGAGCGCCCCACCGACCTGATCCTAGATCGGGTTGAACGGGTTTTGGTCTGCCATCATTTCTGGCAAGATCAATTGATTCAAACCGGTGCCGGTGTTGCGCTGACATGCCAAAAATCCTTGCGGCATAGCCCGCGTGCGGCACAGTAGTCGCACACCTTGCCTTCGCCCATCGCCGCCAGCGCACCGCCGTCCTTGATGCGGCGCATGTCGTGGTCGATTGATTCGAGCAGCAGGTCGCGCCGAGACACCACGTCGCGCTGCGCAAAACCTTTGGTGCCGTCTTTTTCACCCACGTTGAGGTACGTGGCCGCCAGCGTGTCATCAGTCAGCAATGCAGCATAGAAAGCCAGTTGCGTGTCTTCCAGTGTCGCTTTGCAACGCTCGGCGCTGACCGTGAGCGGCTCGGTTTTGTAATCGATCAACAAGCTCTGGCCATCAGCCAGACGATCGATGCGGTCGATTTTTCCAACCAGCGTCAAGTTGCCCAGCGCCGTCTCATGCCAGCTCTCGGCCGCAACAAAAACCGCACCGTCGGTTTCGTGCTGTTGCAGCCAGCGCAAGTAGCCAGCGCGAACGCGTGGCCAGGATGCCATGAACGGCAGGAATTCGCTCTCCGCCAAACCGAGCTCGGCCGTTGCCTGCTGCGCTGCCTGATCCAGCAAGACCAGGCGCTGTTGCGGTGTGCTTTGAAGGTGTGGCGGCATTTCATGAAAAATCCGCAGTACGCAATGCAGCCAGTTGCCAAAGTCGCGTTTGTCGAGCTCGGCATCGAGTTCTTCCGCGTCGCGCAGTTTGAGCAGGCGCAGCGCAAAAAAACGGTAGGGGCAGCGTCGCAAATCCTCGTAGGCCGTACTCGACAAATGCGTCAGCGCCAACGCGGCAGCGCTGGGGCGGGGCATAACGGCAGGTCGCGCCGTCACGGCGCGCAGCAGGCGCGCATCACGCCCCTGGAGAGCCGTTTGGGCAAGGAGCAATTCCTGCACGAAAGCACTCGCCATCAGCGGCTCACCGTCTTCGCTGTGACGCCACAAAATGTCGAGCCAGGGAAACTGCAGGGCGTAGTTCCAACTGGCGCGGGCCTGCACGATCAGTTCGGCGCGCGATGCCAGCCCCAAGGCGACACGGGCTGACGCGCTCCACTGCCCGGGCGGCTCTGGCGCGCTGGGCCAATGAACCTCGTCGCAACCCGGCAGTACCACGGCGGCAAAGTCGCGCCCCAGCAACTGACCCAACGGCAAAATCACCAACTGCGCCGCCGCCGATTCCGACTCCGGCCTGAAGCCGACATCGTCCAAGACCTGACCAACCCAGGCCGTGAAAGCCTGCAAGCTCAGGCGTTGCCGGACGGCGGCGAATTCACCTTGCTGGGCGTCGTCCAGACACAGCACTTGCAACAACGCCTGGCCAGCCGGGTCAGCAGACAGACGCGGCCAATGCCCGGCCTGTTGCAACACAGCGCGAAAATCATTGAGCCAGCACGTCAAAGGCCGCGCTGCGCTAAGTGCCTGGCGCACATCCGCTGCCAGCGTCAGCGCCGATTGCGCCGCCGCCGACAAGGTGGCAACGTCGGCAAGATCGGCTGCCACCAGGGACCAGTCACGCACGCCACGGCGACGCAATTCGATTTCAATTTCGTCCACACCCGCGCTCTGGCAGACCGGCGCATTCTTGAGCCAATCGAGCACTTCGTCGCTGGAAGCTGGCCAGCGCGCGGCACGCAACAGGCTCATCACCACCGCGCCAGCACGGGTGGTGGACAGCCGCCAGCCGGTTTCATCGCGAATGCTCAGACCAAGCTGCGTCAACAGGGCACTCACCCGGCGCGTCAACAAGCGGTCTTGCGCCACCAGTGCCACCGGCGCGCGACCAGCCGCCAATTGCGCCAGCACACAGGCAGCGGCAAGCTGCGCTTCGTCGGCAATGTCATGCGCCTCGTGCCATGCCACCTGGCCACCGTCCAACGCCGCAGTCTTCGCCGTCGTCGGACACAACGACAGCAGCAGTGTGCGCTCAGACCGCATCTGCTGCAGCGAGCGGTTCAAGGGTTCGTGCTGAAAGCCTTCCAGCAGCACCAGCAGTTGCGGCTCGGCATCGAACAGCAAATCGGTGGCGTAACCGGAAGATGAGACCCACGCCAGGGCAATGCGGGCCACGGCCGCTTCCAGTGCAAACAGCGGCGCATCGAGTTGGTGCGCCAGTTCGGCACCCAGGCCAGCGCCCCACGACAGGCGCTGCGACGGCGGCACCGCAGCGGCACTCGGTGCCAGACTCCAGGCGGCTTGCAGCAAACGCGCAGCCAGCAGATCCTGTTGCGCGGCCAGACCAGCGCGTGCCAGCAATGAGCCGGCAGTCACCAAGTCGTGCGCCGCATCCAGCCGCAGATCATCGGCCGCCAGTTCCACACTTCCCAGCGAGCGACTCCAGCTCAGGCTGGTCTCAAAATGCGGCAGAAAAAAGCTTTGCGTGCCATCTCCCTCAACCGCCCGCAGCCAAGCGCGGCGCGCCTGCTCAATCAACTGCGCGTAAGGCAGCAGCACAACAACACCATCGGGCGACAATTGCCGCCGCTGCAGCTCGGCGCGAAGCTGGACCATCAGCTGCTCCCACAGCGCTGCGACCGGATGCCAGTCGGCGGCTGGTGCCAGACGCGTCGGCTGCGCTACTTTGGTTTCTGTCACAATTTCACCATCCTGATTTATCTGCCTGTGGTCAAAATTTAACAAGGAATTCTCCATGACCGACGAACTTATCAAACATGTCTCGGATGCCTCTTTTGATGCCGATGTGATGCAATCCAAACTGCCGGTGCTAGTGGACTACTGGGCTGAATGGTGTGGTCCATGCAAAATGATCGCTCCCATTCTGGCCGAAATATCCACCAGCTACCAGGGCAAGCTGCAAATAGCCAAAATGAACGTCGATGAAAACCGTGACATCCCGGCCAAATACGGCATTCGCGGCATTCCCACGCTGATGCTGTTCAAGGGCGGTGAGCAGGTAGCAACCAAGGTTGGTGCTCTGAGCAAATCGCAACTGACCGCTTTCATCGACCAGCAATTGGTCTAACAGCGCCCTGGTGTGGGTGATTGGGCGCAGCAGCGCCCCGCGCCGCCGACAAACCTGGCAGCATGCCACCCTGCCAGCGCTGCGCACCGAGCAGTTTTTTTCCTGTCATAATCTGCCCAGTTCACTGATCCACGCCATGGGTCGGTTCGATTTCCAGGCTCAAAACCTTGAGGTTGTGACTTTGGGTCCACCTCAGCCCCATTCCCCAGATTTTTTTTACCTAGTTGGCAAACTCATGCATTTAAACGAACTCAAGGCACTGCACGTGTCCGAAGTCCTCAAGCAAGCAGAAGATCTTGAGATTGAAAACACCGGGCGCATGCGCAAACAGGAGCTGATGTTTGCCATCATCAAAAAGCGCGCCCGCGCCGGCGAGCAGATTTTTGCCGACGGTGTGCTTGAAATCCTGCCCGACGGCTTTGGTTTCTTGCGCAGTCCAGACACCAGCTACACCGCCAGCACCGACGACATCTACATCAGCCCAAGCCAGGTGCGCCGCTTCAACCTGCACACCGGCGACATGATCGAAGGCGAAGTGC
>JAVHQY010000249.1:0-26524 GCA_036171375.1 Rhodoferax sp. | reverse complement strand
CGCATCGGCGGCGGTGGCAAAAACCGCAGCGCCGTCAAAGTGTGGGAGCAGCGCGCCTACAAAGACTACGACGACACGCAGGAGCTGGGCACGCGCAACATCAAGGTGGCACTGCGGCGGCTGCGCAAATTTGCCCGCGAGGGCCATGTCGAAGAGCTCGATTTGCCCGACACCATCCACAGCACGGCGGCCAACGCCGGCTACCTCGACATCAAAATGATCCCGGAGCGCCACAACAATGTGAAGGTGCTGCTGCTGATGGACGTGGGCGGCACCATGGACGAACACGTCACCCGCGTGGAAGAACTTTTTTCCGCCGCCAAAACCGAATTCAAGCACCTGGAGTTTTATTATTTTCACAACTGCGTCTATGACTACATGTGGAAAAACAACCGGCGCCGTTTTGCCGAGAAGTTCCCCACGCTCGACATCATTCGCAAATACAACAAGGACTACAAACTGATCTTCGTCGGCGATGCCACCATGAGTCCGTACGAGATTTTGCAGCCCGGCGGCAGCGTGGAGTACAACAACGAAGACAGCGGCATGGAGTGGCTGGCACGTCTGACCGCAGCTTTTCCAAAATTTGCCTGGGTCAACCCCGAACCCGAGCCGATCTGGCAATACCGCCAGAGCATCAGCATCATGCAACAGCTCATGAGTGCTCGCATGTACCCGCTCACGCTCAACGGGCTCGAGGCCACCATGCGGCTGCTGAGCAAATAGAATAGCCCGGCCTGCCGCCGTAGTTCAATGGATAGAACGTGGGTCTCCTGATGGGCACCACTCTTTTCATGAAAATATAGCTTTCTCTCTGAAAACAGGCCTCAAACAATGTCAAATTTCTCGCCGTCGTCTAATGGATAAGACGTATGCCTCCTAAGCGTAAAATTCAGGTCCGATTCCTGACGGCGGGACCACTCAAAAAGCGATTGCAAGCTGTCGTCCCCTGTTTGTGCAACTCGCATGAGTGTTTACGAGATTGGCCGTTTCGGATTGCGAAACCATGGATATAACGGCGTAATCACCATCTCAATTTTTGGCGCAGCGGACCAAATGAAGCTACTGGATGCCGACATCTGTGAGAAAAATTCAAAGGTAGTAAACTTTGACTACCTTTCGAATTGGAGCAAGAAGTGTCCCCCGTCAGCATCGCGATTAAACCTACCAGCTTGAAATTGCCCACAGGGCTAAAAACGCAACTTGAGGTTGATGCCCAGAAGGCGGGCCTGAGCTTGCACGCGTTCATGGTGCAGACGCTGGCCGACTCGGTGCGCCGCACGCGTCTAGGTGAAGCGTTTACGCGGGACTCCATGGCAGCATTGAGCGACATGAAGACCAGCGGGTTGGGCTACGAACTTGGTAATGTCCGTACCTATTTTTCAGATTTGGCCAGTCATCGCAAAGGGTTACAAGCTAAGCCTCGAGTCCTTGCACCAACGCGCATGGGCTGATTGTTATGTCTGGCGTATTCCTGAGCCAGGCCGCATTTGACGACCTGCTTCGGCTGGACGAGTTTCTTGCCGAGTCAGATGATCCGATGGCTGGTGAGTTGCTGGATTTCATCCTGGACGCTTTGCAAGTGTTGACCCATCAGCCCGGCATCGGTCGGCCAGTTGAGGGTGGACTGCGAGAACTCATCATTGCCCGTAGGCGTAGCGGTTATCTGGCGCGCTATGAATTCGAACAGGCCCGCGATCTGGTGCTTGTGGCACGCATTCGCCATCAACGTGAATCCGGGTACTCGGAGGGTGAGCTTTGATAAATGGTAGGCACCACGTGCATGCCATCACCGACACTACCATTGCGGAAGGCAGCACGAACGTCTGCGCCGACCTGGGATATGCCGATGCGGTCGAGATGCAGCGCAAATCTCAACTCGCCGCCGAGATTGCCCGCGCGATCAAAGCGCGTCGTCTGACTCAAGAGCTGTTGATCCCTGTCTAGGTGGCAGATCGGCGCTCACATCAAACCTTTCGAGGCCTGCTCAGACTTCACTCGCGTTTGGGCCTGCTATTTCGCTGGACGGCCCGAGGCCGTCTTTGTCACGAGGCTTCAGTAATTCATTTGTCCAAAGCTTGGTCGAAATCGACCAACGACGCAGCCAGGCTTTGTGCCGTTGCATGCTCGCCGCAGGCTAAAGCCAACGCGCGCTGCGTTAGCAGGAAGCTGCGGTATTCGCTACGATGAAACTCTTCGCGCTCAAGAATGCCGTCTAGCAGCTCGTACGCCTCCTCGGTCTTTCCTTCACCGGCTAGACAGCGTGCAAGCCCGCAACGCGCAAACAAATACTCGGGTGCCAGCGAGTAAGCCTGTTGATACAACTCAGTGATCTCTGCTTTGGGGTGCCCCAGACCCTCCTTGATCGCCGCCAAATTAGTCAGTGCAGAGGGCTCATTTGGGTACATCTTTTTCAATTGCTGGGCCAGACCAAGTGCCTGGCGCATGTCATGACGACCAATCGCCTCATGCACGCGTTCGTTTAACGCCGTGCCCTCAGGTGGGAAAGGGCTGCCTCGGGGCTCATCGGTGATACACAGGCCGTGGGAATTGATGGTGCGCAATTGCCCTGAAAGCCACACCACGGCGGGTTCACTGCGGTTTCGCAATCCCTGCTCAATCAGCCAATTCAACAGATCAATGCGTGCCGAGTCTGGCCCGCTAGGGTGGGTTAACAGCGCATTGACGGCGGCCAAAGCCGCACCATCGGACCGCTTGGCACGACGCTTCAGCACCGACAGTCCCAGCAGACGAGTCGAAGCATCGCCAAAATCGACCGCCCGGGTAAGGTAGTCGACGTGCGCGTCGCAGGTTTCAAGCAAAGGTTCCCCGCGTTGCTCCCACTTTTCCTGCGACTGGCCTGCGATTACGGTCAATGCACGTATCCATGGTCCTGGAAACCACATGCCACTGCCACCTGGCAATTCGACTGCCGACTCCTTCAAATCGGAAAATATCGCACGCAAATCGTCGCTGGAATGTTGCCAATAAGGTGCCTTCTCACAGTTTTGCCAAGCCAGCGTCGCAGCTTTTTCGTCGCCAAGGAATCGCAGCGCGGAAACTTGGGCGATTGCATCTTCTGGGCGGCGTGGCGTTGTGTGTCGCAATGGGGCGACAAACCCGATGCAGCGATCCAACCCCTGCGACCAACACCGCCATCGAACGAGGCTGTCAAGGGCAAATAAGTTGTCGGGGTTGGCCTGCCAGTTGGCTTCAATCAACGCAAGGGCTTTGGTAAACTCACCCGAGACGAATGACGCAAGGGCAAGGTTGTTGCGCGCGGACGGGTGGTCAATTCCTTGGAGAACTGCGATTGCGGCCGCTGGATTGCTATCAGCGAGATGCATTCGCGACAGATCGATCGCTTCAGCCTGCTCAAAGCTAAGCGCTCCCAGCGCAGCTGCGATGTTCTCGGGGAGCTGAAAGTCACTCTCGCCATCCAGGACAGACAGGCGCTGTAGTGCTCGACCACAGATGGCTGCATAAGCTGCGACGCGAGCACTTTCAAACAGGGCCTCGACAGCGATCCTGCTATTGGGTGAAGCGCGTTGCCACTCAAATGCGCGAGCTGTTGCGAGCATCGGAGATCCACATCGATTCTCGACCTCCCAAGCCAGACCAAGTAGAGGTTTGAAGTCAGGGAAAGACTTGCGCAGCGCAGCCAGACGCGCACGCGCTTGCACCCCGTCACCGCTGTCGACCAAACGGCGCACTGCCGCGATCTGCTTAGTATTGGGAGTCGGGGAGAGTTTTTTAAGTTGGTTGGACTTGGACATCTTGTTGCGCGTGCAGTGTCATGTTGGATTGTGCCGGACATTATCCGTTGGGTTGGTGCGCAACTGGGTCGTCGCACCGGAACCCGCATAAACATTGGGCTCAACCTCTTGAACGGTCAAGAGGAAAACAGAGATAACAATTGCAAAAAATGCAGGTAAAACGGGTTAAAAATTGACACTACGGGCATAGCGACTGTCAAGAGCAAGCTACCCTAAGCGCCCGTCAACATTGAGGAGTTTGCAAAAGAAAAGCCTAGCTGAAAACAGTTAGACTTTTGAAGTGTGGTGGACCGAAGGAGGATCGAACTCCTGACCTCTGCATTGCGAACGCAGCGCTCTCCCATCTGAGCTACCGGCCCCACGAACATTTGTCTGGGTGCGAACTTTAACCGATTTCAGCGCGCGTTTGCGCCGAACACGCTTTGCCACAGCGCTAGCACTGCAGCGCGCTGTGTTTGCAAGGCGGGCAGCGGCAACTGGGTGGGTTCTTCGTCAAGGCGGGCTCGGTGCTGCGCGCGGCGCAATTCGCGGTAGGCGCTGGCGGCCGCGTGACCAATGTGCGGCGGCAGCAAACCGAGCGTCTCGGCGCGTTCGAGCAGGGCGATGTTGCCGCTGTTGGCCATCAGCTCTGGTGCCTGCGCGGCATGCGCCAGCACCAGGTATTGCAGCACGAACTCGGCATCGATCATGCCGCCGGCGCTGTACTTGACATCAAAGGTTTCGGCCTTGACCGGGTGCGCTGCGTCCAGCCGTGCGCGCATGGCGACGATTTCGACCTTGAGCGCAGCAGCATCGCGCGGCGCGGCAATGACAGCGGTGCGCACCGTCTCGAAGCGTAGCCGCAAGCTTTCGCTGCCCAGCACGAAACGCGCCCGCGTCATTGCCTGATGCTCCCAGGTCCAGGCGGTGTTGCTGCCGCGCTGCTGCTGGTAATTGGCGTAGGCCGCAAACGGTGTGACGAGCAAACCGGCGTTGCCGTTGGGGCGCAGCGCGGTGTCGATTTCATACAGATCACCGTCGCCGGTCTTGACCATCAACCAATTGATGAGTTTGCGCACCAGCGCAGCATAGATTTCAGCCGCGCGTTCATCGTCGTCGTCGTAAACAAATACCAAGTCCAGATCGCTGCCGTAGCCAAGCTCCTTGCCACCGAGTTTGCCGTAAGCGATGATGCCAAACTGCGGTGTCGGGCGGTGCTGGCTCTTGAGCCGCTGCCAGCACCAGGCGGTGGTCAGACGCAAGACGGCATCGGCCAGCGCGCTCAGGTCGTCGGCCACTTGTTCGACGCTCAGGCGGCCTTCGATGTCGCGTGCCAGTGTGCGAAAAACCTCGGCGTGCTGGGCGCGACGCAGCAAGTTCAGCAGCGCTTCGTCGTCGTCGTCACCGGCGCTGGCGAGCGAACTGCGCCGGTGTTCAAGCTCGCGCTCAAAATCTGCCGCGCTGAAGCGCTCGGCCAGCATGTCGGCGTTGGCCAACTCGTCGATCACGCCCGGATGCAGCAACAAGTAGCGCGCGCACCAACGCGCCGCGCCCAGCAGTCGCAACAGGCGCTGCTGCACGGCCGGGCGCTCCAGCAGCAGTGCCAGATAGCTTTCGCGTCGCAGCAGTGGCTCCAGCCAATCGGCAAAGCGCAAACAGGCCTGCTCGCTGGCTTGACCCTCGTGCAGCCACTGCGCGGTGCGCGCCAGCAGACGCAACAGGCGCTGGCGCGCGTCTTCGCGCAGCGCCAGCACGCGTGGGTGCTCACGCCACAGCGCGATGCGCGTGCGCAACTCCGGCGGCAACTGCGGCAACAAATCGTCAACCGCCAGCAGGTCCGCCGGCGCTTTGCCCGCCGGGTGGCAATTGACGCATTCGGGCTCGTTGCCGCCGAGCAGGGAATCAAATTCCTGTGCCACCATTTCGCGCTGCCGGTCGAGCTGATGCAAAAATTCGCGCGTGCTGGCAAAACCCAGGCTGAGCGCAATCCACTCCAGATCAGCGTCTGCCGTCGGCAACACGTGAGTTTGCTGGTCGTCCAGGTATTGAATCCGGTGCTCCACGCAGCGCAGAAAAACATAGGCTTGCGCCAGCGCCTGCGCCGTGGCTGGCGGCATCACACCGGCGCGGCTCAGGCGCGTGAGCGCGTTGAGCGTCGGTCGGGTCCTGAGTTCCGGAAACTGGCCGGCACGCACCACTTGGAGCAGTTGCACGGTGAATTCGATTTCACGGATGCCGCCGCGCGAGAGCTTGACATCGTTGCTACGCTCAGGGTGGCCGGTGGCGCGCTTCATGGCGTGGTCACGGATTTGCCGGTGCAGTGCGCGCAACGAATCAAAAACGCCGTAGTCCAGGTAACGCCGGAAAACAAACGGTAGCACAATGTTGCGCAGCGCCTGCGCCCGGCCTTTGCCGCTCGCGCCCAGGCTGGCAACGACACGACTCTTGAGCCAGGCAAAACGCTCCCACTCGCGACCCTGGACGTGGAAATATTCTTCCAGCGCCCCGAGCGAAATGGCGGCCGGCCCTGCGTTGCCGTTGGGACGCAGCGCCAGGTCAACGCGAAACACAAAACCGTGTTCGGTCGCCTCAGCCAGCAAGGCGTAGATGGCGCGTACCGCCTTGGCAAAATATTCGTGGTTGGAAAGGCGTCCGCGACCCTGTGCGTCGCCGCTGCTTTCACCGTCAGCGTCGTACACGTAAATCAGGTCAATGTCGCTTGACACGTTGAGTTCGCGCGCGCCCAGCTTGCCCATTCCCACCACCCACAACTGCGACTGGGTGGCGTTGGCGTTGCGTGCCACGCCATACTGCTGTTCCAGCGTTTGCTGCACCTGGTGGCAGGCACGCGCAAGAGCAAACTCGGCCAACTCGGTCATCGCCTGCGTCACCTGTTGCAAGCTCAGTTGCCCAGTGCAGTCCAGGCAAAGCAGTCGCTCCAGCACCAGATGACGCGTCACACGCAAGGCCGCGCCCAGCTCCAGGCCGTCAGCACACAGGCGCGCATAGGTCTGCGCCATCGACTCGGTGCCAGGCCAGCCCGGCGGCAGGAACTCAAGCTGGTTCTGGTAGCGCCGCCGCACGCGCTGGGACAGGCGCGAGTACGATGACAGCCCGGTCCGGGTCATAATTCCCGACCCATCGGCCACAATGCCCCATGACTGATTCAACGCCTGCTCCTTCATCTTCGCTGAAACTGCTGACAACTTTTGCTCGTTGGACATTGGGCTTGGTGCTGGCGGCGTGGCTGGTTTTTGGGCTGACGTGGGGGGCGTTGCAATGGCTCATTGTGCCGCGAATTGCCGACTTTCGCTCCCAACTTGAGAGCCAGGCCAGCCTGGTGTTGGGGGTGCCGGTGCAGATCGGCTCAGTGGTGGCGCATTCCACTGGCCTGATGCCGTCTTTTGAGCTGCGCGAAGTGCGCTTGCTCGATGCCCAGGGCCGCGTCGCGCTCAACCTGCCACGGGTGCTGGCAGCGGTGTCGCCGCGCTCGCTGTGGCGGCTGGGTTTTGAGCAACTCTACGTGGACCGCCCGACGCTTGCCATCCGGCGCGCCGCGGACGGACGGATTTTTGTCGCCGGGTTGGATTTTTCCAAACAAAACCCTGACAGCAGTGCGGCTGCTGACTGGTTTTTTTCTCAGGCTGAATTCGCCATTCACGACGGCAGTATTGCCTGGACCGATGAAATGCGTTCGGCACCGACGTTGGCGCTGAGCCAGGTGGAATTGGTGCTGCGCAACCAGGGCACACGCCACAATTTGCGCTTGGATGCCACGCCCGGCGCTGCTTGGGGCGAGCGCTTCAGCCTGCGCGGCATGTTTCGCCAGGCCCTGCTGTCGCGCCACAACGGGCGCTGGCAGGAATGGCAGGGGCAGCTCTACGCCGCGCTGGGACGTGTCGATGTCTCCGAGCTGCGCCGCTACGCTGACATCGGCATTGACCTGCGCCAGGGCCAGGGTGCGCTGGCGCTGTGGGCTGACGTGCGTGAAGGCGAGTTTGTCTCTGGCCAGGCCGATGTGTCGCTGAACGCGGTCAGCGTGACGCTGGGGCGCGATTTACAGCCACTGCAACTGCAATCAGTGCACGGTCGCCTGGGACTTCGTTCGCTGGCCAATGGTTTTGAATTTTCCACCCAGCAGTTGGCGTTTGACACGGCCGACGGTCTGCATTGGCCCGGCGGCAACGTCAATCTGATTTACTTTGCAGCGCAAGGCAAGAAAGCGGCGCAGGGCGAGCTCAAGGCCGATCGGTTGGATCTGGCAGCGCTGGCGCAGATCGCCGATCGTTTGCCGATCGAGGCCACTGCCCGCAGCGCGTTGCAAGCGCATGCCCCCAAAGGGCTGGTGCAGCGCATTGCAGCGAGCTGGCAAGGCCCGGTCAGTGCTCCGCTTCAGTACCAGTTGAAGGGCCTGGTAAGCGGGCTTGAGTTGCACGCCAACGCGGCCTGGCCCGGCGTGCGCGGTGCCAATATCGAGTTTGATCTGAACCAGAAATCGGGCCGCGCCAGCCTGAGCATGAACGACGGTGCGCTCGAATTTCCGGCGGTTTTTGATGAAGCCCTGATTCCCGTGAGTCAACTTGCCACTGAGGTGCTGTGGCAACTCGACGGCGGGCACGTGGCGCTGCAACTGAACAAGCTCAAATTCAGCAATGCAGATGCCGAAGGCGAAGCGCAAATTAAATGGGAAAACACCGCTGCGACAGCAGCAACGACGGCCACACGCGATGCCGGCGTGATCGATTTGCAGGGCTCGCTGAGCCGGGCGCAGGCGGCGCGGGTGTACCGTTATCTGCCGCTCATCATCAGCCGCGAGGTGCGCGAGTATGTGCACCAGGCGGTGCTGGCCGGCAGTGCCACCGGGGTCAAATTCAAAGTCCGCGGCGAGTTGGAAAAAATGCCTTTCACCGACCCCCGGCTGGGTGAATTCAGGATTTCGGCCAACCTGCGCAATACGCTGTTCAACTACGTGCCGCGAACGCTGCCCAGCACCTCCATCCTGCCGTGGCCGGCACTGACGCAGCTCAACGGCGAGCTGGTGTTCGAGCGCGCCGGGATGCAGGTGCGCGCCGCCAGTGCGCGCATGGGCGCGGCCGGCACGGTGCAGTGGAGCCGGATTGACGCGGCCATCGCCGACCTGGGCCACGCCAGCGTGAGCGTCAACGCCCAAGGCCACGGACCACTGGCCAACATGCTCGAGTTGGTCAACGCCTCACCGCTGGCCGCTTTAACCGGCCAGGCGCTGGAGCACGCGGTTGCCAGCGGCACTGCCGAACTCAAATTGAAACTTGATTTGCCACTGGCCGATCTGGCCAGCACTCGCGTGCAGGGTAGCGTTACGCTGGCGGGCAACGAGTTGCAGGTCACACCGGCCATGCCGCGCTTGAGTCGCGCCCGTGGCAGCGTGAATTTTTCTGACAAGGGCTTTACCTTGGTGGCAGCGCAGGCGCGCATGCTCGGTGGTGACGTGCGGCTGACCGGTGGCTCGACGGGCACCGTAGCGGCGGGCGCATCCAGCCTGCAAATCCACGCCAGCGGTTCATTCTCCGCCGAGGTCTTGCGCCAGTCGCAGGCGCTGGGCAGTCTGGCAACGTTGGCGCAGTTCGCCAGCGGTAGTGCGGCTTTTGATGCGCTGCTGAGCCTGCGCCAAGGTCGCCCCGAGCTGAGCGTGGCAAGCAATCTGCAGGGCCTGGGTCTGAATTTGCCCGCGCCGCTGGGCAAGAGCGCGGAGGCGCTGCTGCCATTGCGGTTCGAGGTCGCGCCACAGCGCGATGCCGGGTCGGGGCCGCTGCAGGACAAGCTGTCGCTGCAACTGGGCTCGGTCGCTTCGCTGGTCTATGGGCGCGATTTGTCCGGCACTGAGGCGCGCGTGGTGCGCGGCAACATCCGCCTGGGAGCGACCGCGCAGGAGCCTGCGGTGTTGCCAGACGACGCACGTGTGGTTGCCAATATCGATTTGAAGGCGCTCGATCTCGATGCCTGGCAGCGGGTACTGGAGCAGACCGGCGTGGCCGCGCCGATCCGGTTTGATTCGTCGCCAGCGCACACTTCCAACGCTGCGGGCAGCTACTGGCCCCACAGCTTTGCCTTGCGCACCCAGGAGTTGACTGTTGCGGGTCGCACGCTCAAGCACGTGCTGGTGGGTGGCTCGCGCGACGGGCTGTTGTGGCGCGCCAACTTGAGCGCCAGCGAGGCCGACGGCTACCTGGAGTACCGCCAGGCTACAGGCCCCGGTCAGGGGCGCGTCTATGCACGGCTGGCGCGGCTGAGCCTGGCCGCCAGCGCCGCCAGTGACGTGGAAGAGTTGCTGAGCGAGCAGCCGGCGGGAATTCCCGCCTTGGACGTGGTGGTCGATGACTTTGAATTGCGTGGCAAGCGGCTCGGGCGCTTGGAGGTAGCAGCCATCAATCGCAGCGTCGATGCGGGCGGCTCGCAGGAGTGGCGACTCAACAAGCTCAACCTGAGCCTGCCTGAGGCTCAGTTCAAGGCCAGCGGCAACTGGGCCAGCATCAACGCGCAGAGTACAGCGGCCGATGCCGGCAGCAACCGCCGAGCCAACCGGCCGCGCCGCACGGTGTTGAACTTCAAGCTCGACATTGCCAACGCGGGTGAACTGCTGGCACGCTTTGGCATGAAAGACGTGGTGCGAAAAGGGCAAGGCAAGATGGAAGGCCAGGTGGCGTGGCTGGGTGCGCCTAGCACGCTGGACTACCCATCGTTGGCCGGCGCTTTTACCGTCGATGTCGGGTCCGGTCAGTTTTTGAAAGCCGACCCGGGTCTGGCCAAACTGTTGGGCGTGCTGAGCCTGCAAACGCTGCCGCGGCGGCTGACGCTCGATTTCAGGGATGTTTTCAGCGAGGGCTTTTCGTTTGATTTTCTGCGTGGCGACGTGACCATCGGGCAAGGCATTGCCAGAACCAACAATTTGCAAATGAAAGGTGTCAACGCCGCCGTGCTGATTGAAGGTCAGGCCGACATAGCCAAAGAGACGCAGGACATGAAAGTGGTGGTGGTGCCGGAAATCAATGCCGGGACCGCATCGCTGATTGCTTCGACCATCAATCCTGCCATTGGGTTGGGAACTTTTCTGGCGCAGTGGCTGCTGCGCCGACCACTGTCGGAATCGAACACACAGGAGTTTCACATCGATGGCAGTTGGACCGAGCCCCGGGTGACCAAAATCGAACGATCGGTGCCGAAATGAGACGGTCGTCGGAACGGTTGCTGTTGGCCTGGCTGGTGGGGGTTTTGCTGGGTTGCGCTGCCAGCGTGCAACTGCCGCCCGATGAGGGCGCTGCGTCGGTCGCATTGCCCGCTGCGCTGAGCGCACCCGAGGCGATGCCATCGCCGACGCTGCTACTGCGTGCCGGCAGCCGCTGGCGCGCGGTGGCGTGGTCGGAACTGCCGGGCTTTGCCGCCGATGACTGGTATGGAGCCTGGGATGCCTGGCTCAGAAGCTGTCAGCGTCCGACCGCGGCTTTTGCTTTGCTGTGCAGCGACGTGCGGCGTTTGAGTATTGCCAGCGTGGCTGAACAAAGAGACTGGCTGCAGCTTCGGCTGCAAGCCTACCAGGTGGAAGATTTAAGCGGCAGCGCAGACGGTTTGTTGACCGCTTATTTTGAGCCAGAGCTCGATGCCGAGCGCCAGCCCAGCGCCAGCTTTGGCGCGCCGCTGTACCAGCCACCGCTGTCGTTGCGACTGCGCCAGCCATGGTACACGCGCGAGCAGGCGGATACGCTGGAAGTAGCCCGCACCGCCCTGCGCGGACGCGAAATCGCTTACCTGGAGAGTCCGGTGGATGCCCTGATGGTGCAAGTTCAGGGCTCGGCGCGGCTGCGCATCCACGAGCCCGATGGGCGTTACTCGCTGGCGCGGGTGGCGTTTGCGGCCTCCAACGAACAAGGCTATCAAAGCGTCGCACGCTGGCTGCTCGAGCGCGGCTTGCTGCGCGATCTGTCGTGGCCGGCAATCAAGGCCTGGGCACAGCAAAACCCGCAGCGCATCGATGAAATGCTGCGGAGCAATCCGCGCCTGGTTTTTTTTCGTGAAGAAGCGCTGTCGGGGCTCGATGGCGACAGCGGGCCGCGCGGCGCGCAGGGCGTGGCGCTGACCGCCGGCCGCTCGATTGCCGTCGATGCAACGAGCATTCCACTAGGCACGCCGGTCTGGCTGGCCTCCAGCGGTGCGCTGCCGCTGCAAAAGCTGGTGCTGGCGCAAGACCGTGGCAATGCCATCGTGGGTGCCGTGCGGGCCGATTACTTTGTCGGCTCGGGCGCGGCCGCCGGGGCACTGGCGGGTCGCCTCAAACAGGGTTTACGCCTGTGGGCCTTGTGGCCCAAGTCGCTCCCGGGCGGGGACCCAGGCGATCACTGACCGGCAAAATCGAGCAGGGTGAAAAGTTGCAGACCGCTGGCGCGCAATTTGGCTGCGCCGCCGAGCTCTGGCAGGTTCACGATAGCAGCGCCTTCCATCACCTGCGCGCCGAGTTTTTCCAGCAGTCTTTTGCCTGCCATCATGGTGCCGCCGGTGGCCACCAGGTCGTCAATCAGCAGCACCCGCTGACCGGGCTTGACAGCATCGGTGTGCAACTCAACCGTGGCGCTGCCGTATTCCAGCTCGTAGGTTTCGGCAATGGTGCTGAACGGGAGCTTGCCTTTTTTGCGGATCGGAACAAAGCCCACACCGAGTTCATAAGCAATCACTGCGCCCAGAATGAAACCGCGCGCATCCAGCCCGGCCACCACGTCGGGCCGCAGTTCGGGTGCCATGTAGCGATGCACAAAGGCATCGATCAGCACCCGAAACACTTTGGCATCTTGCAGCAGTGGCGTGATATCGCGGAATTGCACTCCTGGTGCGGGCCAATCGGCAACGGTGCGAATGTGATTTCTGAGGTACTGGTTGACAGAAAGATTTTGCATGGAGTGGGGTCAAAACGGTTCGTGTGATTGCGGATGATAACGGTCAGGCATTCAGGCCCGCAGCAGCTTTTGCTGCGCCACGGCCAGCGCCTGAGCCTGACCCGAAAGCACCAGCGTATCGCCGCCTTGCAGGATGCTGAGCGCTGTCAACGCGACGGCTTTGCCACTGCTGCGGCGCAGGCTCACCACGCGAACCGCGAGCGCATCCAGTGCCAACGCAGCCACGCTCTGGCCGATAGCGGGGGCACCGGGCAACAGCGTCAAAGTGGTCAGACGTTCCTGTTGCAGCTCATCACTTGAGTCGTCATCGCTGCCGTGAAAATAGCCGCGCAACAATTGGTAGCGCGCGTCGCGCTGGTCGCGCACGATGCGCAGCACCCGGCGCAACGGGATGCCCACCAACGCCAACGCGTGGCTGGCCAGCATCAGTGAACCCTCGATGGTTTCGGGCACCACCTCGGTGGCACCGGCCTGGCGCAGCACTTCAAGCGCCTGCTCGTCGTAGGTGCGAACGATCACCGGCACTTGCGGCGCGTGCTCACGCACGTGCGCCAGAACTTTTTTGGCGCTGGGCAATTCCAGGTAAGTAATGACGACAGCACTGGCGCGCGCCAGCCCGGCAGCGATCAGCGCCGGCAGACGGGTGGCATCGCCAAACACCACTGAATCACCCGCCGCCGCGGCCTGCTGGACGCGCTCGGGATCGAGGTCCAGCGCAACGTAGGCAATGCCTTCTTGCTCCAGAATGCGCGCCAGGTTCTGACCGCAGCGGCCATAGCCGCAAATAATCACATGCCGGTTGGCGTTGATGGAACGCCGGGCGATGGAAGTCATTTGCAGCGACTGCTGTAGCCAGTCGCTGCTGATGAGTTTGAGAACGATGGCGTTGCTGTAATTGATGATGAACGGCGTGGCCAGCATGGATAGCACCATGCTGGCCAGCATCGGGTTGAGCAGAGCACCTGGCACCAGATCGTTGTTTTGTGCCAACGTCAACAAAACGAAACCGAATTCCCCCGCTTGCGCCAGGTACAGCCCAGTGCGCAGCGCGACACCGGCGCTGGCACCCAGCGCGCGCGCCAGCAGACTCGTCACTGCTACTTTCAGCAGCAGCGGGAAAGTGGCAAACAGCAGCACCAGTGGCCAGTTTTCCAGCACCAGTTGCCAGTCGAACAGCATGCCGATGCTGATGAAAAACAGCCCTAGCAACACGTCGTGGAACGGGCGGATGTCGGATTCGACCTGCTGCTTGTACGCCGTCTCGGAAATCAGCATGCCGGCCACAAAGGCACCCAGCGCCAGGCTCAATCCGGCCAGTTCGGTCAGCCACGCCAGACCCAGCGTGACCAGCAACAAGTTGAGCACGAACAACTCTTCGCTCTTGCGCTGCGCCACCAAAGTCAGCCACCACGTCATGACGCGCTGACCACCCACCAGCAAAACGGAAATGACGGCCACCGCTTTCAATGCGGCCATTGCCAGCTCCCGCAGGAATTGCCCGGCATCGGCCCCGCCGCTGCCCAGCGCCGGTATCAGCACCAGCAGCGGAACCACTGCCAGATCTTGAAACAGCAGCACACCCATGATGCGCCGGCCATGCTCGGATTCCAGCTCCAGCCGCTCGACCATAAGTTTGACCACGATCGCCGTGCTGCTCATGGCAAAAGCGCCAGAGAGCGCCAGCGCCGTCTGCCAGTGCATGCTCCACAGGCCGGGAGCCAGGTATTGCAGTGCCAGTGCGGCTAAAGTGGCGGTCAACATGGTCAACAGCACCTGCAACAACCCCAGCCCCAGCACGTGGCGGCGCATGACGCGCAGTTTGGCCAGATTGAATTCCAGCCCGATCACGAACATCAGAAAAACGACACCGAAATTTCCCAGCTCGCGCATCGCTTGCGCATCTTCGGCCAGCGCCAGCGCATGCGGCCCGATCAACATGCCCACCGCCAGATAGCCCAGCATCGGTGGCAGCTTGAAAAAACGGCACGCCACCACCCCCAGCACAGCGGCCAGCAAATAGACCAGGGTGAGGGCCAAGGGGTTCATAGCTGCATCGTAACTCGCATGCCAACAGCAAAAACCTGTTGAGGCATCGATAGAATGCGCCGGTGACACTTCTACCGAACAAGCGATGACACCTCAACCAAACAAGTTTGCGGCTTTTGATGCTGAGCGGGCCATCCGGTTGGCCAGGCAAACGTTGGCCATCGAGGCTGCTGCGGTGTCGGGGTTGCAGTCCGGGCTGGGCGCGTCGTTTACCGATGCGCTCAGGCTGATCCTGGGTTTGACCGGGCGAGTGGTGGTGATGGGAATGGGCAAGAGCGGTCATATCGGGCGCAAGATTGCCGCCACGCTGGCTTCTACCGGAACGCCGGCCTTGTTTGTGCATCCGGCCGAAGCCAGTCACGGCGACTTGGGAATGATCAAGCCAGTTGATCTGGTGCTGGCTGTATCCAACAGCGGCGAGACCGAAGAACTGGTGGCGCTGCTGCCGGTGCTCAAACGGCTTGGAACGCCGCTGGTGGCGATGACCGGCAACGCGCAATCAACGCTGGGACGCTACGCTGCGGTGTTGCTCGACTGCGGGGTGGAAAAGGAAGCTTGTCCGCTCAACCTGGCACCGACTGCCAGCACCACGGCGCAGCTCGCCATGGGCGATGCGCTGGCCGTGGCCTTGCTCGATGCGCGGGGCTTCAAGGAGGAAGATTTTGCTCGCTCGCATCCGGGTGGCGCGCTTGGGCGCAAGTTGCTCACGCACGTGAGCGACGTGATGCGCAGCGGCGACGCGGTGCCGCGGATTGCCGCCAGCGCGAGTTTTAGCGAATTGATGCGCGAAATGAGCGTCAAGGGCCTGGGTGCCACCGCCATCGTCGATGAACAAGACCGGGTATTGGGAATTTTTACCGATGGCGATTTGCGCCGCCTGGTGGAAAAAGGCATCGATTTGCGCCAGTGCACGGCGCAAATGGTGATGCACCCCCATCCCGCCACCATTGCCAGCGACGCGCTGGCGGTGGATGCGGTGGAGTTGATGGAGTTGCGCTGCATCACCAGCGTGCTGGTGCTCGACGGCGACGGCTGTCTTTGCGGTGCCCTCAACAGCAACGATTTGCTGCGTGCCAAGGTGATTTGATGTTGCCACAGCTTTCTTTTCCGCCTGAACTGCTGCTCAAGGCGCAGGGCATCAGAGTGCTTTTTCTGGATGTCGATGGCGTACTCACCGACGGTGGTTTGTACTACGGCAGCGGCGGGGAGGAGATCAAGCGTTTCAACACGCTCGATGGCTTTGGCCTGAAACTGTTGCAGCGCGCCGGCATTGGTGCCGTGATCGTGAGCGGTCGCGACTCCCGGGCGCTGCGGCGGCGGCTGGCCGAATTGGAAATCGGCGACGTGCACTGCGGCGTTGACGACAAACTGGCACTGGCGCAACAAAGGCTTGCTGCGGCGGGCCTGGGCTGGCAGCAGGCGGCGGCGATGGGCGACGACTGGCCTGATCTGGCGCTCATGCGAAGCTGTGCACTGGCCTGTGCGCCGGTCAATGCGCACACCGAAGTGAAGCTGATTTCGCACTACGTGACGCAAGCCCAGGGCGGAAGTGGCGCGCTGCGGGAGGTGTGTGATTTGCTGCTGTGCGCCAGTGGCCAGTATCGAAATCTGTTCGAGGCCAGCAGGTGAGCGGGCAGTGGCTGCGCGCTGGCTGGGAGCGCACGTCCTTGTATCTACCGGTGATTCTGATGGGACTGCTGGCGCTGGGAACGTACTGGCTGGTCAAAAGTGCGCCGGTGCGACTGCCCGATCAAACGCCGGCAGCGGCGCGCCATGAAGCGGACTATTTCATGCGCCAGTTTTCCGTCAAAACGTTCGACGCTGCGGGCAAGCTCAAAAGCGAAGTCAACGGCCGCAACGCCAACCACTACCCCGATACCCGCACGCTCGAAATTGAGGCGATCCAGATGCGTTCGTTCGACACAGCGGGGCGCTTGACGACCGCCAGTGCCCAACACGCCCTGACTAACGCCGACGCTTCCGAGGTGCAACTGCTGGGTCAGGCGCGCGTGTTGCGGCAACCCGTGCTCGGCGCAGCCGGGTCGAGCGAGTCGCCGCTGGAATTCAGCGGCGAGTTTTTGCACGCCTTCGTGTCCGCCCAACGCCTGGAGTCCAACCAGCCGGTGCAACTGCGCCGTGGCACCGATCAATTTTCTGCCGACCACATGCGCTTTGACAACCACAGCGGCGTGTTGGAATTGACCGGTCACGTCAAAGTGTCGTTGCTGCCCAGCAAGACCCGCATCCCTTAGCTTTCCGGAAAAGTATGCAACTGGCATTCATTACTGGCGCGTCAAGTGGCATCGGGCAGGCACTGGCGCTGCGCTACAGCCGCGCCGGCTACCGTCTGGCGCTGGTGGCGCGCCGCGCTCAGGAGATGGAGCAGTGGGCGCGGCAACATAAACTGGACGGCGAACGCTGCCGGATTTACGCCGCCGACGTGGCGCTGGTGGACAGCATCGTGGCGGCCGGGTCAGACTGTTTGCGCCAACAGGGCACGCCCGACGTGGTGATTGCCAACGCCGGTATCAGCGTCGGCATGGACAGCACGCGCCTGGATGATTTGAGCGTGCTGGCACGAACGCTGGCGGTCAACAACGTTGGACTGGCGGCAACTTTCCAGCCGTTCATCAGCGCCATGCTTGCGCGCGGCAGTGGTCGCCTGGTCGCTGTGGCCAGCGTGGCCGGTATTCGCGGGTTGCCGGGTCACGGCGCTTACTGTTCGAGCAAGGCGGCAGTGATCAGTTACTGTGAGAGCCTGCGAATTGAATTGCGTCGCACCGGCATCAAGGTGGTGACATTGTGCCCGGGCTATATTGATACGCCGATGACGCAGGGCAATACTTTTGCCATGCCGTTTCTGATGCCGGTCGATGCTTTTGCGGAACGGGCTTTTTGCGCCATTGAAGCGGGCAGCAGCTACCGCGTGATTCCCTGGCAAATGGCGCTGGTGGCCAAACTACTGCGGCTGTTGCCCAACCCGGTGTTGGATCGGGTGCTGGCGCAGTTGCCCAGAAAACAGCGCAGCAAATAAAAAGGGCCGCGAGGGCCCCTTTGAATTTAGCTGACGCTGGTATCGCCGAGCGTTGGCTTAGTAGCTGCTGCGGCCACCGCCGGCACCACCGCCGTAGCCACCACCGCTGCGGCCACCGCCAGCACCGCCACCGTAGCCACCACCGCTGCTGCGGCCAGCGCCACCGCCAGCACCACCACCGTAGCCACCGCTGCGCGGTGCGCGCGGCTCCATCGGACGTGCTTCGTTGACTACCAGGCCACGGCCACCGCACTGTTGTCCGTTCATCGCGGCAATAGCGGTTTGCGCTTCGGCATCGCTGCCCATTTCCACAAAGCCAAATCCCTTGGAGCGGCCGGTGTCACGTTCCATCATGACTTTGGCACTGGTGACGTTACCGTGGGCCGCAAAAGCTTGTTGCAGGTCTTCATCACGGAAAGAATATGGCAGATTGCCGACGTAAAGTTTGTTGCCCATGAAAGGACTCCTCAAAATAACTCAAAAAGCGATGGAGTCCAAAACCGCATTAAACCGCAATCAACAAAGCTATGAAGACTTAGAGCAGACGCGAAACTGACTAAACACCGCAAACTTGCATGGTCAATGTCTGACCACGCCGGCGCATTATGCGTCAAAATTCGCCAGCGTGGAAAGTTTTTTTATTTGCGCTGCAAGACTTCACAAATGGTTGCCGCCAGTTCGTCAGCGACAAACTTTGCCACGTAAGCGTCGGCACCGACGCTTTTGACGTGTTTTTCATTGGTGGTTCCGGTCAGCGAGGAGTGAATAATGACCGGAACGGTCTGGAAACGCGAATCCTGCTTGATCTGGCGCGTCAGCGTGAACCCGTCCATTTCCGGCATCTCCAGGTCGGTCAATACCAGTGCCACTTTGTCGCCAATGGCCTTACCCTCGTCGTTGGCCTGGCGCGCAAAGAGCTGCAATTTGTCCCACGCCTCCTGGCCGGTTTTGGTCATGACGTAGGGCAGCTTCATGGACTTGAGGCCTTGCTCAATCATCATGCGGGCAACGGCTGAATCGTCCGCCGCAAGGACGATCGATCCTGCTGGCAGTTGCACTTTGGGCAGCGCAATGTTCTCGCCGCCGGTTGGTTCCGGTTGCCCAAAAACGTTGCGCAGGATTTGTTCCACGTCGAGCACTTGCGCCAGCCGGGTGTTTTCGGCGTTGCCATCGAGCCGCGCGATGCTGGTCACCAGACCGCCACCGTTGCCCTCCGCCGACAGCACCTGTTTCCACTCCAGGCGAACGATCTCATTGACTTCTTCCACCGCAAAAGCCTGCGTGCTGCGGGCAAATTCAGTCACCAGCAAAATGTTGAGCCCCTTGGTTGGATTGCAGCCGGTGATGGCGGGCAGGTTGATGACCGGGATCATTTGCCCGCGAATGTTGGCGACACCCATGATGTGCGGTGGTGAATTGACCATGACCGTGAGTTCGGGCATGACCATGATTTCGCGCACCTTGAACACGTTGATGCCAAACAGCTCGTGCCGGTCGCATCCAGCCGATTCGCCCAGCCGAAACAGCAGCAGTTCGAACATGCTGTTGCCTGTCAAGTTGGTGCGTTCGTCGATTTCGCGCATCTGTGATTTCATGTTTTGATTTCCTGCCCAAAAAATCTCACCCGAGTCGCTCGCTTTGTTGCAGCGGGGACCGTAAACGGTCTGATTCTCGCTCTATTTCCCAATACAGAATCTGGAAAATATCTCGCCCAACAAATCCTCCGGTGTCATTTTCCCGGTGATTTCACCCAGCGCATTTTGCGCCAGTCGCAGTTCTTCTGCCACCAACTCGATGGCGGCTGTGTTGACACTCAGATGTTCGCCGGCTCGCGCCAGATGCCCGCTGGCCCGCAGCAAAGCCTGTAGTTGACGCTGGCGCGCAATGAAAACGCCTTCCATCGGCGCTTGCCAGCCAGCCACCTGTAGCAGTTGCCGGCGCAGGGTATCAAGGCCGGCACCAGTTTTGGCCGATAGGTTGAGTCCGTCGGCGCAGCCGGCCACTGCATCGACTTTGTTCCAGACATCGATCACCGGCACCGTGGCCGACACTCGCGCGGCAATCCGGGCGGAAATTTCTTGCTCCGCCAGCGCGTAGTCGGCATCCTGTACTCGCGTCAAATCGTGCAAGAACAAAACGACATTGGCCTCCTGAATGGCTTGCCAACTGTGGGCCACGCCGATTTGCTCGACCTCATCGTTGCTGTGGCGTAAACCGGCGGTGTCAATCACGTGCACTGGCACCCCTTCGATCTGCACCGTTTGCTGCACTTTGTCGCGTGTGGTGCCGGCCTGCGCCGTGACGATCGCCAGCTCGGCCTGAGCCAGCGCGTTGAGCAGCGACGATTTTCCAACGTTGGGCTGACCGGCGATCACCACCTGGATGCCCTCACGTAGCAGCGCACCCTGGCGCGCCTTTTGTAACACTGTCTGCACTGCCTGCGTCAACTTTGACAGTTGACCGGCGGCATCGGCCTGGCGCAGAAAATCAATGTCTTCTTCCGGAAAATCCAGCGTGGCTTCGACCAGCATGCGCAACTGCACCAGCGCCTGGTGCAGCGCCTGGATTTCGTGCGAGAAAGCGCCACTGAGTGAGCGCGCGGCACTGCGCGCTGCCGTCTCGGTGCTGGCATCAATCAAGTCGGCAATCGCTTCGGCCTGCGCCAAATCAATTTTGTCGTTGAGAAAAGCGCGCTCGGAAAACTCTCCCGGACGCGCCAGCCGCAGTCCGGCCAGGCGCGGGCGTTGGGTGACCGGATCAAGCTGTGCGGCCAGCGCCAGACAGCGCGCCAGCAACAGTTGCAACACAACGTCACCGCCGTGTGCCTGCAGCTCCAGCACGTCTTCGCCGGTGAACGAGTGCGGCGCCGGAAAGAAAATCGCCAGCCCGCGGTCAATGGCCTCGCCCGCCTGATCGAGAAACGCGGTGTAAGTTGCCTGGCGCGGGCGCAGCGGGCGATCGCAAATGGCTTGCGCCAGTGGCAGCAGCGCTTGGCCGCTGATGCGAACGATGCCCACCGCAGCGCGGCCGGCGGCGGTGGCGACTGCCGCAATCGGGTCATGATGATGCGTTAGCGACATACGGCGATCACGCGCATCACAGCGGACTCAGAATTTTGGCAAATGAAACTGCGGCGGCACACCCATGCGGGTGTTAATGACCCACTGCTGCGCAATCGACAGGATGTTGTTGGTAATCCAGTACAACACCAAGCCGGCCGGGAAGAAGAAGAACATGACGCTGAATGCCAGTGGCATCAGCCACATCATTTTGGCCTGCATCGGGTCCGGCGGTACCGGGTTCAAGGCAGTCTGCAAAACGGTCGTGAGCGTCATCAACAGCGGCAAAATGTAATACGGATCGGGTGACGAGAGGTCATGGATCCACAACATCCAGGGCGCGTTGCGCATCTCAACGCTGGCCAGCAGCACCCAGTACAGGGCAATGAAGACCGGGATCTGGATCATGATCGGGAAACAGCCGCCCATCGGATTGACTTTTTCCTCCCGGTAAATGCGCATCATCTCCTGCTGCATCTGCTGCGGCTTGTCTTTCAGGCGTTCGCGCATTTCGGTCACTTTGGGAGTCACCGCTTTCATTTTCGCCATGCTCGAATAGGCCTTGGCGTTGAGCCAGTAAAAAGCCACTTTCAGCAGCAGTACCAGCGCCATGATTGACCAGCCCCAGTTGCCAATCAGGCCCTGCAACTTGTCGAGCAGCCAGTACAGCGGTTTGGCCAGAATGGTGAGCCAGCCGTAATCCTTGACCAGCTCCAGCCCTGGTGCCAGCGACTCCAGCACTTTTTCTTCCTGTGGGCCGGCAAACAACCTGGCGGATACGGTTTTGCTGTTGCCGGGTGCAATGTCTCCAATCGGCGTGATCATGCCAACGGCATACAGGCGTGGATCGACTTTGCGCACGAACAAGTCGCGCTTGATGCCCTCGCCCAGCAGCCAGACGCTGGCAAAGTAATGCTGGACCATGGTCACGTATCCGGTTTGCGCCGATTTCTCAACGTCCACCTTGTTCTTGTCGATATCCGTGAAATCAACTTTCTGGTATTTTTTGGCCTCGGTGTAAATCGCCGGGCCGGTGAAAGTTGAATAAAAAGAGGATTCGCCTGATGGTTTGCTGCCGTCACGCACCAGTTGCAAGTACAACGAGGGCGATGCCGCCGTGTTGCCAACATTGAACACCTCATGCTTGACCGCGATGGCGTAAGAGCCGCGCGTCAGGGTGTAGGTCTTGACCAGTTTGATGCCGCCCACGGCAGCCGATTCAAAGCGAATCACGAGCTCGTTGCTGCCATCTTTGAGCGTGCGCTCATCGCTGGTGACGCTCATCGGCGTGGTGTGATTGGGGAAAGCGCCACCACTGGCACCACCGATCAGTCCGCTTTGCGCCAGGTAGGTGTGATCCTTGCTGTCATCGAGCAAAACAAACACTTTACCGGCTTGGTTGCGGTCATCGTATTTCAGTAATTCAACGCGTACCAGTGTGCCACCGGCGCTGTCGAAACTGGCCTTGATTACGTCGCTGCTGACCTGCACGCGCCGGGTGGTTGGTGCTGGAACTGCGGTGGCCGGCAACCCGGGCGTACCAGCAGCAGCCGTCGGCAGCGAGGTAGCGCTGGTGGCGGCGGCGGGCGTTGGACTGGCGGATGGCACACTTGCGCTGGCTGGCAACGCCTTGGCGCTTGCCACCGGTTGCTCCGGATGAGGGAAGAAAGTGGTTTTGTGGCCGTTATAGACCTGCCATTGGTCCCACAGCAGCACAATGGAAAAACCAAAGACCACCCACAATATGGTGCGACGAATTTCGTTCATGAAGATTTCTTTTGCTTGGAATGAACCGGGTTTGTCCATCGGTGCGCCAACCGCCGCGCCGCGCCGCAGGCGCGACCGATGGACCATTGCGGATCAAGTGTCAAGGGAGGCAGCAGTGGCGTGTGCCAGAGAGCCTGCTCGGGAACCGGGTCGATGCCGCCAGCGCACCACGGATGGCAGCGCGACAAACGCTTGAGCGTGAGATAGCTGCCGGCGGCAGCACCGTGTTTTTGCAGGGCCTGCAGGCTGTACAGCGAGCAGCTTGGTTCAAAGCGGCAGGACGAGCCCAGCCAGGGGCTCAACAGCAGGCGGTAAGCCCGCACCAGGCCAATCAGCAAGGCTTTTGTCATGGGGTGCTTGCGCCGCTGGCGGCAGCATTCAATGGACGTTGGGCCTGTGCAAACAAACTGTGCAGCTCCTGGCGCAGGGCCTGTTTGAACGGCTGCGAAGTTGCGCTGACAAACTGCTCACGGTTGAAACTGGCGCGCAAGCGCACCAAATTCGCCAGCGCCGGCAAACCGGTTTCAAATTGGCTTGCCGTGCGGTAAATCTCACGCTTGATGGCGTTGCGCCGCACCGCCAGTTTGGCCCAACGCTTGGGTACCATGGCACCGACCCACACGCTGGGCGCGGTTGCGCGCGGCCACAATGGCGCGACTTTGCGCTCGCCGTTGGCTGGCGCTTCAAGGGCTGCCTGATGCAGCGCAAAATGAGCGGTACGTGCCATGCTGCCAGCGGCCAACACCACCTGAAACTGCTGCCGGGTCTTGAGGCGTTGCAATTTGAAGCGGCACCAGGCTACAAGCTGATAACCAGCGGGTTGCTGCGGCGGCCTCAGACGGCCAGGCGTTTGCGACCCTTGGCGCGACGTGCGTTGATCACATCCCGACCGCCGCGGGTTTTCATGCGAACCAAAAACCCATGGGTGCGGGCGCGTCGGATTTTGGAAGGTTGGTAGGTGCGTTTCATTTTGGAAATCCTGGTGGGCTCGATAAGGACCCGCAAATTTCAATGCCATGAGCGGGCCACGATGGTGACTTTCCTGAGACAATCAGGAAATCGATGATTATCGCAAATTTTTATTTGTTCTGGACGCGGCACTGCCAGGCACGAATCTGGCGGCGGTCGTTTTCGGGACCTGGCCCGGCAGCGGTTTGTGGATAAAGTCTTGGTAAATTACAATTTCAAACGCCGGCAACGACAATTATCCACAGCAGCAACGACAAAATGACCGAGGAACAAACCGAGCGCCAATTCAGCACCGAAGCGGCTGCCCCCGGATCAGATCTGTGGCAAATCTGCGTCGATCAGTTGGCGCAGGAGTTGCCCGAGCAGCAATTCAACACCTGGATCAAGCCGCTGTCAGCCCAGGTGACCGACGATCCCGCCAAGGCCACCATTTTTGTCGCCAACCGGTTCAAGCTCGATTGGGTACGTTCGCAGTACAGCAAACGGATTGCGGCGTTGCTGGAGAAGTTTTCAGGCCAACCGATGGAGCTCGAATTGGCAATTGCGGTGCGCGAGACCGCCCCCAGGAGCCAGGCGCGACGGCGATCGATTGGGTCGATGGCGGATGCCGAGACCGTCGCGGTGGGTGCAGAATCGGGTGCCGACGGGTTTGACAACCGTCTTAATCCGGCGCTGAATTTCGACACTTTCATTGAAGGCAGCGCCAATCGGATGGCGCGAGCCGCCGCCATGCACGTGGCGAGCATCCCTGGCCACCTCTACAACCCACTGTTCATCTACGGCGGGGTCGGTTTGGGCAAGACGCACCTGATGCATGCGATCGGCAACCGCCTGCTGGCCGACCGTCCCAAAGCCAACATTCTGTACATCCATGCCGAGCAGTTTGTCACCGACGTGGTCAAGGCTTATCAGCGCAAGACTTTTGATGAATTCAAGGAGCGCTATCACTCGCTTGATTTGCTGCTGATTGACGACATTCAGGGCATTGCCAACAAGGAACGCACGCAAGAAGAATTTTTCAACGCGTTTGAAGCACTGCTGGCGAAAAAGTCGCACATCGTGATGACCAGCGACACCTACCCCAAAGGGCTGGCCGATATTCATGAACGACTGGTATCGCGCTTTGATTCCGGTTTGACGGTGGCGATCGAGCCGCCAGAGCTTGAAATGCGGGTCGCCATCCTGATCAACAAAGCCAAGGTCGATGGTACCGTGATGCCCGAAGAAGTGGCTTTTTTTGTTGCCAAGAATGTACGCTCCAACGTACGTGAACTCGAAGGCGCGTTGCGCAAAATCCTGGCCTATTCCCGCTTTAACCAAAAAGAGATTTCCATTGCGTTAGCGCGCGACGCGCTGCGCGACCTGCTGTCGATCCAAAACCGTCAGATTTCAGTTGAAAACATCCAGAAAACGGTGGCCGATTACTACAAGATCAAGATCGCCGACATGTATTCCAAAAAGCGTCCTGCCAGCATCGCGCGGCCACGCCAGATCGCCATGTACCTGGCCAAGGAACTGACGCAAAAAAGTCTGCCCGAGATCGGCGAATTGTTTGGCGGCCGCGATCACACCACGGTACTGCATGCGGTGCGCAAGATCGGTGGTGAACGCCAACAGATGACCGAGCTTAATCAACAACTTCATGTGCTTGAGCAGACACTGAAAGGTTGATGAAGAAACGAACGGGAAAAGTCCCAGTTGCTGACCGCCGCCAAAGATTCCAGTTGAAACCATTGAACAAGAGGTTGACATGATCGTCCTGAAAGCCACACAAGACAAAGTTTTGTCCGTACTGCAAGCGGTTGCTGGCATTGTGGAGCGTCGCCACACACTGCCGATTTTGGCCAACGTGTTGATTCGCAAATCTGGCGGCGTGTTGCAGCTCACCACCAGCGATCTTGAAATCCAGATTCGCACCAACGCTGATCTCGCTGGCGACGCGGAAGATTTTGCGACCACCGTCGGGGCGCGCAAATTGATCGATATTCTGCGCACCATGCCAGTCGAGCAGACGGTCTCGCTGGAAGCCAGCGCCAGCAAACTCATTCTCAAAGGAGGCAAGAGCAGATTCACTTTGCAGACCATGCCGGCCGAGGATTTTCCGCTGGTGCAAGAGGCAGCCAATTTTGGCCCGACTTTCAGCGTGCCACAAAAAGCGCTCAGGAATTTGCTCAACCAGGTGGCGTTTGCCATGGCAGTGCACGACATTCGCTACTACCTGAACGGCATTTTGTTCGTTGCTGAAGGCCAGCAGCTCAGTCTGGTTGCCACCGACGGCCATCGTCTGGCCTTTGCCTCGGCCACGCTAGAGACCAACGTTCCCAAGCAGGAAGTGATACTGCCGCGCAAAACCGTCATCGAACTGCAGCGCCTGCTCTCCGATGCCGAAGGTGCCATTGAAATGCAATTTGCCAACAACCAGGCCAAGTTCAGTTTTGGCGGCCTGGAATTCGTCACCAAGCTGGTCGAGGGCAAATTCCCCGACTACAACCGGGTCATTCCCAAAAACCATCAAAACAGCGTGACGCTGGGACGCGAGGCATTGCTGGCAACTTTGCAGAGGGCCGCCATTTTGACCAGCGATAAATTCAAAGGCGTGCGCCTGAACCTGGACCCTGGAACGCTGCGGGTGGCCTCCAACAACGCCGAGCAGGAAGAAGCTGTCGATGAGCTCGATATCGACTACAGCGGCGACAGCATTGAGATTGGTTTCAACGTCACTTACCTGATCGACGCCCTGAGCAACATGAATCAGGAAATGGTCAAACTTGAACTGGCCGACGGCAACAGCTCGGCGCTGTTCACGATTCCCGACAACGCCACATTCAAATACGTCGTGATGCCGATGAGAATCTAATACTTGGGGGACAGACCGCAGCTACGTGCAGCGAGCCAGCTCTGTCCCCAACTGATTAGTTTTGGGGGACAGACCGCAGCTACGTGCAGCGAGCCAGCTCTGTCCCCAACTGATTA
>JAVHQY010000248.1:0-26567 GCA_036171375.1 Rhodoferax sp. | reverse complement strand
GACCCGGCACCAATTGCGCCAAAAAGCGCTCATCGACTTGCGCCTTGAGCTGCGTTGGTCCGGTCAGCGCCAGCGCCAACAGGGCGCGCCCGGGCTGCACGATCTGACCGGGTTCAACACTGCGCGCCAGTACCGTGGCATCGGCCGGTGCGCGCAGCGCGGTTTGCGCCAAGCGCGCCTGTGCCGCCTGCAACGCCGCCTGGGCCAGCGCCTGTTGCGCCTGCGCCTGCGTCAAATCGGTGCCGCTCTCTGCATTGGCGCGCACCTGGGCACCGGCAGCGTCGTGCGCCGCCTGCGCCACACCCAAGGCGCGCTCAGCCTCATCGAGCCGGGCCGGGCTCAGGAACCCCTGGGTCACCAGTTGCCGGGTGCGCGCCAGGTCATTGCGCGCGGCTTGCAGCGTGGACTGCGCTTGCGCCAGCGCCGCCTGCGCCTGGCTGCGCCCGGTCGAACGCAGGCCTGCCAGCCGCGCCTGTGCCTGTGCCAGACTGGCTTGTTGCTGCGCCAGCGCCGCCTGCAATTCATCGGTTTCAAGTTGCACCAGCAGGTCGCCTGCACGCACCCGGTCGCCCTCACGCACCACAACCCGCGCGACACGAGCGGTCAACGTGCTGCCCACCTCCACGCGCGACAGCGTGGCCACGCGCGCGGAAAACTGGATGCTGCGCACCAGCGGCGCAGCTTTCACGACTACCGCGTCCACCTGCGGGGCGCGCCAGGCAAGCCAGACCAGGCCGACGACCAGGGCCAAAAGGATCATTGTCCCCAGCCAGCGGCCGCGCGTCATGACAGGCTCCGGTTTGGGGTGGGCACAGCTGGGCGTGGGTTCAAGCAAATCAAGGTCATGGCTGGATGGTAGCGGCTCGCGGCGATGTCTGTTGAATCGGTTGTTCAAAAAAACGCATGTCTGCCCGATGCCCAAAGTGGCACCTGGCGCGGGAACCGCTCGGTGGCGACGGCGTAGCGCGTCTGGTTAGGACTAAAAGTTAGATATGATGGTCATATACAAAAATGATTAATTTCAACAAGATCGTCGGCTTTGATTGGGATGCTGGAAACGCGCAAAAGAATGACAAGCACGGTGTCTCGATGGTGCCAGCCGAGCAGGTTTTTTTCAACACGCCACTGCTTGTGCTGGAAGATGCAATGCACAACCAGAGCGAGGTGAGATTTCATGCGTTGGGTCAAACGGATGAGGGTCGGGCGTTACATGTCACCTTCACACTGCGTGATAGCGCAAGATTCATCCGGATCATTTCAGCGCGAGACATGCACAGAAAAGAGCGAAAAATATATGAACAAGCCCGTTAAACCTCTTAAAACCATCCCGGTTTTTGCCAACGAAGACGAAGAACGCTCGTTTTGGGCTAGCCATGACTCGGCGGACTACCTTGACTGGACCCAAGCCAAAAAGGTCAGTCTGCCAAATTTGAAGCCCAGCACCAAAACCATTTCACTGCGCCTGCCCCAGCACTTGCTGGACTCGATCCGGGTGGCCGCCAATGCACGCGATGTACCCTACCAATCGCTGATCAAAGTTTGGCTGCAGGAAAAACTGCGCGCGCAATAATCCGAGAAAGTTCAATAGGGCACTGAGGGATCGCGAGGCGAGTTGCGTGGCAGTTTGGGGAACATGAGGCGTTCATAGCTTGGCTGTGGACAGCGAATGGCAGCTCTACAACCCGCGCTACCCCGAGCGCACGCTGCTCTACCAAACGTTTGCCGAACATTTTGAGACCTGGCATGCGCTGGCCAGTGCCGGCCAGTTCGACGGGCAGGGCGACCACCACACGCCAAAGCCCTTTGTGCGCCCGGTGAACGCCGTGCATTGCACAACCCGCTCCTGAACGCCAAACCCATGTGGTGAATCCAGCAGGTGGGGGCAAATCGAGTGTTTCAGGCGAATTCAGTGGGATTCCAGCGTGCGGTACTTGGCCTCATGTGGTTGAAATGCCTATCCGTTTTTTTGCATCGAAAGCGCAGTACGGACTTAACTGGCACTGCCAGCACACGGGCTTGCGCGCCCGGCAGACGTAGCGCCCATGCAGCACCAGCCAGTGGTGTGCGTCAGGCAGATAGTGTGGCGGAATACGCTTGAGCAGTTGCAATTCGACTGCCAGCGGCGTTTTGCCGCTGGCCAATCCAGTGCGGTTGGCCAGGCGAAAAACGTGGGTATCGACGGCCAGCGTGGGTTCGCCAAAAGCCACGTTGAGGATGACGTTGGCGGTCTTGCGCCCGACCCCGGGCAACGCCTCCAATTCGGCCCGTGTGTGTGGGACCTGGCCGCCGTGCTGCTCGACCAGAATGCGGCAGGTTTGCAGCAGATGGCGCGCCTTGCCATGGTACAAGCCGATCGTGCGGATGTAGTTTTCCAGTCCGGTCTGGCCCAACCCGAGCATTTTCTGCGGCGTGTTGGCGCGGGAAAACAGCGCCGGCGTGGCTTTGTTGACGCTGCTGTCGGTGGCCTGCGCCGACAGCAGCACCGCCACCAGCAACTCAAAAGTGCTGCTGTAGTGCAACTCGGTCACCGGAGTCGGGTTGGCCGCCTTGAGCGTGGCAAAAAAATGTTCAATCGCGGCGGGCTTCATGGGGTGCGTCATCGGATGAATAATAATCGCTCGGTGATTTTCCATCGTGCGTTGATTCAGGAAGGAAGTATTTATGCAATTTGCCAGCCGTCTGCAAAACGTCGAAACCTCCGCCATCCGTGAACTCTTCAAGCTGCTGGGCAAACCCGGCATCATCAGTTTTGCCGGTGGCTTTCCGGACCCGGCGCTGTTTGATGTCGAGGGCATCAAAGAATCGGCCAATGCGGTGCTGAGCAACAACCCGGGGCCGGTGCTGCAATACGGTGCCAGCGAAGGCTACCAGCCGCTGCGCGAAGGCATCAGCCGCTTCATGGCGGGCAAAGGTGCCAGCGTGCTGCCAGAAGGGTTGATCGTCACCACCGGCAGCCAGCAGGCGCTGGATCTGATCGGCAAAACCATGATCTCACCGGGTGACAAAGTGATTGTCGAAGCGCCGACATTTCTGGCCACCATCCAGTGCTTCCGGCTTTACGGTGCCGACCTGATCGGAGCGCCGATTGATGCCGACGGTGTCGATGTGGACAAGCTTGAAAAGCTCATTGACGAACACCAGCCGAAGCTGGTTTATCTGATCCCAACCTTTGGCAACCCGAGCGGCGCCACACTGAGCCTGGCGCGGCGCCAGCGCGTTCTTGAAATCGCCGCGCGCACCAAAACGCTGGTGGTCGAAGACGACCCCTACGGCGAGCTGTATTTTGACCAGCCACCACCGCCGAGCCTGCTGGCCCTGAGCGCGGGCGTTCCAGGCAGCAGGGACTGGCTGGCGCATTGCGGGTCATTCAGCAAAATCCTCTCGCCGGGCTTGCGCGTGGGCTGGCTGATTGCACCGACTGAATTATTGGCCAAGGCAACCATGTGCAAACAGTTCAGCGATGCCCACACCAGCAATCTGACGCAAGCCATTTGCGCGCACTACCTCACGCTGGGCCGGCTCAGCGACGCGCTGGCCGTGGTGCGCAAGACCTACGCCGAGCGCGCCCGCGTCATGGCCGCAGCGCTGCGGCGCGAGTTGGGCGAAGCGATTGAATTCAACCAGCCCCAGGGCGGCATGTTCTTCTGGGCCAAACTCACCGCTGTCAATGGCAAGTGCGCCAACGCCGCAGAGTTTGCCAAGCACGCCATCGACCACGGCGTGGCTTTTGTTCCGGGCGCGCCGTTCTTTGCCAATGCGCCCGATTTATCGACACTGCGCCTGAGCTTTGCCACTGCCGATGTAGTGAAGATTGAAGAAGGGATTGGGAGGTTGGGGCAGTCGCTGTGATGGCCAGTGGCACCAATTGCTGATCTGCGCTGCGCCGGCAAAGTTTGGGTCAATTGACCGGGTACGGTATCCAACTGTTGTCGCTGGTTTTCAACTGGTAGATGCCGGCTGCATTGCGTCGGACGACTACGTCTTCGTTTTCTGAAACGAACGGGGTTTGTTCCATTTTTTGCAATCGCTCGACCAGTGGCCGGGCTCCAGGCTGATAGGGATCGTCTGCCAGCAGGTCAGCCAGCAGCGAATAAATCCCAAAATAGCTCATCGGCGCGTTCACCAGCAGCGGTGTCACGGCGCTGCTTGGTTTGAGGCCAATCACTTTAAGCGCGGCGGGCACCAGCGTGATGCCCGGACCAGGAATTTCGCGCAGTCCGGCAAGCTGGATTTTGTCGCCGCGCAGTGCAGCACCGTGCTCGGGGATCATCAGCACCACCACCGGCTTGCCGCTGGCTTCGAGTTGTGCCAGGAACTTGTCAAAGTCTGACAACAATCTTGTCAGACGCGGTTTAAAACTCTCCAGACTGCTGCGACCAACCACGCCGGGTGCGTGGTTGCCGTCGTGCAGCGTGATGGTGTTGTAGTAAAGCGCCTGTGGCTGAGTGCCCAGCGTTTGCCGTTTTTCCCACCAACGCGACAGCACGGCAAAGTCGTCATAAATGGGCGAGCCGTCAAAACTTTGCAGTGCCAGCGGTGTTCCTCGTCCAGTTTCGATTTTTCCTTTCAGGCCGGTGCGCAATTCCAGCGTTTCGGTAAATTTGTCAAAGTGACCGTCGTGGTTGAGCAGGCCGCTGGTCTGGTAGCCAACTTTTTCCAGGCTGGGGAAAACGTAGCACTGCGCATCAGGGCTCTGGTACAGCTGGTCGTGCCGGCTTTGGCCGCAACTGCCGCGCAGCACGCGAATCGAAGCGGGACCGCTGTAACTGGCGGCGCTGTTGAACTGCCGGAAAATTACATCAAAGCGCTTGAACAACGGGTTGTTGCTTTCGTTGACAAAATCCAGGTCATCCCACGAGAGCGAGCAAATATGCAAAACAATGATGTCAAACGGTGGTGTTTGGCCAGCGCTGGAGAATGTCAGGTGGCGCTGACTTTCCTGCGCATAAAAAGTTGTCAATTGGCTTTGTGGGTCAGTTCTCGCATTGGCACCGGTCGCGGCGAATTTGTTCGGCGTTGATGTTTTTGAGACGCTGGCTGGCAGCATCGCTGCCAATGGAACGCTCAGAATGGCGGCAAAGGCCAGCGTGGCAAAGCGGATATGCCGCGACAGCAGGATGTAAATAGCCAGTGCGCCAAGCAGGCCGGCCAGCGCCCATGGGTTTACCAGGCGTGGCAGCAATTCCAGCCAGTAAGACAGGGTGAAGCCCTTGAGGGCATCGATCTGCGACCACAGGCGCGCCGGTGTTGGCAAAAAGGAATCGTGGTACAGCAGCACCAGCGCCGCTGGCCAGATCAACACGGCGCGCCAGCGTTGCCAACGACGAGTTGCCAGCGGCCAGGCCGCCAGCAACGCCAACGCTAGATTCATCGCCCAGTGAAAACCGATGTAGCTGGTGTAGTAAAGCCCAACCTTCAACAAAAAATAGACGCTGAGGTAGCTCATGGGCTGGTGCGACGGCGTGCACGTTGATTGCGCAAATAGTTGCTCACTAGAGCTTTCATGTTAACCAATACGCTGCGGTAGCCCCGCAGACCGACCAGCGCGATCTCTTGCAGACCCAGCAGTGGTCGATCGGCATCGTGGCTGTCGTTCCAAACTGACCAGGCATCGGGACGTGCAAAGGTGCATTGCACCAGGTCAATTTGCTGTTGCAATGTGAGTACGTCAAATTGCACGCCGATCAACGTATCTTTGTTCAGTACCACACGAGCCGGAAACGCGTATTCCACCCCATCGCGCCACAGGCTTACCTGTGCCAACTGGTTGCGCGCCAGTGGCAACGCCTGTGGCAACTGCAAGCCCAGCCCAGTCATGGAGAAGTCAACACATTTGCAAGCCAGTGTCTGTATCTGGTTGAGCTTGAGTGTGGCACTGAGGTTGGTAGGCACGCGGTGCATTCGACGCACCTGGCGCGACTCAGAGGCGACACCGATGGCCGCGCCCAGCATCAGGGCGCTGTAAAACGTCCAGACCAAGTTGAGCAACACGGTGTCGGCCTCAAACGTGTTCCAGTAAAACAAGCGCACCAGGCCGACTCCAATTGCCACCAGGTTAAGCAGCGCCAGCAGCGTGTACGGCTTGGAAATGGACCAGTCAAAATATGGGTTCGATACCAGCCCACCCTTGGCGGTGACGTTGAACGTGCCTGCTTTGGGTTTGATCAGCGCGACCGTGGTGGGCCAGGCGACGTACCAGGCCAATACCGTTTCATAAACCTCGGCCCAGAATGTATGCCGGTAAACACCCTGCACATGCGCGTTGGCGATGTTGGACTGGATGATGTAGGGCAGTACGTAGAGTGCCAGCATCATTGCCTGTGCGTTGATGATGTGCATACCGAAAAACAGGTACGCCATGGGGGTAGTCAGAAACACCAGCCGTGGCAAGCCAAAGAAAAAATGCAGCATTGCATTGGCGTAACAAATGCGTTGTCCGAGCGTCAGTCCCGGTCCCAGAAACGGCGTGTCGATGCGCAGAATTTGCGCCATGCCACGCGCCCAGCGTATGCGCTGGCCGACGTGGGCCGACAGGCTTTCGGTGGCCAGGCCCGCGGCCAGTGTCCGGTTGATATAAGCGGTCGAGTAACCCAGCCGCTGAAGCTTGAGCGCGGTGTGGGCATCCTCGGTGACGGTTTCGACCGCAATGCCGCCAACTTCGAGCAACGGGGCGCGCCGGATCACCGCGCACGAGCCGCAAAAAAAAGCGGCATTCCAAAAATCGTTGCCATCCTGGATCAAACCGTAAAACAATGCGCCCTCGTTGGGCACCCGGCGAAAAGTACCCAGGTTGCGCTCAAACGGGTCAGGCGAAAAAAAATGGTGCGGCGTTTGTACCATGGCACACGTGGGATCCTGCTGTAAACAACCGACAGTGTTTTTCAGAAAAGAGCTCACTGGCAAATGGTCACAGTCAAAAATGGCGACCAGCTCTGCGTGCGTGACCCCCAGCGCGTGATTGAGATTGCCGGCTTTGGCGTGCCGGTTGTCGCTGCGACTGATATAGCCCACGTTGACGGAGTGAGCGAATGCCTGCATCTCCGCGCGGTGACCATCGTCGAGAATGAACACATGCAGCTTGTCGCGCGGCCAGTCCATCGACAGGGCAGCCAGTGTGGTTGGGCCTACCACCGAAAGTGATTCGTTGTAGGTCGGAATAAAGACATCGACACTGGGCCAGGTTGCTGGTTCGCCCTGCATTTCGGGCACTGGGCGTTTTAGCGGCCAGGCGAGCTGGATGAAACCCAGACTGACCACCAGCCAGGTGTAGGCCTCGGCCAGCAGCAAACCGATGCCCGTTGCTGCCTCCGCGTATGAGTCAAAGGCCAGCGTGCTGCCCAGACGCCACCAGATGTAGCGACCCATCGCCAGCAAGCTGATGGCTGCCAGAGCGATCGAAGGATAGCGTCCGGGAAGTAGGCGCAGGACCATGGCGCTGCACCAACACAGCAAGAAAAAAACGAGTTGACCGATCCAGTTAAACGGCGTGGTGATGATCAACACGCAGGCGATCGCAGTTATCAGCAGAACTGACCAACGCAGTGAGGGCTGTGCCAGCAGCGGGTTCAGACGCTGCTGCACCCGCTGGGCCACTCGCTGTACCTCAATGTGCGCTGCCAGGCGACCCAAAAACCTGATCAAAAAGCGCAGTGGCCACCAGGCGATCAACCACAGGCGGTAGCTGGTTCGCCCAAGCCGGCGCAGCGCAGCGCCGACCACATGCCGCAGTATCGATGCGATCGGCCGCAGGTCGGGCTGGGTGGGTCGTACCAGTAACCGCCACAGCCACAGCCACCAGGGCGACTGCGGCGACAGCTCGAGTTGGCGCGCCAGCCAGCCTAATATGCCATGCCAGCGGGCGCTCAACCGGGTGTCGACTGCGATCGGTGACATCGGGATCAACGCTGGCCAGGAGTGCCGGACGGCTCTGACGCACGGCGCTCGAGCGGCGTGTAGGGGGCCACGTAGCGCAGCGTCTGATAACGCCGCCCGACCCGCCACAACCATTGCCAAAGCTTGACCAGCGGCCAGGCCAGCACAAGTCCAAGAATGAAGTAACCGGCAAAAGTTAGCATCATGACGTGCACCTGCCTGATGGGTTGTCCGGCGTTCGTGCTGATTTGGTGTCAAGCTTGTCCAGCATGGGTGGTGGTTGTGTGGGTGGATGACGGCACAGCTCGCAGTTGGGTAAATCGGGCCTGGAGCAGGTGGCATTGGCAGCCAGTGTTTCCTCTGGCAAAGCCATGCACAAACTACAGTCTGGCAAACCGGCATGAATGGCTTCCTGCAACTGCTCGAGCATCAGGTCGATGCCGACATCGGAACTGTCGGCAACTTGGCTGGAAAACAATTGCCCCAGCGGCTGCTTGAATATTCGTTCCAGCGCCTGTTCTACGTCAGGCTCGTCGCAGGCAAAAAGAAAAACCAATAACGACGTTCTGTCGGCGCTGAGCAGATCACCATCACGCATTGGTTGACACTGCAAAATGGCTTCGGTCTGTGGGACGTGAGGCAACAAGTGCAAACGCACGAACGTGTGTTTGATTCCCAAGCCGCGGGTTCGGTCAAGTGTAGCGAGCACCAACGAAACAAAGTCCGGTGCTGGTCGATAACCACGAATAGCGTCGGGTACAAAAATGGCCAGGGCACGTTCAAACTCGGGGTTGATGTCGCCCTCCCAGCTTTGCCCTTGGATGTCTTGCAGCGTTTGCAGCAGCCTGGAAAATCCTACTTCCCGGTAAACCACCAGGTTCGCACCAAGACGGCGCAAGGCCTGCTCGTGGTTGGCGCGCAATTTGTTGCCGGTTTCACGGACAACGATTTTCAGGGTGCGCGGTTTTGTCAGACGCAAACGGTGCACCAGCCGCGCCAGTGCTTCAAACTCACTGATTTGAGAAATGTGCAGCAGCAAGATGGTGGCGGCAGTGTTGTCGCGCAGCGCCGCTTCGACTTCGCCCAGCCCGGCAACCAGTTTCCAGTGTTGCGGCACGCCCTTTTGCGCTGCTACCGCAGCCGCAGTGGCAACTACGTCGCATGATTCGGCTGCCGCTGCCGGTGGTGCTGTCCGGTTTGTGCTGCAGCGCAGTTGCCCTCGACGCTGGTCGTGCCAGAGATAGTAGTGCGCTGGCAGCGCAAGGGCACTGGCGTTTCTCCAACGCCAAATTTCAAGTAGCGGCCTGGTTCCAACCAAATCCAGTCGTGCCAGGTGTTGGAACATAGCATCGTCCAGTCGTTGCAATTCGGCTGCGCAGTCTGCAGTGTCAAAGCCAAACACCACCGGGCCTCGTTGTCGCTTGCACCAGGCTTGCAAGTCGCTCAGCCCAGCTTGCGTCATGGCTTGATTGCCTTCGAGCAGCCAGCGGTTGGCACCCAGAACAAACAAAGCACGGGTCCTGCGCAAGCCCACGCGCTCAAGTTCAGCCAGCAGCGGACGCACGCCGTTCCTGGCGATGCGTTCGGGCCCGTCCTGACGCAGCACAAAGACGGTCAATTGCCGCTGCGTGTAGGCACGATGCAATGGCTCTTGCTGGAGCAAGTTATCGACTCGTTCCTGATTTTCAGCGAGCAAAAAAACCGGCCCGCCGCGCAGTGCGCTTTCCAGCATCGCGCCCAGCCAGACAACCTGTCCGAGTGTCCCAGGCAGCAACAAAGCGGTGACCTCAGCGTTGGGGAGCTGCGCCACCGACGCTGGCAGGCCAACGATGCCCAGACCGCAGGCCGGTGCTGGCGGCAGCCTTGGCGCAAACCCGAAGCGCTGGAGCACTTTTGACCTGACGGTCATCCACATGGTCATCCTAGATTCCTCAGTTGGACGCGCCCGAGTGAGCCGCTGGCGGCGTGTCCGGGTAGACGCGACAACGCTGTAGGCTCATGCCTGCGAGGCGGAGCAACGACCCCGGGCGCGTTGCCAGTGGTTCAATCGGGTGTGTAGCGCTGTCACCCCAAAGGTGAACGTCATCGAAGCTGAAATAGTCAATGTTCATAACGAGTTCGTGAAAACATCCAGCGGTCAACTGAGAAATCTAGGGTCATAGGTTTACCATGGTCAGAAGCTTGAGTATGGTTGCACCGGTCGGGGTCGGCTTTCCAGTGATGCAGTGCCCGGGCCGAACCAATAACGCAGGTACAGCAGCAGGTTGTTGGGCGCGTAGTACGCCGAGCGCTCGAGCTCGAGCTGTGAGCCCAGCGCAATTTTGGGTGTGAGCTGGTATTCGATGGCAGCACGCAGGGAAAAGCTCCTGCCAGCACCACTGCTGCCGGCGTAAAAGCCGTTGCCAGCCTGTTGCTGTAGCGCTGCGTTGCCGGGAAAATAAGCGGACTGGTTGCTGGCGCTGTATGACAGTCCGACGGCACTGCGCACCAGCCAGGTCAAAGCGCCCTGGCGGCCATTCCACTCCAGCGGCAGTGACACGGACAGATAACGCTGTGGGCTGTAATAACCACCGTGACCAAGGGTAAATTGCGACAAATCCTGCTGATAATGCCAGAGCGACAGGGCCAGAGCCAAATTGAGCTGCTGGCCGCTCGGCATGGCCAGGTCGCGGTCCGCGGCCAGGCGCATTTGTGCACGGTGGTTGTTGGCGATATTGCGGCCGCTGAGCAGTGCGTAATTGGCGCTGGTTGAAACGCTGTAGTGGTCGATTTGGGTGGCCACACGCGCGCCAACGCCGGTGGCTACCACCCCACCCCAAACTTCACCGCTGACCGGGTCGCGCGTACCCGCATACGACAACAAGGTACCTGTCAAGGGGCGGCGTGCGACTTCCAATTGGGTGCTGTAGGGTCCCGCTTGCAGGCGTTGACTGATGCCACCGACAATGTTGCTGACGGCAAAGCCGACACCGATCGCACCCAGGTCCCAGTGCAGTTGTTCGCCTTCGTAGCCGATGCCAAGATTGAGCGCAGTGGCAGTTTGTGCATTGGCAGCCGCTGCAACACTGGCGACTTGCTGCGGTGCGATCTGGCCAAAACCATTGGCACTGGCATCGCTGGCGCTGAGCGGCCCCGCACCAAGCTGCACCTGGTCGGCATGCAAAAAATAGCGTTGGCCATTGTTTGTGGGTAGCCAGACGACGAGCGGCCGTTCCCAGCCATTGAGCGTGGAAATGCCGCTGGTGGCACTCTTTTGCAGGCGTTGCTGGCTGACCTCCAGCCAGGGCTGGCGCGCCGTACTGGCCAGTGCGGCAGCGTTTGGGGACTGGCGCATCCGGTCCTTGATTTGCTGCTCCAGCGCCAGCATGCTCTCACTGCGCGCGGGTGGCGGGATCAGGGCAAGGTCAGTCAGCGCGGCTGCGTCGTCATCGAGTGCGCTGCGAATCAGCGCACGGGCAAACAGCATGTCGTAGTCGTCCGCTGCCGCAGCCACGCCTTCGTCCATCACCTGACGCGCCCGGCCAGGCAGGTTCAGGCGCAGGTACAAACGTGCCAGACGGTGCCGTAGCCAGGCATCTTGCGGTGTCAACTCGACGGCCTCTTGCAGTGCTTGCAAGGCTGCATTGAGCTCATTGGCAGCGATCAGTTTTTCGGCCTGCGTGCTCAAAAGTTGAGCCTGCCCGATGTTGTGCTCGCGCAGCGCCAGGTTGGTGTCGAATCGCAGTGACATCGGTTCGAGCTCCAGCCCAGGCGGTGTTTGTGCCTGGCCTGGTCTGGGCGCTGGTATTGTTTTGCGCGCCACACGGCCAGACTTTTGCGCTGCCAGTCGAGATTGTGGTTTGACCGGCTTTTGGGCGGCTGCGTTCGCTTGCATGATCAAATCGTACTCGCGACGCAATGCGCCCAGCGCCGGTGGCCCATCCGGGAACAGCTCAAGTGCCAGTTGCACGGTTTGCGCCTGCCGTTCTTTGGCAAGTTGCGCCGTGTTTTCATCGCGCGTTTTTGCCAATTGCTGAGCGTCGGCTTTGCTGCCGGCGCGCACCATGAGCCGCAGGCGAGCCAGTTTTTCGCGCTCTGGGCCATAGACGCGCAACAAGGTTTCGATGTCGCGCGTAGCCGCATTTCCAGGGTAGCGGGCGTGCAGGGTGGCCAACAGCTTGCTTGCCTGTTCGGGCTGGTTTTCCCGCAATGCCAGTTCCGCCATCAGCACCAGCCCCAGTGGTGAATCCGGCCGGATCGCCAATAACTTGTTGAGAAACTGTCGCGCCAGGTCAGGGCGATTTTTGCCATCCCACATTTGCGCCGTTTGCAACAACTCTGCCTCTAACTCTTGCGCACTTTTGGCCACCACCGAAACTGGCAGCAGGCACGCCAGCAACAGGGTCAAGCTCAATTTGAGGCGTTGTTTCATGCGGTCGCCCAGCGTGGCTTCAAACTGCCGTCAGCGCCAAACCGGTACCAGCCGTCAAACCAACCCCGGCCAAAAAGGGTTAGGGCCTGGGAATAGTATTGGTCGGTGGGTGGTTTGGCGGTCAATCGGGCAAGCTGAGTGCGCAGCGTGCTGGTCTGGGCGCTGGCTGCCAGAAATGGCAGCAGTGCGGCGGAAAAACTGCTGGGACCTGGCTGATCGGCGCGCGCTTCGATGACATCGATCGACTCGGGTGGCTGACCCTGCTCGCGCACATAACGCGCCATGGGTGCCAGGGTTTTGAGCAGCGCGCTGCGTGCCGGTGTGTTCGGGTGCAGCATGCCGGCCCACAAATAGACCCGAATGGCGTTGTAGCCCCCGCGTCCTTTTTCCAGACCACTCAGGTCGGGCAAGAAACCTTGCTGTGAGTCGTAAATGATCCAGTCCGGGGCAAAGCCCTTGATCGCCGCCGCGGTGATGATCTTGAGCGAGCTCGATGCCAGTTGGCGCCAGACCGGATCGGTTTCTGACAAGGAAAACCAACGCATCAATTGCAGCGGCATATAACTCGGATTCAAACGCCAGCGATCACCCCCTGGCACAAACCCCACCGGACCCGGCAGCAGGCTTGTGCCCAGGTTTGGTAACTGGTCGGTTTCTTCGCGCACGATGCGCTCGCAGATGACGCTGGCGAGGGCGCGGTAGCGGCGTTCATTCCACAAGCGCCCGCCTTGGGCCAAAGCGTAGGCAATCCACAGATCGGCATCCGACGCTGAATTGCTGTCGAGAATGCCCCATGTGCCATCGTCGCGCCGCCCCCATAACCAGGCCGGCAAGTGCGCTGTCAAATCGCCGCGGCACAAGTTGTCTTCAGTCCAGTGCAACACCGCTTCAAAAGCTGGGCGGTCGTTTGCTACCAGGGCAAAAAAAAGTGCATAGGCTTGTCCTTCGGAAAATGTTTGACTGCGCTCGCTGCCGACATCAATGACGCGTCCAGCATCATTGATGAAACGTTGGCGGAAGGCTTTCCAGGCCGGCCAATGCGAGCTTTTGTTGGCACCTTTGCTGCTGGTTCCGGTCCACGCCGGTAACGCTGTCAACCACCCAGCGACTCCGGCGCAAACAATGTTCATCGCCCGTCGTCGTGAGGAATTCGGTTTCATGACTGGTGGTGTGGCTGTAGGCGCTGACGCGCTGCGGTACGCAATGCGACATACGCCAGAAACGCCAGCAACAAGCCGCCCCCCAGGCCAAACGCGGCTACCAGAATTGGATGAGTGTGCACGCGGAACCACAGCAGTTGCCACCAAGGCAAATGGCCAGAATAAAAAACCGGGTTGACACGAAAACTCTCCACCGTTTGGTCGCGCACAAAGCTCAAGTCGCCGCGAATGTTCCTGAGTTTTCCTGGATCGTTGAGGACGTTGCCAATGAGCTTGAGGCTGTTGTTGTCGCTGGCCTGGAACACGATGACGCTGCGCCCCGGGGTCAGTGGTGACTCCATACCTGCCACCGCTGCCAAGGCACCGCTGCCTTCGAGCAGGGAGCGGCCTTGTGGCGTGGGCACCTGGTATTCAATGTCGAGGTTGAACATTCCCATGAAGGATTCAAGCGTTTTTCCCAGCGGTCGCACCGAGCGCTTGCCAGCTTCAATCAGGGCGGGCAGGTTTTGGTTCCAAAGGTTTGTCGCGCCGCTGCCAGGCTTGCCAATAAGCAGGATGTCGGTGTCGGCGGCGTTTTGTACATTGGATGTCAACAACAACTTGAAGCGCGTGGCTGGAATACTGGTCGATGCAGCCATGCGGCCCAATATTGTCAAATAAAGTTCAATTTCGGCCGGGTTGGCGGGGTCCGACAGGACAATGGAAGTCTCCGCCAGGTCTGCGTATTTGGTGAACGGGAAGCCACTGTTGGCAAATGCCGCCAGATTTGGCATCGCCACATAATGGGGGAAACCGGTCAAGTCAATGGTTGATTGTGGATCGATGGCGGCAAACATTTCCACCGCTTGGACCGATGAACAGCGACCGGAATCAACCCCGGGGATGTTGAAACTGAACTGTAGTTGATTGTCGCCACCGATCAAGAAGGCCGGAATTCGCAGACCCGACTTCGCCTGAATGCTGCTGTCATCAAACAGCGGCAACAAAATGGTGTTTTTGATACCACTGTCGTTGCTTTTGGCATTGATCGGGAACGATCGAACGAATTGATCGTTAATCCTGACGTTGAGCGCGCCGTCGATCGCGCTCTGCGGCGGGGTGTGGCGATAAACCAGATTCAGCGGCACACCGCTGGCGTTCCAGGTGAACAGGTCCGGTGCCATGCGGGTGCTGATATTGATGGGTTCATTGAGCTTGATCCCGCGCAATTGCAAATCACCCGGATTCTTCACCAACTCACCGAGTTGCACCACACGTTCAGTGTTGATCCACAACGGCGCGTCGTACGCCGCCCTGCGCCCGGGGTATTGCAGTGCACCCACTTGCATCTGTTCGCCAGAAAGCGCGGCGTTTCCCAGCGCCAGCGTGTCAGCGGCAAGTTGCACTTGCGCGTCATCCTGACCCAGCACCAGCAGCAGTTTGATGCCTGGCAGACTGGGGTGCGCCATGATGGCCAGCGTCGGCTTTTGCACCTTGGGCAGGTCTTTCAAAAAGTCCGGGCGCTGGAAATTGCTGGCCAATACGACAGCGTGCTGGGTTGGCAATTGATTTTTAATGACCGGAAAGCTCGCGCCGCGGTAAGCCGCCAGCATTCCCATCCAACCGGCCACCGAACCGGCTGCCCTGAGCACACCCAGGCTGGGTTGGCTGGAAAAAACAAAAGGCAGTTTCAGCAGGCGGTTGTCGCGCGTGTCAAAAAACGGTGCCGGCAACAGCCCCAGATCATTGGCCAGCGGTAGCGGTCGCAGCGTCAATCTGAGGTAGCTTTGATTGCTGATGCTGGCCCACAGGCTGGAATGCTGCGGTGATTCACATTCCAGCGTGTAATGCCCGATCAAGTCAAAGCGAATCTGGTTGTAATCGGTGAACAAAGCCGGATTGATTTTCAAGTCAACACTTTGCGGTGAGCCAAGTTTGTTCTTGTCCAATGTCACCGTTTGCAATAGCTCGTCGTTGAACAGGATTTTGAGGTGCGACAAATTGGTCAGCAGCGCCGGTGACATGGCGAAGTCAAGATGCAATTGCGCCGACTCGACCACTTCGTCCAGACGCACATCCACACGCACCCTGACACTGTCCTGGGTTCCCCGCAACTCAAGTGGTTGATTGGCTCCGAGCTGCTGGAAGCTAACTTGCAAATGGCGTAACGGCAGCGACTCTTCGGGCAAGTTCGGCGAGGAACCTTTAGCAATGCTGTTGCTGGGTGTCGGGTTCAAATTTGTCGACGGTGTGGACGCTGCGCCAAGCGCCGCGGTGAACAAACCAACGCTCAACAATGTGAAGACAGTGCGTGTCGAACGGAGACAAAAGTTGAACATCAAAAATCCCGTCGAAGATGCTCGCCAGTGAGCGGGTCGAGGTTGCTATTCTAGGAACTTCCTTGTATTTTTCCCGAGCCAAGGGCTATCGAAGCGCCAAATCGTTGCGCTTTGACGATTACTGCGGCACCAGCAGCGCGTTGACTGCGGCCAGGTCATCGGCCTTGAGTGTGCCGTTGGCCTGGCGCAGTTTCAGGCCGCCCAGCAGCACGTCGTAGCGCGCTTTGGCCAGTTTGGCCTTGGTGTCATACAACTGGCTTTGCGCGTTGAGCACGTCGATGTTGATGCGCACACCCACCTGGTAACCGAGCTGGTTGGCTTCGAGCGCGCTCTGGCTTGATGCTTCGGCGGCTTCCAGTGCCTTGACCTGTCCATAGCCGGAGAGCACGCCAAAAAATGCGCTGCGTGTTCCTTGTGCGATGCCACGCTGGGCCTGGTCCAGGTCGCTGCGCGCCTTGCTCTCCAGGGCCAAGGTTTCCTTGATTCGGTTCTGCACGGCGTAGCCGGCAAACAAGGGCAGGTTGAACGACAGTCCCAGTGTGCCGACATTGACACGCGAGCCCATTGCCACGCTGCTGCTACCTTCTTGATTGTTGATCACACTGTAGTTGGCGGTCAGGTCCAGCGTGGGCTTGTTGCCAGCTTGTGCTTTTTTTGTTTCCAGTTGCGCCAGCTCCAGCGCGATGCGGCTTTGTGCAAGCAGCGGGTGAGCGCTTTCGGACTGCGCCGTCCAGTGATTGACATCGGCTGGCAGCAGCTCAGGCAGATGCAAGCCTGGCACCAGTGTGTTGGGTTGGATGTTGCTTTTGCCAACCAGTTGATCGAGCGCCAACTTCTTCACCCGAAGATCGTTGTCGGCCGCAATTTCCTGTGCCAGCACCAGGTCAAAGCGGGCCTGTGCTTCACGTGTGTCGGTGATGGTGGAAGTGCCGACTTCAAAATTGCGTTTGGCCGCCGCCAGTTGTTCCGCCACCGCTTTTTTTTGCGCTTGCACAAAAGTGACGTTGTCACTGGCCGAGAGCACATCAAAATAGGACTGACCGACGCGCACGATCAAATCCTGCTCGGCACCGGCGAGCTGGGACTGCGCCAGGTCGAGCTGCTTGAGACCCTGCTGGTAACTGATCCAATTGGCCGGTCGGTACAGCGGTTGGCTGGCGCTCAGGCTGGCGCTTTGCGTGCCATACGAGCGATCGCTGCTGGCACCGAGTTCGGGCACCACATTCTGCGTCGAACGCGACACACCCAGTGCCAGGCCGGCTGCCGGCAAAATGCCGGCCCTGGCTTGTTCGCCCCTGGCCAGGGTGGCATCAAACTGCGCTTTGGCCGATTGGTAAGAGGCATCAAAGCCACGTGCCAACTGGTACAGCTCAACCAGGTTTTCGGCTTGCACCGGTGCTGATAAAACCGCTGCGATGGCAGCAACGAGGGGAATCAAACGAAGCGGTTTCATGCGGTACCCTAGGTTAAAACTTGGTCTTGCGCTCGACAACGATGGCGCGGTCAAAAGTGAAAGGCTGAAGGTTCGGGAAAATTGAGCAGGCGCGGTGCGACCGTGTCCCACAGCGCGCCGGACTCGAACTTGGCTTCGGCGCTGCGCACCACGCGCGTCACCACCATCATCGGCTCGTCACCCACAATGCCGATCAGGCGTGCGCCGGGTTTGAGCTGCGACAGCAGCAGCGCCGGCACTTCAGCCACCGAGCCACTGAGAATGATCAGATCAAATGAACCTTCTGCCAGCGCGCCGGATGCTGCATCCAACTGGCGCACTTCAACGTTGTGGACACCGGCTTTTTGCAAATTGCTGCGCGCCTGTTGCGCCAGCGCCGGATTGATTTCCAGCGTGATGACTCGCTGCGCGCGGTGTGCCAGCAGCGCTGCCATGTAGCCCGAGCCGGTGCCAACTTCCAGCACTTTTTCGTGCTTTTGCACCGCTGCGTCGAGCAACAGGCGTGCTTCCACGCGCGGCGCCAGCAGGCACTGGCCGTGACCGAGGGGAATTTGCATGTCCACAAAAGCCAGCGCCCTGTGTGCCAGTGGCACAAAGTCTTCACGCTTGACCACCGAGAGCAGGTGCAACACCTCGTCGTCGGCGACGTTCCAGGGCCGAATCTGCTGCTCGATCATGTTGAAGCGGGCTTGCTCAAAATTCATTTCAATGTACTCCAGGGGGTATGTGGGTGGATTCTACAGAATTTTACCCGGCGCTGCTTTTATCGATGCTATAGCGGCGACGCAGCCATTGCGCCAAATCATCCATGTAGCAATACACCACCGGCACCACCACCAGCGTCAACAGTGACGACGTGATGACACCGCCGATCACCGCCTGGCCCATCGGCGCGCGCTGCTCCGAGCCTTCGGTCAGCGCCAGCGCCAGTGGCAACATGCCAAAAATCATCGCCAGCGTGGTCATCAAAATCGGGCGCAAACGCACTTTGGCAGCGCGCAGCAAGGCGGCGTTGCGATCGAGCCCGTCGGCGCGCGAGCGAATCGCAAAGTCCACCAGCAAAATCGCGTTTTTCGTCACCAGGCCCATCAGCATGACGATGCCGATGACGGAAAAAATCGACAACGTCGAGTGGAAACTCATCAGCGCCAGCACCACGCCAATCAGCGTCAGTGGCAATGCCGTCATCAACGCCAGTGGCTGGAAAAAACTCTTGAACTGGCTGGCCAGAATCATGTAAATGAAGAGAATCGCCAGCACCAGCGCCGAAACCGCGTAATTGAACGACTCGGTCATGTTCTTGGTTGAGCCGCCAAACTGGTAGCGGTAACCCGGCGGAAAAGTGATGCTGTCCAGGGCGGCCTTGATGTCGTTCGAAATTTCTCCGGCCGAGCGTTGATAGACATTGGCGTTGATCGCCACTTCGCGCATCAGGTCGCGCCGGTTGATCTGGTTGGAGCCGGTGGCGGGCAGCACGCTGGCGACCTGGTTCAGGCGCACGATGCGCGTGCTGCCATCGGCGTTGGTTCCGAGCGCAAAAGGCACGCGCTGCAAATCCTCGGCGCGATCGCGCGCCGCCGGCAACAGGCGCACATTGACATCGTAAGTCTGGTTGTCGCTGGCGCGCCAGTTGCCCAGTGTTTGTCCTGCCAGCAGCGTGCGCAGCGCGCTGCCGATCTGGCCCACATTCAAGCCCAGATCAGATGCGCTGTCGCGGTTGACTTCGATATTGAAAGTGGGCTGGTCGGGTTTGATGCTGGAGTCGAGATCGACCAGACCCGCAATCGGGCGGATTTTTTCCATCACCTCCCGGCCAAGGCGCTCGAGCTGAGCCTGGTCGCTGCCTTGCAAGGAGAACTCAAGCTGTTTATTTCCACCCACCGGATCGAGCAGGCCCACGTGCGTGAGCGTGATGCCTGCCACCTGGCGGAGGCGCTGGCGCAGCAGGTCTGACAAGTCGTTGACGTTGCGACTGCGTTGCCCGCGGTCCACCAGGCGCACGTAAATGCTGGCGTAGCTCTTGCCGATGGCGTTGCCGGTGTTGATGGTGGCCACCGTGTAGCGCACTTCGGGAAAGGATCGCACGATGGCTTCCACCTGCTTGGCCTTGGCCTCGGTCACTTCCAGCGCCGATCCCATCGGTGTGTAGAAACTGAGCGTCGTCTCTGAGTAATCGGCGGCCGGAACAAACTCGGTGCCAATCAGCGGCAGCATGAAAATGCTGGTGACAAAAATGCCCAGCGCCAGTGCCAGCGTCTTGAGTTTGTGGATCAGCGCCCAGGCCAGAATTTGCTGGTACTGGTCGATCAGCCACTCGGTGGCCTGGTCAAACCAGTTGGTAACGCGGCCAATGGTGTGGTCGTAAAAGCTGAAGCGCTGGCGCAGGTTGGCATCAACGCTGCGGCCGTGGTTGCGGTGCGCGGCGATGCTGGGGTCGCTCCAGATGCTCGACAGCATGGGATCGAGCGTGAAGCTGACAAACATCGAAATCAGCACCGCCGAGACGATGGTGATACCAAACTCATGGAAAAACTTGCCGATGATGCCGCCCATGAATCCGATTGGCAAAAAAACGGCGACGATGGACATGGTGGTGGCCAGCACGGCCATGCCGATCTCCTGCGTGCCATCCATGGCAGCCGGGTAAGCGGCCTTGCCCATTTGCGCGTGACGCACGATGTTCTCCCGCACCACGATAGCATCGTCGATCAGCAGCCCGACGCACAGGCTCAGCGCCATCAGGGTCACCATGTTGATGGTGAAGCCGAACAGGTTCATGAACAAAAAAGTGCCAATCAGCGCAATTGGCAGCGTCAGCCCGGTGATGACCGTCGAGCGCCACGAGTTGAGGAACAGGAACACAATCAATATCGTCAGCAGCGCGCCTTCGAGCAGTGTTTCGCGAACGTTTGAGACCGAAACGCGAATCGGGCGTGAGGCATCGGTGACTTCTTCCAGCCGCACGCCGCCGGGCAGTTGGGTCTTGATTTCAGCCAGCGTCTTGAACAGCCCATCGACCACGGCGATGGTGTTTTCGTCCTGCGACTTCTGCACGCTCAAGAGCAGTGTACGTTGGCCGTTGTACAACGCCAGGCTGTCGGTTTCTTGCGGGCCATCGACCACTTTGGCAAGCTGTTCGATGCGCACCGCAGCGCCGTTCTTGCGGGCGACGATGATTTTTCCAAAATCCCGCGGGTCTTGCATACGGGCCTGAATTTGCACCAGGCGGTCTTGTTGCAGCGAGCGGATCGAGCCCATCGGCAGATCCTGATTCTCCCGGTTGACGGCAGCGGCCACCTGCTCGGGTGCGATGCCAAAATTCTCCAGCGCCTGCGGGTCAAGGTAGATATTGATTTCGCGCTTGCTGCCGCCGATCAACGTGACGGCACCGACACCGCGCACGTTTTCCAGCCGCTTGCGCAAAGTCTGGTCGGCCCAACTGGTGAGCTCGACCGCATTCATCGGGTGTTGGCTGGCATCGGGCAACACCGCCACCGACCAGATGGCACGGCTGGCCGGATCAAAGCGCAATACCTTGGGCTCCTTCACTTCGGTGCGCAGCGTGGGGCGCAGCAGCGCCAATTTTTCGCGCACATCGTCAGCCGCCTTGCGACCATCGACGTAGAGCTGAAATTCGATGATGACCACCGACTGACTTTGGTAACTGCGCGAGGTCAGGGCGTTGATGCCGGCAATCGAGTTGACACCTTCTTCGATTTTTTGCGTCACTTCACTTTCGACAATTTCTGGTGCTGCGCCGGGGTAGTCGGTGGTGATCACGACAATCGGCAAGTCGATGTTGGGAAACTGGTCGATCTGTAGTCGCTGGTAGGAGAACAGTCCGAGCACCACGATGGCGAGCATCACCATGGTGGCAAAAACCGGATTTTTAAGACTGATGCGAGTGAACCACATGTTATTTGCTGCCGCCTGCGTTCAACTTCACGCTGCTGCCTTCAAGCAGGGCACCGACGCTGCCGGCAATCGCCTGGGCGTTCTCGCTCAGGCTTTTCACCGCCACCATGGCCTGCCCGTTGAACTCACCCCGGGCACTGGCGTCGATGGTCTGGTGAACGACCTTGCCGTCCCGGATGAGCTGCACATAGGGCTGCGGCTTGTCGCTGCGAACGGCGCTGGCTGGCAGCGCCAGTGCTTGCAACTGACCGGTGGTCAGCGTTCCCTGGGCAAACAGTCCTTGGCGCAAACCGGCACTGTTGGCCAGCGCCAGGTAGAGCATGACGGCGCGGCTGCCGGGAACGGTACTGGGGTTGATTCGCACCACGCGCGCCGCCACCGGCTGCGTCGAGCCTTCCACCCTGAGCTGCGCGCTTTGCCCCAGTTGCACGCTCAGTGATTCATCGGCACCGATGCTGGCTTCAAGTTCAAGCTGTTTGAGGTCAACGATTTCAAGGATTCGGGCTTCGGTCGCAACGTGCTCGCCGTTTTGCGCCAGCCGCTGTGAGACAAAGCCACTGATAGGTGCCCGCAGCAGCGCGTCCTGCATCGATTTGGCAGCCACTTCCGTGGCCGCTTGGGCGGCCTGGTAATTGGCTTGTGCGGCGGCCAGGCTGGCCAGAGAAGCGTCCAGCGCCGTGCTGGAAATAAAACCTTGCCTGACCAGCGATTGGTTGTTGTCATAGCTGCGTTGGGCAATATCGACTTGGGCTTTGGCCGCTTGCGACAATTGCTGCGCCTGTTTCAGGCGCGACTCAATTTCACTGGCCTCGACGCGCGCAATGATTTGTCCTGCCACCACCGGTTGGCCTTCACGCAGCGTCAAGCCTTGCAGTTCGCCTGGGAGACGGGCTTTGACCAGGGCGGTATTGACGGCCTTGAGCGAGCCCGAGATGGCTATGCCTTGCGTCAGTTCAACGCGTTTGACCGGCACCAGGTCGGCGCTACTGAGTTCAACTACGCTGCGCGCGCGCAGTACCGCCTGGCCGGCCAACGCCTGCTGTTGCGCATTGCGCTGTGCCAGCGCGCGCCAGATGCCGCTGGCGAGCAAGATCAGTAGCAGCGCAGCCAGTGCCCATTTCAACCAATTTTTCATAATGCAGGAGTGTGTTGTGACCAAGAGTGGGGAGTCTGGGCCAGGCTCAGACTGAATTGAACGCCGGATTTCAGACCAACCCAAGCTACTGTCGAATCCGGAAAACCAAAGAACAAGAGCGCAGCCGGCAAGCGCGAATTCTATCGGTACCGATTGAAGCCCGCCTCGCCTTCCAACCTTTCATTAGAATCACGCCACCAGTCGATGCCCCACCCAGCCGCACAGGCTCATGACCTTTATCCACCGCCTCAGCCGTTTGTTTCTTAGAATCAATTACCAGTTTTTGATCTGGTTGTTGACGGCGTTGGTGTTTGCCGCGGTCTGGCTGCATACCATGCGCTTGATCGGTGAGGATCGCTCGCGTACCCTGGTCAGTGCTGAAAACGAGATCGTCAATTTGGGGCGCCTGATGCAGGAACACGCCGAGCGGACATTTTTCAGCGCCGATCAGACACTGCAACATTTTTTGGGCGAATACCGCCGTCATGGCGGGAAAATTGACCTGATGGCGGTGGCGGAAGAAGGTCAATTTGATCCGCGCATTCTGATCTCTGTCGATATTCTGGACCGCCATGGTTTTTTGCAACAAAGCAGTTTGCCGTTCAACGGTCAAGTTGACCTGTCGGACCGAGATTATTTCCAGGCGCACCGCGGCGGTCCAGGTGACGTGCTGATTATTTCCAAGCCGATGTTGGGTCGCGTCTCGGGCAAATGGGTGATTCAACTTTCGCGGCGTTTCAGCAAACCCGGTGGCGATTTTGACGGCGTGGTGGTGGTTTCCGTGGACGCGGATTATTTCACTGCGTTTTACTCAGAGCTCAAGATCGGCCCCAACGGTGTGGCAGCACTGTATGACCTCGATGGCAATTTGTTTGCCAGGCATACCATGAAGAAGAAGTCCTTTGTAGGAAATGCGGCTTCCGAACCGGTGTTTGCGCGTGTTAGGCGTGGGGAGCAGGATGGGACCGAAACCTTTTACAGCGCAGCCGACGGTATCGAGCGCATGTACCGTTTTGAGAAGCTGCCCTCCTACGGTTTGCTGGTGCTGCTGGGTCAAGCCAGCCAGGACGTGCTGGCCAGTCAGCAGGGTTTGCGCCGCCAGCGCATCGCAGAAGCCGTCATCCTGAGCGTCTTGCTGCTGGCGCTGTCGGCGCTCTTGTCCTGGTCGGCCTTGCTGCGCAGACGTTACCTGCGTTCGCAGCGCAATGCGCTGGTGCGATTGCAAAACCTCACCGACCACGTGCCAGGCCTGGTTTACCAGTATTTGCTGCGCAGCGACGGCACTGCCTGCCTGCCATTTGCCAGCGCCGGCATTCGCAACATTTACCGCTTGAACGCGCAGGCCGTGAGCCAGGATGCCACACCGATTTTGGCTTTGATCCATCCAGACGATTTGCCCGGCGTTCAGGCATCGGTGCGGGAATCAGCGCGCACTCTGACAGCCTGGACGTGCGAATACCGTGTGCGCTATGACGATGGCACCCAGGCCTGGCTTGCCGGCAACGCTTTACCGCAGAAACGTCCCGATGGTAGTGTTCTCTGGCATGGTTTTGTCATGGATGTCACGCAACGCAAAACGATTGCGGCCGAAGTCGAGCGGCTGGCGTTTTACGATGTTCTCACCGGCTTGCCCAACCGGCGTTTGCTGGTCGATCGGCTGTCGCGCGCGCTGACCACGCGTGCGAGCCAACAACACCATGGCTATGGCGCGCTGCTGTTTGTTGACCTGGATAATTTCAAGAACCTCAACGACACCCGAGGCCACCAGTTGGGCGACGTGCTGTTGCAACAAGTAGCGCAGCGTTTGGCGGCCTGCGTTGGACCAGGTGATACGGTGGCACGGCTGGGCGGCGACGACTTTGTGGTGATGCTGGCCGAGCTCAGCGATGACACGGCGGCAGCAACCAGACAGGCAACCGAGTTTGGCCAGAAGATACTGGTGTCGCTACGCCGGCCGTACCAACTGGGGGATTTTGTCCACCATGCCAGCGCCAGCGTCGGTGTGGCGCTGTTCAACGCGCGGCATGCTTCGGTGGAAGAATTGTTCAAGCACGCTGACATGGCGTTGTACCAGGCCAAGGACAGCGGGCGCAACACGCTGCGGTTTTTTAACACCCAAATGCAGACCCTGCTCAATCAGCGCACCGAGCTTGAAGCGGCGCTGCGCGTTGGCTTGCAGCAAAAGCAATTTCTGCTCTACTACCAGCCGCAAGTGGATCAGCAGGGGCAACTGGTGGGTGTTGAAGCTTTGCTGCGCTGGCAGCACCCGCAGCGGGGTCTGGTTTCGCCGGCCGAGTTCATTCCCCTGGCCGAAGAAACACGCCTGATCCTGCCGCTGGGCCAATGGGTGCTGGAGAGTGCTTGCCAGCAATTGCAGCAATGGTCGCTGGAGCCGAGCAAGGCACACCTGACGATTGCTGTCAACGTCAGCGCGCTCCAGTTCTATCTGGAGAGCTTCGTTGCCGACGTGCTGTCGACGCTTGATCGCACCGGCGCCCCGGCGACGCGCCTCAAGCTCGAACTCACCGAGAGCTTGCTGGTGCAGGACATTGAGGGCATCGTCGCCAAAATGCTCGCGCTCAAGGCGCATGGCGTTGGTTTTTCGCTCGATGACTTTGGCACCGGCTACTCATCGCTGGCGTACCTCAAGCGTCTGCCGCTGGATCAGGTCAAAATCGATCAGTCGTTCGTCACTGATGCCTTGAACAACGCCAAGGATGCGGCACTGGTGCGAACCACGGTGGCCATGGCGGAGGGCCTTGAATTGACGGTCATTGCTGAAGGCGTGGAGACGCAAACCCAGTGCGATTTTCTCAACAGTGTGGGCTGTCATCACTTCCAGGGTTATCTGTTTGGTCGGCCCGTGCCAGTGCAGGAGCTGGAGCACTTTTTCCAGCATGAATAACCCGGTACTGTCGACTCTGGTGCCGGTGGCCCTGCTGATTGCAACCGGTTTCATGGCCGCGCGTCTGGGTTGGATCAGGGCCGAGGGGAACAAGGATCTGTCCAACCTAGCGTTCATGGTACTGATGCCGGCGCTGCTGTTTCGCACCATGAGCAGCGCTCGCATCGAGCAACTCAACTTCAAGCCGCTGGCGATGTATTTTGTCGCTGTCGCGCTGCTGTTTGTGGCAATGCTGGTGTGGCTGGGTGTGACGCGCAAGGCCACGGTGCTGGCGCTGGGTGCGACATTTGGCAACACGGTGATGATCGGTGTGCCGCTGGTGGGCCTGGCCTACGGACAGGCGGGGCTGGTGATGCTGTTTACCCTGATTTCGGTTCACGCGCTGGTGTTGTTGACGCTGGCCGCGCTGATTCTGGAGTGGGCGCTGGCACGCGAACGCGCCTTGGATGCCGCCGCCATGAACCAACCGCTGTGGCGCAGCGTTTGGGCCGCTGTGCGCGCTGGACTCATTCACCCGGTGCCGCTGCCCATCATCGCCGGCTTGCTGTTTGCGCAAACCGGCTGGGTGCTGTCGCCGCTGCTGGACAGCCCGCTGCATTTGCTGGGCAGCTCTTTTGGGCCGGTGGCATTGCTGTTGGTGGGTGTGAGTCTGGGCTTTGTGCGGGTGGGTGACCACCTGCGCGCCGCGCTCGGGTTGAGCCTGCTCAAGAGCGTGGTCTTCCCAGCCTTGGTCGCGTTGCTGAGCTGGTCGGTGGGATTGCGTGGCATACCGTTCAAGGTGATGGTTGTGGTGGCAGCACTGCCGATTGGTGCCAACGTGTTCATGTTTTCGCAGCGCTACCAGGCGGCCGAGGAACTGGTGACGGCCAGCATGGCGGTTTCAACCATGCTGGCTCTGGTGACGGTCTCGTTGGTGATGGTTTTGCTGAGCGGAATTTAGCGTGTTGGTCGCTCGCGCATTGTCACATCGCTATATTCGTGGTGTCGTGTATCCACATAGGAATAGCGCAGTTCCACCGGCTGCTCTTTGAATGAGAATGCGGTCCGGATGATCTGCAACAGCGGATCTCCGGTCTTGATCCCGAGCAGGTTGGCCTTGAATGCATCGGCTGCCACCGAGCGCAAACGCTCTTTCGTATGGATCACGGTCACACTGAAATCATGCTGGTAAAGCTGGTACAAGGTAGCCGGACGTTCACGCAAGGTTTTCTCGGTGAGCCGCGAAAATAGGCGCTCAGGCAACAAGATCTCGTCGATCACCACCGGAGCGCCGCCGAGTTCAAGCTGGTTGACAAAACGAAACAGGCGCGCACCTGTCTCCAGACCCAGTATGGCAGCGGCAGACCGATCGGCCTTTATTTTCCCGAATTCAATGAGTTTGACGTTCGGGTATTCCTT
>JAVHQY010000247.1:0-6861 GCA_036171375.1 Rhodoferax sp. | reverse complement strand
ACCACCATCGGCATCGACATCGGCTCAGGCGCAGTCAAATCGGTTCTGTTCCGCTCCGAAGGTGACCAGCACGAGTGGCTGGCCAAGCGCGTTGAGCGCATTCGCAGCCGCGATGCCATGACGCTGGCGCAAGAAGGTCTCGATGCGGTCTTGGCCGAGGCCGGTCTGGCACGCGAAGAGGTTGATTACATCGCCACCACCGGCGAAGGCGAGAACGTCAAGTTCGCCACAGGTCACTTCTACTCCATGACGACGCACGCCCGTGGCGGCGTGTTTCTCGACCCCACTGCTCGCGCCGTGGTGGACATTGGTGCGCTCAATGGTCGCGCCATCTACATCGACGAGCGCGGCAAAGTGCTCTCCTACAAGATGACCAGCCAGTGCGCCTCCGGCTCAGGGCGTTTTTTGGAAAACATTGCGCGCTACCTGGGTGTGGCACTGGAAGAAATCGGGCCGCTGTCATGCAGCTCGAAAGATCCGGAAAAAGTCAGTTCCATTTGTGCCGTGCTGGCCGAAACCGATGTCATCAATATGGTTTCGCGCGGCATTGCCACGGCCGACATTTTGAAGGGCATTCACCAGTCGATGGCTTCGCGCATCGTCAAGCTGCTGAAAATCACCGGTATCAAGACCGGCGCGGCGCTGATCACCGGTGGCATGGCGATGGACACCGGCTTGCTGGCTGCCATCCAGGAAGAAATGGTGACTGAGAAAGTGCTGGTCACGGCGCGCTCGCACCCCGACTCCATTTACGCTGGTGCCATAGGCGCGGCGCTGTGGGGGGCATTCCGGCATGGCAAAATATCGCAACTTGAAAGCATGGCTGCGGCCTGATCTTTATTTCACCAATTCCAAACCCAACAGGAACCCATCATGGCCTTAATGATTACCGAAGACTGCACTGCTTGCGACGCTTGCCGCCCGGTCTGCCCGAACGAAGCGATTGCCGTTGGCGACCCGCTGTACGTGATCGACCCGCTGCGCTGCACCGAATGCGTCGGTGCCGAAGACGAGCCGCAATGCAAACTGGCTTGTCCCGCCGACTGCATCATCGCCAACCCCGATTTCAACGAGAGCCCGGAAGAATTGCAAGCCAAGTACGAGTCCTTGCACAGTTAAGCGGGAACAGCATGACGGACTTGGCCAGTTTGCGTAAAAGTTATGAGCGTGCCGAGCTGAGCGAAGCCGCATCGCAGACCGATCCGCTGCGCCAATTTGAGCAGTGGCTCAACGAAGCCATCAGCGCTGAAGTGCCAGAACCCAACGCCATGACCTTGGCCACGGTGGCCAGCAACTTGCGCCCGAGCACGCGCGTGGTGCTGATCAAGGGGTTCGACGAGCGCGGCATCACCTGGTTTAGCAACTTTGAGAGCCGCAAGGGACAAGAACTGGCGGGCAATCCTTATGCGGCGCTGCAATTTCACTGGGTCGAGCTTGAGCGTGTGGTGCGTATCGAAGGCCTGGTGGAGAAAATCAGCGCCGAAGAAAGCGACGCTTACTTTCACAGCCGGCCACTCGATTCGCGCATCGGTGCCTGGGCCTCACCACAAAGCGAAGTGATTTCCGGGCGTGGCGTGCTGCTGGCCAACGCCGCCAAATATGCGGCCCAATTTTTGCTGAACCCACCGCGGCCACCGCATTGGGGCGGCTACCGGCTCAAGCCCGACCAGTGGCAATTTTGGCAGGGTCGGCCGAGCCGTCTGCATGACCGGCTGCGCTATACACTTGGCCCAGCAACGGGTGTCATGGACGCCCGCGCACCAACCTGGATCCGCGAGCGTCTGGCGCCCTGAACGCCGATCAGCTCGCGCGCGCCAGTGCTTCGAGTTGTTCGAGCAGCGGCGCTGCTACTTCGATACCTTCGGCCTGCGCCCGGCGGGCCAGTTCAAAACGGCGGTACCCTGGCAGGCGCACCCCGGGGTCTTGCAACATCGCCGCTACCAGCGTCTCAATGCGCTCACCAAACACTTGTGCGCCAGCAAGCGCCGCCGGGTCCACGACCAGAAAGGCCTGCCCGATATGCGGCCGATTACCCTCATCGGCAAAGAACGAATCCGCTTCAAAACCAAAAGCCGCACCGGTGAGAGCGCAACACAACAGCTCGACCACCATCGCCAGCATGGCACCCTTGGCACCGCCTGCTGGTAGCATCATGCCAGCCAGTCCGGCGTTCGGATCGGTGGTGGGATTACCATCCTTGTCCAGTGCCCAGCCTTCCGGGATTGACTTGCCAGCCTTTGCGGCCACCATCAGCTTGCCGCGGGCGACCTCTGATAACGACAAATCGATAGTAAGCGGGGGATGGTTGCGGCGCGGAAACACCGCAGCAATCGGGTTGGTACCAAAGATGGGACGGCGGCCACCCCAAGCGGGCATGGCTGAGGGCGAATTGCCAAACGCCAGACCAACCATACCGGCGGCAGCGACCGGTTCCAGATGGTAAGCGGCGACACCAAAATGATGGCTGCGGGTAATACCGGCAAAGGCTGCGCCGCACTCACGGGCGCGGGCTATCGCTTCTTTGACGGCCAGGGCACAAGCCGGGAAGGCCAAGCCTTCATCGGCATCGATCAGACAAGCAGCGGCCTTCGCTCGAACGACGTGCGGCTGTGCGCTGCCATTGACACGGCCATGGCGGAGATTGCTTGCGTACTGAGGTACGCGCGACAAACCGTGGGAGGTCAAACCCTGAGCCTCCGCCGTCACCAGTGCGGCGGCGGTGACACGGGCCATCTCGGCCGAGGCACCGGCACGCACCAGCGCCGTCGCGGCGAGTGTGGTCAAGTGTTCCAAGGATGATTTAGGCATGATAGCTCCAGTTTGCTAGGTGGCCCGCACAGAGTTTGCCACTTTGGCGGCGATCATCGTGCTGACGCGGATGTTTGATTCACAGGTAACGCCGCCGATATGCGGCGCGAGAATAAGGTTCGGCGTCGTGGCTAGGGGTGAGCCATTGGGCAGTGGTTCGCGCTCAAAGACACGCAGTCCGAAATTTCTTTTGACTTCAATGACACAAGGGCAAAAACCGACACCTTGCCGATGATTGCTTTTGACGTGCCAGCAGGCATCATCAAGCCGGTCCAGTTTTCCAGGTCGACTCCGGGCATACCGGATTCGTTGGTTGCTTTTCATGGGAAAAGAGTCCTATGATTAAAAAAATAATCAGACAGCACTGTGCACTCAATACACGCGAGCGCCTGAAATCTTGACGACCTTGGCCATTTTTTCGAAATTTGAAACCAGCAGATCGCCAAAGGCATCCGGACTCAGGGTCTGCGGTTCAATGCCCTGCTTGGCCAGGCGTTCCAGGATCACCGGGTCTTTGAGCAGCTTGCCAACAGCGTCGTTGATTTGCTCGACCTTAGCGCGGGGTACGCCCACCGGCCCCAGCAATCCAAACCAGGAATCGAATTCATAACCAGGCACACCCGATTCGGCGATGGCCGGGATGCCGGGCAGGAAGCGCGAAGGCTTCGATCCCGTGACACCAATCAGCCTGACCCGCGCATCCTTGATAAAAGGAAGAGCGCCAATATTGGCGGCGATGACTGCCTGGGCACGTCCGGACAACACTTCATTGACTGCTTCGCCAGTCGACTTGAACGGAATGTGAACCATGTCGAGGCCCGCAAGGCGCACAAAATAGGCCATCGACATGTGCGTGGCGCTGCCGTTGCCAGCACTTGCGTAATTGAGTTTGCCCGGGTTCGCTTTGGCGTATTTCACGAACTCGGAGACGGAATTTGCAGGAATGGCGGATGAAATCATCAACACATAACTAACATTGCCAATGTGCGAAATCGCCGTGAAATCCTTGATTGGGTCGTAGGCCAGTTTGGGGTAGAGCGAACCGTTGATGGTGTGGCTGGCGGCCGACATGATCAAGTTGCTGCCGTCGGCTACGCTTTTGGCAACCGCCGCAGTGCCGATGGTGCCGCCCGCGCCGGCACGGTTTTCCACGATCACGCTGGTACCCAGTGCCTGACCAAGTTCGGCGCTGATGGAGCGCGCCAGAATGTCCTGCACCCCGCCAGCGGCAAACGGCACCATGATGTGCACCAGCTTGCTACCGACTTGCGCGCTGGCAGTGGTCGCAGCAAGCGCCAGAACCGCAGTAAAAAACAAATGACTCAAGCGTTTCATTCAATTCTCCTAAAAAAATGACATCAAATTTCGCACCAGTCTCGAATGATGGCTTCGTAGATGGCCACCGATTCGCGGATTTTTGATATGCGGCAGTATTCATCGGTCTGGTGCGCCAGGGCTGCATCGCCCGGACCTAACACCAGAGTCGGCGTGCCGCGGTAAACCTTAAGCAGGTTACCCGCATCGGTGTTAAAGCTGGCGCTGCGCGGTTCCGGTCGTTCACCCTGAATGCGCTCGCAGATCGCAAACACGCGCTGCACCCATTCGTTGTGCGGCTCAGTCCAGACGGCGGGCGCATTCTGGAACAGGTCGACTTCCACCTGATCGCCAAGCAGTTTGCGTAGACGCCCAATGATGGCGTCATGATCGAGGCCGACCACGGAGCGCACATCGACCCCGATCACGGCTTCGTCCGGAACCGAGTTGATGGTATCACCAGCGCGCATGATGCTCACGTTCAGCGTCGCTGCCCCCATCACCGGATGGGGCGGGAGCGCGAAATCAAAAGCGGCGAGCCGCTCGATCGCGCCAGCCGCCTTGTAGATCGCATTCACGCCCAACTGAGGCATCGAGCCGTGTGCGGATACACCGTGAAATTTAGCCCAGAACTTCATCGATCCCTTGTGCCCGACCTGCGGATAATTCGAAGTCGGCTCTCCAACCACCATGGCACCCGCACACCCGAGCAGCCGTGCTTCTTCGGCCAGGTGCCGCGAACCGACGCAACCGCCCTCCTCGGCTGCCGTCAGTACCAGTCTGATACCGGCCGTACCGGCAAGGTGCTTGGCAAGATTGCGCGCTGCAATCAGCATCGCCGCGACGCCCGACTTCATATCGGTAGCACCACGGCCGTAAAGTCGGTCACCATCAATTTGACCTTGGAAAGGATCTTGCTTCCATGTCGCGGCACCAAGCGGCACGGTATCCATGTGCCCGGTCATGCACAGCGGCGCTCGGGTCTGGCCGCCGCCGATGCTTGCGATCAGGTTAGAGCGCCGCGGCGCGAAGTCGTCGAATTCGACGGCATAACCCCAGCCCTGTAGCAGCGCGCCGATGCGCCGCGCGAGAACCTGCTCATTGCCCGGTGGGTTGACCGTGTCGGTCTGCAGCAGTGCGCGCGTGAGCGTCAACTCGTCTTTGGCATTCATCAGCACAGGCTATCGTATATTAAAGTTAGGTCGCTTGACTGCGGCTTGCAAAACGTCCGCTACTTTGGCGGCGATCATTGTGCTGACGCGGATGTTGGATTCATGCGTCACACCGGCGATGTGCGGGGTGAGGATAAGGTTTGGCGCGCTGGCCAGGGCAGAACCCTGCGCGAGCGGCTCTCGCTCGAAGACGTCCAGCGCCGCGCCGGCGAGCTTGCCGCTGCCCAGCGCCGCAGCCAGGGCCGCTTCGTCCACGATGCCACCACGCGACGTATTGATGAGCACGGCTTGCACTTTCATGTGACCAATGCGCGCAGCATCCATCAGTCCACGCGTCTGCTCCGTTAACGGCACATGCAGGCTCACCGCGTCGGCCTCGGCCAAAAGCTCATCGAGCTCGCGGCGCACAACGCCGCTGGCCGCCCACACCAGCGCATCGGACGGCACCGGTGGATCATAGGCAAGCACCCGCATTCCAAGCCCGGTCGCAAGTCGGGCGGTCAGTTGGCCGATGCCGCCGAAGCCGACCAGACCGAGCGTGCGGCCGGCCGTCTCGCGGCCTTGTGACAAGCGCGGCCGCGGCCACTTGCCCGCCAGCATTTCGGCGCTCGACAGATAGGCACCGCGCAGCAGCACCATCACGGTGGCGACCACGTACTCTGCCACTGCCAGCGCGTTAGCGCCGGTTGCCGGAAAGACCGCGATGCCGCGCGCCTGGCAAGCCGACACATCAATGTTGTCAAGTCCGACGCCAAGCCGACCAACCACGCGCAAACGTGGCGCGGCAGCCAGCAGCTGGGTGTCAACCCGGGTGCGATTGCGCACGATAAGGGCATCCACCTCAGCCAGCTTTGTCAGCAGTTCAGGCCGCCGATCGACCAGATCGGCATCATATTCGACCTCAAATTGTTGCTTGAGTTGTGCGACGGCCGCCGCATCCATGAACTCGGTGATAAGCACCCGCATTGTTCGACTCCTTTACAGATTTAGAGTGTTACGAAGTTCCGACGGAAAATGCCGCCAATTAGATATGATGCTGTCGGCAGTGCAATGGCAGATCAAATCAGCGCTCCGGTCGGCAGCGGAACTTTCAGACCGTAGCGAAAGGTCAGGTACATACCCCCGAGCAGGACAACACCCAGCAGCAGGTAAACCAATCCCATACGCCAGGTCCAGCGGTCATAATTGGCAATTGCCAGCAGCAGCGCAAAGGCCAGCACGCTGCTGCTCAAAAAACCGAGCACATTGAGTAGCAGCGCCCAGGCAAACATCGTTGCCACCAGCAACACACGGCGCGCCAGCGAACCCGTTTCTGGGGCTATACCTGCGGACGGCCTCACCAGTGACACGACCGCATATACAACTGAGAAAAACACCATCAGAGAACCAATCGCGTTGGGAAAAACCGAGCCTAGATCGGAAAAGTTCCGCCCGAAATAGAGCACCAGCAGGCCAATCAAGGTGAATATGATGGCGCCCGTAACCCCTTGCCAGTCGCGCCCGAATCTTGACTTCATTCCAGTGTCTCCGCTGTGGGTACCAAATCAGCTCTTTTCATGCGCCGCAT
>JAVHQY010000246.1:0-1408 GCA_036171375.1 Rhodoferax sp. | reverse complement strand
GCCAAATGAGGCTCCCCCTTTCCGCCCGGCGGGGCGGGAAGGGGGCGGGGGGGATAGAGTGGGGCCAAAAATGAAAACGGATACATTCTTTTCGCCCACTACACCGCAGTTCGATGCCACAACCGGTTGCGGCCAACGGGTCTTTCGGACTCAGCTCGTTCGGATTCCAGCCGTTGAGGTTCAGAGCACCTCAAAAATCCCTGCCGCTCCCATGCCGCCGCCAATGCACATGGTGACGCAGACCCGCTTTGCCCCACGGCGCTTGCCCTCGATCAGCGCATGGCCGGTGAGGCGCTGACCGCTGACGCCATAGGGGTGGCCGACTGCGATGGCACCACCGTTGACGTTGAGGCGATCGTTGGGAATGCCAAGCCGGTCACGGCAATAAATCACTTGAACGGCAAACGCTTCGTTGAGTTCCCACAAGTCAATGTCGTCGATCTTCAGACCCAAACGCGACAACACTTTGGGGATCGCCACGGCCGGGCCAATGCCCATTTCGTCAGGCTCGCATCCGGCGACGGCAAAACCCAGGAAACGGCCCAACGGCTTGAGTCCTCTTTTTTCGGCCACTTTCTCGTGCATCACCACCACGGCACCGCCACCGTCAGAGAACTGGCTGGCGTTGCCGGCGGTAATCATCCCGCCCGGCAGTGCCGAGCGCAAATTCTTGATGCCGTCGTAAGTGGTGCCGGCGCGAATGCCTTCGTCCTGACTGACGGTGACTTTCTTGGTGATCAATCCCATCACTTTATCGACCACACCCATGGTGACCGTAATCGGCGCAATTTCGTCGTTGAACAATCCCGCCGCCAGCGCGGCAGCGGCTTTTTGTTGGCTGGCTGCACCGTACTCGTCCATCGCCTGGCGACTGATGTGGTAGCGCTTGGCCACAATTTCTGCGGTGTCGAGCATGGTGAGGTAAATCTCCGGTTTGTGCTCCATCAGCCAACTCTCTTGCAGCATATGTTTGTTCATTTCCTGCTGCACGCAGGAAATCGCCTCCACTCCGCCCGCCACAAAAATGTTGCCTTCACCGGCAATGATGCGCTGCGAAGCGATGGCAATGGTTTGCAGGCTCGACGAGCAAAAACGGTTGACCGTCATGCCCGGGACCGATACCGGGCAACCGGCACGCAGGGCGATCTGGCGCGCAATGTTGGCACCGGTGGCACCTTCGGGCGTGGCGCAACCCATGATCACGTCCTCGACTTCAGCCGGATCAAGTCCGGCGCGTTGCATGGCGTGCTGCACGGCATGGCCACCCAGCGTGGCACCGTGCGTCATGTTGAAAGAACCCTTCCAGCTCTTGGCAAGCGGGGTGCGGGCGGTGGAAACGATTACGGCAGATGTCATGTTTAACTCCTGAATTTATCTACGGTCTGGCCGTGAATTGGGGGTCAGAGCC
>JAVHQY010000245.1:0-7028 GCA_036171375.1 Rhodoferax sp. | reverse complement strand
TGGTGCACGCGGGTTCAGAGCGTTTCCCCATCAGTGAGGATGTGCAGGCGATTGGTGTGTGCGAGTTGGCTGAGAGCTTGTCGAGTTTGAGTTGAGCCCAGAAAGGATGCGCAACTAAGGGCAAAGTCGAGGTTATGGAACTTCGGTGGGTATTCCGTAATAATGCGAACCTGGCCCCTTTTCCCCGATTCCCGTCAACGCACCATGGCGCACTCCCCCTTTGGCAAACGCCGCTACAACGCCTGGAATGAGCAGGTCAAAGAGCGCCGTGGCGGGCGCGTGCAGAAGGTCTCGGTGATTGCCGGTTTCAGCTGCCCCAATCGCGACGGAACGCTGGCTTGGGGCGGCTGCACTTTTTGCAACAACGACGGCTTTACGCCGGGCTACCTGGAACGCAGCCAGAGCATCACCGCGCAGATCGATGCCGGACTGGAATTTTTGCACCGCCGCTACCCCACGACCACGCGCTTCATCGCCTATTTTCAAAGCTACTCCAACACTTACGGCGAATTGCAGCGGCTGCGCGCCTGCTACCAGGAAGCGCTGGCGCATCCGCAGATCTGCGGTCTGGCGCTGGGAACGCGCCCTGACTGTCTGAGCGACGCGGTGCTGGACTATCTGGCAGAGCTCGCGCGCGAGCACATCGTCGAGCTGGAAATCGGCATTGAATCATGCAACGACGCGGTGCTGGCGCACGTCAACCGTGGGCATGATTTTGCCGCCAGTGTTGATGCCACCCGGCGTGCGGCGGCACGTGGTCTGGAAGTCACGGCCCACGTCATGCTCGGGCTGCCGGGTGAGTCAAGGCAGAGCATGCTCGACGGTGCCGGCAAGCTCTCGGCGCTGCCGATCCATGCGCTCAAGATTCATCAACTGCAACTGGTGCGTGGCACGGCGCTGGCGCGCCAGTGGCAGCATGATCCCGCCAGTGTGCCATTGCTAGGCGAGCAAGCCTGCATCGAACTGCTGGCCGACTACATCGAGCGGTTGTCGTCGGCGATCGTGCTACAGCGCGTCGGCAGCGAAGTGCCGCCGTCACTCAAAATGGCACCGGAGTGGAACCTGCGCTTGTCCGAGCTGGCACCGCGTCTTTCGGAAGAACTTGCGCGGCGCGGCAGTTGGCAGGGTGCCCGCTTCACCCCCGCGCCGTTGCCCACACGCCGGGCGGTGCTGGGTGCCGCGCTGAGCCTGCCGCTGTGGCCCTTGCCGGCCAGCGCGCAAAACAGCACCAAGCCGTCACCGCAAGACAGCACACGCCTGCATTTCCCGCGCGACTTTGGCAGTCATCCTGACTTTGCCATTGAATGGTGGTACCTGACCGGCTATGCCAGTTCAAAAGGACGCAGCTTCGGCTTTCAAATCACTTTTTTCCGCTCGCGCGTGGCCGCCACGCAAGCCATGACTTCGGCCTTCGCGGCCAAACAACTTTTCTTTGCCCACGCCGCCGTCACCGACGTGTCGGGCAAGCAGTTTTTTCACGACCAGCGCGTTGCGCGCGCCTCGGGTTCGGCGCGACTCGATCGGGCAGCGGCCAGCCAGACCGATACTGAACTGCGCCTGGACAACTGGCGGCTGCGTCGCACGCCCGCCAACCCGGCCCAAAGTGGCTCAGTTGAGCGCTACCTGGCACAGTTGCCGGCAGCCGATTTCGCACTCGACTTGCAGTTCACGCCAACGCAGCCAGTGCTGCTGCAAGGCGAGCAGGGCTGGTCACGCAAAGGCCCGCAGGCTGCGCAGGCGAGCTACTACTACAGCCAGCCGCAATTGGTTGTGGCGGGTCGCATCACGCTGCGCGGAACGCTTTTTGAACTCGATGCCGAGACACGCGCCAGCGCCTGGCTCGATCACGAATGGAGTCAGAGCCTGCTGGATTCGCAGACCGTCGGTTGGGACTGGATCGGGATCAATCTGTTTGACGGCAGCGCGCTGACGGCGTTTCAGCTGCGCACACCAAGCGGCCAGCCGCAATGGGCCGGCGGCTCGTTTCGCGTCGGCACGGCCGCAGCCACGGCGCTGATCTTTGGAAGCGACGATCTGAAGTTTGAACCGGTGCGTTTCTGGCGCAGCCCGCTGACGCAAGCGCGCTACCCGGTGGAGTGGCTGCTGCACATCAAACACCCCGACCCCATCGCCGCTGCCGCCGGGCTCTACCGCATCCGGGCCGTGCTGGACGCGCAAGAACTCGACAGCCGACGCTCGGTCGGAGCGGTCTATTGGGAAGGTTTGACTGAACTCTTTGATGCTGCTGGCAAGCTGATCGGCCGTGGCTACCTGGAGATGACCGGTTACGCAGCAGCGCTGCGGCTGTGAACGATGTTCACTCAGCGCTGGTGCCATTGACGATACGCAATTGCCCATTGACGCTGACCACAATGCGGTTGCGACCGCCCGATTTGGCAGCGTACAGCGCGCGGTCAGCAGCCACCAGCAGTTGTTCTGCGTCGCTCATGCCGCTTTCCCACGCCGTCACGCCCAAACTGACCGTGACCTTGATCGACTGCCCAGCCACCATGACTTCCTGCGCGGCGATGGTCTTGCGCAAACGCTCGGCTGCCAGCAAGGCCTCACGCATTCCAACGTTGGGAGAGACCACCATGAATTCCTCGCCACCCCAGCGGCACACCGTGTCCTCGCGCCGCGCCGCCGTGCGCAAGCCGTGGCTGATGCTTTGCAGCACCAGGTCACCAACGGTGTGGCCATAAACGTCGTTGATCGCTTTGAAGTGATCAACATCGAGGCTGATCAGACTCAAACTGTGGCCATAGCGGCTGGCAGCGCTCCAGGCCTGCGCCAGCGCAGTCAGACCGGCGCGCCGGTTGGCCAGTTCGGTGAGCGGATCGCTCAGCGCTTCGTGCTGCAGCCGCCGGTTGCTCAGCGCCAGGTCGGCCGCAGCATCGCGCAGCAGGTGATGGTCACGCTCCCAGGCATCACGCAGGCGAACAAAACGCCACGCCGCCTTGAGCCGCGCCCGCAATGCCGGAATGCTGACCGGCTTGATCAGATAGTCATCAACACCCGCATCGAAGGCCGCGATCAGTTCGCTTTCGGAATCCTTGCCGGTGATCATCAAAATGTAAATCGATTGACCCCACTGACTGCTGCGCAAGGCTCGGCACAACCCGATGCCATCCAGCACCGGCATCGACCAGCCGGTCAGCACCACGTGCGGTTTGAAATCAACCGCCAACGCCAGCGCCGCTTGCCCATTGTCGGCGGTCATGACGCTGTAGTGGCATTCTTGCTTGAGCCAGACTTCGAGCAACTCGCGCAGCGCGCTGTCCTCGGCAACGATCAACACCCGCAGCCAGGCGGTGTTGGGATCCTGGTCGGGCCGCTGCGCGTTTTGCGCCAATTCTGTGAACGAAGGTGTTTCGTGGGTCTGGATTTTGAGCGTGCGACCCCACTGCTGCCACTGCGTCGTCAACGTATCGACGTGCTGCGCCAACTCTTCAGCATTGAGCCCGAACTCGCTAGCCAGCACGGTGAGCTCGGAGATGCGGTAGGCCTGCTCGCTTTGCGGCATCACCAAAAAATCGGCCAGTCGCAGCGCCAGATGCAGCAGTTGCGCAAATTGTCGGGCGCGTGAGCCTTTGGCATGCTCAGACGATGCCGGCTTCTCATGAAACAGCACCGGCGCGGACATGGAAGACGGCAGTCCCCACTGCGTCAGCAACAGCACTGACAAGCGCAGATGGTCGATGTGCAACGCTTTTTGCTCGAGCGAGAGCAGGTCGCCGCCCTGGGCACCCGTTTGCAAAAGTTTGCTGTACTCAAGCGGATAGGCGGTGGCCAGCGCCAAGTTGCCAATGCGGCACAACAAGCCACAGGAAAACAATTCGTCCGCCGCGCCAAGCTGGCACAGTGGTCCCAGATCACGCAACACCAGCCCCATCAGCAGCGAGTGACTCCAGTAGCCGGGGTAATCAAAAGCGGCACAGTGGCCCTGCGCGAACTGGTCCAGCAGCGAAAAACTCAGCGCCAACTGGCGCACCGCCTGCAGCCCGAGACGGTTCACCGCCTGCGCCACCGACACCACGGCACGCGCGCCGGTGGCAGCGACGTTGGCCTGCGCCAGCAAGCGCCCGGTGAGTGCAGGGTCGGACTGCACCAGTTCGGTAATTTCGGTCACCGATACCTCTTCGCGGCGGCAAGCCTGCATGATTGCCAGCGCCACCCCCTGCGGGCTGGGCAGGCGGCGCTGTAGTTCTTGGTCGAGTGGATCGAGCTTCACGGGAAAAGATTCATGCGGGAGTGGCAATACAGTTGGGTTGTCCGCCGACCATCGGCCAGCGTCTTTTTGACGAGTATCGCTCAAAATCCCGCAACGTGCAGCCGGCGCTTGGCCAATGGACACAAGCGGTTAAGCTGCGTCACCAACTTGAGTTTTGAAAGGCATCGTATGGAAATCAGTCATGGCTGGCGACTGCGGTTGACGGCAATGCTTGCATGGGCTCTGCTGGGACAACTCCAGGCGGCATCGGTGCCAGCGGTGGAAGCCAGCCACGGCATGGTCGTGACTTCACAACACCTGGCGTCCAGAATCGGCGTTGACATTCTGAAGATGGGCGGCAACGCGATCGATGCAGCGGTGGCCGTGGGTTACGCGCAAGCCGTGGTCAACCCGTGCTGCGGCAACCTTGGCGGCGGCGGCTTCATGACCATTCACCTGGCCGACGGGCGCGACACGTTTCTCAACTTCCGCGAGAAAGCGCCAGCAGCGGCCAGCGCCAACATGTACCTCGATGCCGCCGGCAACGTGGTCAAGAACGCCAGTTTGCTGGGCTACCTGGCGGTCGGTGTGCCCGGCACCGTGCTCGGGCTGGACACGGCGCAACGTCAGTACGGTCGGCTCACGCGCGCGCAAGTGATGCAACCGGCCATCAAGCTAGCGCGCGATGGTTTTATTCTCACCCGCGCTGACACCGACATTCTCGACACCAGCGTAGCGCTGTTCAAACAAGACCGGGAGAGCGCCAAAATCTTTCTGCGCCGCGACGGCTCAGCGTTGCAACCGGGCGACCGGTTGGTGCAAAAAGACTTGGCGCGCACACTGCAAGCCATTGCACGCCACGGTCCGGCGGCGTTCTACCGGGGGGCCATTCCCAAAGCGGTGGAGCAAGCCTCCAGGCGCGGCGGTGGCGTGCTCACTGCGGCCGATTTTGCCACTTACCAAATCAGTGAAGCCGCTCCTGTGTCATGCACTTACCGTGGCTATGTTTTTGTTTCGGCACCGCCGCCCAGTTCTGGTGGCACCACCATGTGCCAGATTCTCAACACGCTCGAAGGCTTCGACATCAAAGCGTTGGGTTTCAATTCGGCCGCCACCATCCACCTGATGAGCGAAGCCATGCGCCACGCTTTCATGGACCGCAACACTTTTCTGGGTGACCCGCAGTTTGTGGAGAATCCACTGGAACTGCTGTTGAGCAAGCCCTATGCCGCTGCCATTCGTGAAAAAATCAGCGTCGACAAAGCCACTCCTTCGGCGCAGGTGCAACCTGGCCTGGCACCGCATGAAAAGCTGGAAACCACCCACTACTCAATCGTTGACAAGGACGGCAATGCGGTCTCGACCACCTACACCATCAACGGCCGCTTCGGTGCCGTGGTGATTGCACCCGGAACCGGTTTTTTCCTGAACGACGAAATGGATGATTTCACCGTCAAGCTGGGGGTGAAGAATCTTTATGGGTTGGTGCAGGGAGCAACCAATGCCATCGCCCCGCACAAGCAGCCGCTGTCATCGATGTCACCAACGCTGGTGACCCGGGACGGCAAAACCTTCATGGTGCTGGGTTCACCGGGCGGCTCCAGAATCATCACCATCACGCTGCAAACGGCGCTCAATGTGATCGACCACGGCATGGCACCGCAGGAAGCCGTGGATGCGCCGCGCATCCACCATCAATGGCTGCCGGACCAGGTGTTTTATGAAACCCGTGGCGTGTCGGCAGACAGTCTGAAAATCCTGCGCGAAATGGGTTACCAGATGACCGAGCAAAGCCCGTGGGGTGCGGCCGAGCTGATCCTGATCGGCCTGCCCGCTGCGGCCGGTGTGGGTGCCGCCAGCTCGGGCAATGATGCTGCCGTCTCAGGCCGGGTGCGTCCCGGCTTTTATTACGGTGCCAACGACGGCCGCCGTCCCGCCGGTGCCGCCATGGGGTATTGAACCTAGATCCGGCATATTGGCCAAAGCCGTGAGTTCCGCCTTTTGCTTTTCAGTCAATGGCGGCAAATTAGCCAGGTCAGGTGATAGGTAAGGCCAGCAACCGCTTTCGTTCAGACGGTCGCCAACACTTCGTGGTGCTCAATGGAGTTGTGGTAGAGGTCCATGACCGGAAAGCACAGGTCATAGTCGCCCCAAACCAGCTCGCCATACTGCACCTTGAAACTGGCGAAACGTTCTGGCTCAAAATCCACTTCCTGAACGGTCTTGTCATCAAACAGCAAGTGCAGACGATAAGCACCTGAGCGCTGGGCGGATAGGATGTTGATCGGCGTATGACTCATCTCAATCTCCTGGTGACACGTTCGAACACAATCGATTTGTGCAGCACAAAAAAATCAATCCACTTGGCCACAATCTCGTCAGCCCTGGCTTCGACAATTTCCTGAAAAAAGCGCATTTCATTGGTGCCCAGCGGCGTTCGCCCTGCAACACTGGTGTAATCTATTTCCTCTACAACCCCACCGACCAAGACGATTTCGGCCCTCGACTCGGGTCCTTGAAACTTGCCGTGAACATGCACCGGTTCGTGTTCGTTCGTTGTGATCAGCGTCACCTGACTGTGGGTCAGGTCCTGATGACCTCAGCCAAAGCATGCAGTTGCGCCACAAGCTGGTCCCGCAAGGCCGTCAGTTCGGTCATGCAGATGCGCGCCTGACCATGCTGCCCGGCGTTGCACAGGGTGCCAACTTCATTGCCCAAGGCGTGTATTCGCTGGTGCAGCGCATTGATCTCCTGGTATTGACTGATGCTGCCGTAACGCACCTGACCGGGACCGTGATACCAGCGCCCAAAACGGCAC
>JAVHQY010000244.1:0-1440 GCA_036171375.1 Rhodoferax sp. | reverse complement strand
CCGCAGTCACCAACAGCTAGAAGGAGCCAATTTATGTCAACCATTGCATTTCTCGGTACTGGCTTGCTCGGTAGCGCTTTCGCTGAAGCCGCGGCCAGACGCGGCGACACGGTGACCGCGTGGAACCGTTCACCCGACAAACTTCAGGCGCTCGCGCAGTTCGGTGTGATTGCAGCGGCGAGTCCGGCCGAAGCGGTGCGTGGCGCGCAGCGTGTTCACCTGGTGCTCAAGGACGACGATGTGGTTGAAGAAGTGCTCGCCGCAGCGCGTGGCGGGTTGCTACCTGATGCGCTCATCATTGATCACACCACCACGTTGCCCACACGCACCGCAGCACGTGCCAAACGGCTCAAAGCTGAGGGAGTGAAGTACCTGCACTGCCCGGTTTTCATGGGGCCGCCTGCAGCACGCACCGCGCAGGGTTCAATGATGGTCGCCGGGCCAAAGCTGCTCTTCGAAGCGATCAAATCGGACCTCTCCAAAATGACGGGCCGCGTGCAATACCTGGGTGAGCGCACTGATCTGGCGGCTGCGAACAAATTGTTTGGTAATGCCATGATCATCGGTGTGTCGGCGGTCATGGCTGACGTATTGACCCTGGCGCAGGCAAGCAACGTGAGCGGCGAAGATGCCATCAAACTGCTCGGCTTGATTGACCTGAATGCGATTGTGACCGGGCGTGGCATGAAGATGGCAAAAGGCGATTTCACGCCGAGCTTTGAGCTGACGATGGCCCGCAAAGATGTGCGCTTGATGCTTGAGACCGCAGGAAACCGCCCACTGGCCGTGCTGCCGTCAGTAGCAGGGCGCATGGACCAACTGATCGCGGCCGGTCACGGTGCCAAGGACTCCAGCGTGTTGGGGATTAGTGCGGTGCAATCAAAGTAGCAGACAAAATCGCCCGCCGATGGCCCTCTTGATGTGGCAAGATAAATTGGAGCGAGGCTTTCTGTCTTTATTTAATTTTGGAGCGTTTGATCTTGGGCTGGTGTGCCGCTAGCGCCGCCTGCAATGCCAGATGCGCCCAGGGTTCCATCTCTCGTGCCGATTCCATGGCCTCATCGGGAGCACTGTAGTAGTTCATGCTTTGGGGCTTTCCTTTGACCAGAAATGTGAAGGGTTTGCAACCCGCGGACTCAAACATCGGAATCGAATCCGGGCTGGCCTTTAGCCAAAGTTTTTCACCCTGCCCCAGATCAGCCAGAATGGCAATCGTCAGACCTTCGGTACTGATGCCATAGCCGCCGAACATGCGACGAGCCACACATGGACCGGCGGTGGACAACAGTTCACAGCAGTACTCAGCAAACTCACCAAGGCGCGCGGTCATGGCAAAGTCTAGCATTTCAAGCTCCTGTGGGCTTGTCAATCATTTCCAGGCGAGAAAATTGGTTCACCAGTTTTTCCGTGCGAAATGTGTCTTTCGGAATAGTGCTGGTG
>JAVHQY010000243.1:0-7036 GCA_036171375.1 Rhodoferax sp. | reverse complement strand
CAAGTTGAGGACAGAGCTGGTTCGCTTCGCGTAACTGCGGTCTGTCCCGCAAAATATCCGGCAAGTTGAGGACAGAGCTGGTTCGCTTCGCGTAACTGCGGTCTGTCCCGCAAAATTTCCGGCAAGTTGAGGACAGAGCAAATTTGCCAAGCAATCTTGCTCTGTCGCGCAAGGTTTCACGAACGTTCAAGTTCAATGTCTATGCCCAGGGAACGAATTTCCTTCACCAGCACATTGAACGACTCCGGCATGCCGGCATCGATCGAGTGCTCGCCCTTGACGATGCTCTCATAGACCTTGGTGCGCCCCTGCACATCGTCGGACTTGACGGTGAGCATCTCTTGCAGCGTGTAGGCCGCCCCGTAGGCTTCCAGCGCCCAGACTTCCATTTCACCAAAGCGTTGACCACCGAACTGCGCCTTGCCACCCAGCGGTTGCTGCGTCACCAGGCTGTAGGGGCCGGTTGAGCGCGCGTGCATCTTGTCGTCCACCAGGTGGTGCAACTTGAGGTAGTGCATGTAACCCACCGTGGTCGGCCGATCAAATGGATCGCCGCTGCGTCCATCGTACAGGTGGGCTTGCGTGCGCGACGGTGTCAGACCCATCTCCTTGACGTTGTCGTCCGAATACGCCAACCGCAACATGGAGCGGATTTCGGCTTCCGACGCACCGTCGAACACCGGCGTGGCAAACGGAACGCCGTTGACCAGGTTGCCGGCCATCTCGAGCAACTGCTCATCGTTGAGCTGGCTCAGGTCTTCCTTGCGTCCGGTGCTGTTGTACAGGTCAGAGAGGAATTGGCGCAATTCGGCCACCCGGGTTTGCGCCTGCAACATGTCGGCGATACGCTGGCCAATGCCCTTGGCGGCCCAGCCCAGGTGCACTTCGAGCACCTGGCCGATGTTCATCCGCGAGGGCACGCCCAGTGGGTTGAGCACGATGTCACAGGGCCGGCCATCGGCCATGAACGGCATGTCTTCAACCGGAACAATCTTCGACACCACGCCCTTGTTGCCGTGCCGGCCGGCCATTTTGTCGCCCGGCTGCAAATGGCGTTTGACCGCCAGATAGACCTTGACCATTTTCAGCACGCCGGCGGGCAGCTCGTCGCCCTGCGTCAATTTCTTGCGCTTTTCTTCAAACGCCAGATCAAAGCTGTGGCGCGTCTGTTCCATCGAATTCTTCATGCTCTCAAGCTGCGCTGCCACGTCGTCGCTGGCCGGCCGGATGTCGAACCAGTGGAATTTTTCCACCGAGGCCAGGTAGGCCTTGTCGATCTTGCTGCCCTTGGCGAGCTTGAGCGGGCCGCCGTTGGCAACCTTGCCCAGCAGCAACTTCTCGATGCGGTCAAACGCATCGGCTTCCACCAAACGCAACTGGTCGTTGAGGTCGAGGCGGAAGCGCTTGAGCTCGTCGTCGATGATTTGCTGCGCCCGGCGGTCGCGCGTCAGGCCTTCGCGCGTGAACACCTGCACATCGATCACCGTGCCCTGCGAGCCCTGCTCGACGCGCAACGAGGTGTCTTTGACATCGCTGGCCTTTTCACCAAAGATGGCGCGCAACAGTTTTTCTTCCGGTGTCAGCGTGGTTTCACCCTTGGGCGTGACTTTGCCCACCAGGGTGTCGCCCGGCTGCACTTCGGCACCGACAAAAATGATGCCCGACTCATCGAGCCGGTTGAGCTGCTGCTCGCTCAGGTTGGGAATATCGCGCGTGATTTCCTCGCAACCGAGCTTGGTGTCGCGCGCCATCACTACCAACTCTTCGATGTGCACCGAGGTGTAGCGGTCATCGGCGACGACGCGTTCGCTGATCAGGATCGAATCCTCAAAGTTGTAGCCGTTCCAGGTCATGAACGCCACCAGCATGTTCTGCCCCAGCGCCAGCTCACCCAGATCGGTGGAAGCGCCGTCGGCGATCACGTCGCCTTTGACCAACTGGTCGCCTTTTTTGACGATCGGGCGCTGATGGATGTTGGTGTTCTGGTTGGAGCGCTGGTATTTGATCAGGTTGTAAATATCGACCCCGACTTCACCGGCTTGCGCTTCCTTGTCGTTGACGCGGATCACGATCCGGGTGGCATCAACATAATCCACCACGCCACCGCGGCGGGCCACCACCACGGTGCCGGAATCGACTGCCGCCACCGCTTCGATGCCGGTGCCGACCAGCGGTTTTTCCGGCCGCAACACCGGCACCGCCTGGCGCGACATGTTGGCGCCCATCAGGGCGCGGTTGGCATCGTCGTGTTCCAGGAACGGCACCAATGAGGCCGCCACCGAGACGATCTGCGCCGGTGACACGTCCATGTACTGCACCCGCTCGGAAGTGACAAAAACGGTTTCGCCGCCTTCGCGTGCCGAGATCATGTCGCCGCTGAGCTTGCCTTCCTGGTCCACATTGACGTTGGCCTGCGCGATGACGTACTTGCCTTCTTCGATGGCCGACAGGTAATCAATGTCCATCGTCACCTTGCCATCGGTAACACGCCGGTAAGGGGTTTCGATGAAGCCGTAGTCGTTCAAGCGCGCGTACAGCGCGAGCGAGTTGATCAGGCCGATGTTGGGGCCTTCAGGGGTTTCAATCGGACACAAGCGTCCGTAGTGCGTGACGTGCACGTCGCGCACCTCAAAGCCGGCGCGTTCCCGTGTCAAACCGCCCGGGCCAAGCGCCGAGACGCGGCGCTTGTGCGTGATTTCTGACAGCGGGTTGGTCTGGTCCATGAACTGCGACAGTTGCGAGGCACCAAAAAACTCTTTCAGAGCCGCCGAAATCGGTTTGCTGTTGATCAGGTCGTGCGGCATCAAGGGCTCTTGCTCGGCCTGACCGAGGCGTTCCTTGACCGCTTTTTCAATGCGCGCCAGGCCGATGCGGTACTGGTTTTCGGCCAGTTCGCCGACGCAGCGCACGCGCCGGTTGCCCAGGTGGTCGATGTCATCAACCTCACCACGGCCATTGCGCAGGTCCACCAGCACTTTGACCACCGACAAAATGTCTTCGTTGGTCAGCACCATCGGGCCAGTCGATTCCGGCCGGCCCATTTTGGCGTTGAACTTCATGCGTCCGACGCGCGACAGATCATAGGTGTCGGGGTTGTAGAAAAGGCGCTGGAACAGCGCTTGCACCGCGTCTTCGGTCGGCGGCTCGCCTGGGCGCATCATGCGGTAAATCGCCACCCGGGCGGCGAATTCGTCAGCCGTCTCGTCGTTGCGCAGCGTGTTCGAGATGTAGGCACCCTGGTCGAGCTCGTTGGTGTAAATGCAGGCCAGTTCATGCACGTTGGCGCTGCGCAGTTTTTTCAGCAGCACCTCGGTCAGCTCCTCGTTGGCCTTGGCCAGGATTTCGCCGGTTTCAGCATCAACGATGTTGCGCGCCACCACCCGGCCCAGCAGAAAATCTTCCGGCACGCTGACGTGCGTGGTATTCGATTGCTCAAGCTCGCGCGTGTGCCGTACCGTGACCCGTTTGTCCTTGGCCACGATCACTTTGCCGCTTTTATCGGTGATGTCAAAGCGTGCCACTTCGCCGCGCAGGCGCTCGGCAACGAATTCCATCTGGGCACCGCTGTCTTGCAGGCGGAAGTTGTCGTTGACAAAAAAATGGGCCAGGATCGACTCGCTGCTCAGGCCGATGGCCTTGAGCAGGATGGTCACCGCCATTTTGCGTCGGCGGTCAACGCGGAAATAGAGGATGTCTTTCGGATCAAACTCGAAGTCCAACCAGGAGCCGCGGTAGGGAATGATGCGGGCGGAAAACAGCAGCTTGCCCGAATTGTGCGTTTTGCCTTTGTCGTGCTCGAAGAACACGCCGGGCGAACGGTGCAACTGGGAGACGATGACCCGCTCGGTGCCATTGATGATGAACGAGCCTTTGTCAGTCATCAGGGGCACTTCACCCATATAGACTTCTTGCTCCTTGACCTCCTTGATCACCTTGTTTTGCGAGGTCGAGGCCTCACGGTCGTAAATGAAAAGCTGCACCTTGGCGCGCACCGCCGAGGCATAGGTCAGACCGCGGGTCTGGCACTCGCGCACGTCAAAGCCAGGTTTGGCCAGACTGTAGTCGAGGTATTTCATCTCGACAAAGCCGTTGTGTGAGACGATCGGGAAGGTGGCTTCAAATGCCGCCTGCAAGCCTTCACAGGCCCGCTTCTTCGGGTCGCCATCAGCCTGCAAAAAGGCGACATAAGCGTCTTTTTGCATCTGCAACAGGTAGGGAATTTTCAGCGCGCTGTCGCGGCTGCCAAAACTTTTGCGAATCCGCTTGCGTTCAGTGTAGGTATAAGCCATGAAATCTCCGGGCAAAGACTGGGAATCCTGGGGGTCATTTCTTGGTGATTGGCCGCTACCAATCATTGGCGGACGATCGCAGCTTGCGTGCAACCCGAACCAAGGCATCTTCTGCAGTCGATCTCAGAAGACACTGACAAATGGGCCCGGCGGTCCCGCTTGTCAGTGCGCTCTCATAAACGCCAAAGGCTGGGGGCCCTTTTCAGAACCCCCAGCCCACTGGTGAAACAGCTTATTTCAATTCGGCCTTGGCACCGGCATCGAGCAGCTTCTTAAGCGCCGCTTCTGCGTCTGCCTTGGCAATGCCTTCCTTGACGTTCTTGGGCGCGCCGTCAACCATGTCCTTGGCTTCTTTCAAACCCAGACCGGTGATCTCACGCACCGCCTTGATGACTGACACCTTGGCCGCACCGGCCTCGAGCAGGACGACGTTGAATTCAGTTTTTTCTTCCACTGCGGCCACTGCGGCACCAGCGGCAGCAGGTGCTGCCATGGCGGCAGCGCTGACACCAAATTTCTCTTCGATGGCTTTCACCAGTTCGTTGAGTTCCATGACCGTCATGCTCTCGAGCGAGGTCAAAAATGCGTTTTTATCGAATGCCATGTTAATTTCCTGGTTAGGTGGGGCGCGATTTTGCAAGCGTCCCGAAAAGTTTTAAATTGAGCTCAGGTGTGACACGCCGTCAGGCCGCAACAGCGGCCGGCTGGCTGCCCGCGTTCTTCTCTGCGATCGCTGCCAGCACGCGCGCCAGGCGCGAAATGGGCGACTGCATCAGGCCCAACAATTGCGCCAGCAAAACTTCCTTGGAAGGAATGCTTGCCAGTTGCTTGACACCGTTGACATCGAGCAGCGTGCCACCGGTGGCACCGCCACGGATGACCAGTTTCTCGTTGCCCTTGGCAAAATCGGCCATCACTCGCGCCGCCGCCACTGCGTCCTGCGAAAAACCGTACAACAACGGCCCGGTCATCAGCTCCGACACCACCGCAAAACTGCCACCGCTCACAGCCCGGCGCGCCAGCGTGTTCTTGAACACGTTCAGACTCACACCGTTGCTGCGCCCGTTGGCGCGCAATTTGGTCATGTCAGCCACCGTAATACCGCGGTATTCCGCCAGCACCAGCGTTTGAGCTTTTGCGGCGAGGCCGGTCACATCGTTGATGACGGCTTCTTTCTCACTGCGATTCAGACTCAAGGTTTACTCCTAAAAATGTGTCGGTTGGCGAACTGCCTTCAAACACGCCACGTTGCAGCGACCAAACGTTGCAGGAAAAAGCGTTTCCTGCTGCGGCGGGATCGCCATCTGCGTTGGCAGAAATTAAGTGCCACTGCGTGCCCTCACGCTTCGCACACCAACGGTCTTGGATGGCCCACCCCGGCTTGTCAGCCCGGGCGACCCACCACAGCAGATGGTTTTTTCAAACCACCTGTATTCCTATGCTCAGGCAGCGATGGTTTGCGGGTCCACACGAACCCCCACGCCCATGGTGCTTGAGACTGCCATTTTCTTCAGATAGATGCCTTTGCTGGTGGCGGGCTTGGCTTTCACCAGCGCGTCCACCAGCGCTGCCAGGTTGGCTTGCAGCTTGTCAACTTCAAACGAGCGCCGACCAATGGTGCTGTGAACAATGCCGGCCTTGTCAACCCGGAACTGCACCTGACCCGCCTTGGCGTTCTTTACGGCGGTGGCCACATCGGCCGTGACGGTGCCCACCTTGGGGTTGGGCATCAAGCCGCGCGGACCCAGAATCTGGCCCAAGGCACCCACCACGCGCATCGCATCGGGGGCGGCAATCACCACATCAAAAGGCATGTCGCCGGCCTTGATCCTGGCTGCCAGATCATCCATGCCGACGATGTCGGCACCAGCGGCCCGGGCTTCTTCGGCCTTGGCACCCTGCGCAAACACGGCAACGCGTTTGGTCTTGCCGCTGCCGCTGGGCAGCACCACCGCACCGCGCACCACCTGGTCAGACTTTTTGGCATCGATGCCGAGTTGCACGGCAACGTCGATCGATTCGTCGAACTTGGCGGTGGCGCATTCCTTGACCAGCCCCAGCGCATCGCTCAATGTATAGAGCTTGTTGCTGTCAACTTTGCCCTGGAAAGATTTTTGTTTTTTGCTGAGTTGAGACATTTAAACGCCCTCCACATTCACGCCCATCGAACGCGCAGAGCCAGCGATGGTGCGCACGGCGGCATCCATGTCGGCGGCGGTCAGGTCTTTCATTTTGGTTTTGGCGATTTCTTCCAGTTGCGCCCGCGTCACCTTGCCCACCTTGAGCGATTGCGGTGTGGCCGAACCCTTGTCAATCTTGGCTGCTTTCTTGAGCAACACCGTTGACGGCGGCGACTTGATGACGAAAGTGAAACTCTTGTCAGCGAACGCGGTGATCACCACCGGCAGCGGCAGGCCCGGCTCAATACCCTGGGTCTGGGCGTTGAAGGCCTTGCAAAACTCCATGATGTTCAAGCCGCGCTGACCCAATGCCGGACCAATCGGTGGTGACGGATTGGCTTTGCCCGCTGGCACTTGCAGCTTGACAAAACCAACAATTTTCTTTGCCATAATTTTCTCCTTGCGGGTGTGGAGCCCATCTTCGCGACGAGCCCCTGGCGCCCGAACCGAACCATCCATGCGGCCGGCCCAGGCTCCCCGGGGTTAACGACTCTGAAACCGCTTTCGCGCCGAGTCGGGAAGCGCGAAACACCTATTACCTACCTATTACCTATTACCTATTACCTA
>JAVHQY010000242.1:0-1459 GCA_036171375.1 Rhodoferax sp. | reverse complement strand
GGCTGTGGCATCGAACTGCGGCGAAGAAGCTGAAAAGAGCCTATCCGTTTTCATTTTTGGCCCCACTCAATCCCCCCCGCCCCCTTCCCGCCCCGCCGGGCGGAAAGGGGGAGCCTCATTTGGCCACGTTTTTAAACAAAGGAAGTACACGCGCCACGGCACGCTGAATAGCAATAATGATTTTGGAATTTGTGATCTGAATTTGAATTCGGATTCCACCGCCGTTGAGGCAGTGCTGAGCAGCGCAGCAGCGGGCGGATCAGGGCGGGCGTTGTTTGAGGCGATAGCCGAGTTTAGCCCGACCCCGCCCGATGCGAGCAGCGCAAGGAACCGCGCAGCGGCACTGACTTCGGCTGTCGTTTCTTTTGGGTACTTTGCTTTGGACAAGCAAAGAAAAGTACCTCGCCTGCCGGGGCGAGACCCGGCTTGCCCGCGCTGGCAAACGCAAAGCCTCTAGCCGGGCAAACTGCGCAGCGCGGCCTCAATGGCGGCTGCGGTGGCGATGGGTTGTTCCATCGGAAACAGGTGGCTGCCTTCGAGCATCATGATGCGGCCTTGCGTGATGCGCCGGGTCATGGTCATGCCCACCTGGCGCATTTCGGCGGAATGGGTGCCGCCCAGAAAGGCCACAGGGGACTGTAGCGGGTGGCGGCGCAGCAGCGCATCCAGGTTGTGCGGCAAGGTGTTGTAAATGCGGGTTTCAACGTCGCGGTCAAAGCTCAGCATCCGTTTCTTCTCAGCGCCCTGGCCCTCGTCGTGCGTGCCATATGTGACGTAGTCACGCAACACTTGCGGCTCCCAGCAGGCAAACATTTTCTTGCTGCGAAAGTGTTCCAGCGCGGCCTCCAGGCTGGGCCAACTGTTGCGCCTGCGTCGACTCACTGCGCCGGGTGAAAGCGACCCCACCAGTTGTGTGCTTTTGATGACACCCAAGGTGGTGGCGCGCCAGCCGCCCAGCACCGGTGAATCGATCAGCAGCACACCGCGTGCCAACTCCGGGGCCAGCGCCGCAACCATCAGGCTGACAAAGCCGCCAAAGGAATGGCCCACCAGAAAAGCACGTTGACCGGCCTGTTGAACTTCAATCCGGGTGAAGTCAATGAGCTGCTGCACCAGGTGCGGCCAGTTGTTGCTGATGGGGTAACGGCTGTCGTGGCCAAATTTTTCAATCGCTTTGACATTGAAGCCGCGCTCAGCCAGGCTTTTGAACATGACGCGGTAAGTGCTGGCGCCAAAACTGTTGGCATGCGAGAAGATGATCAAAGCATTTTTCAGGTTGGACTCCGGGTTATTAGCTGAATGGGGTCAAATCCCAATTCGGGCCAGTGTAGTCGAGCTGGGTGCCTGATGTCCGGCAACTTTGGTCAGGTTTTTATGCGTTATGCTTCGCGCAGCGCTTGTGAACGCGAGGAAAATTTTGGTAACAGTTTGCCGTTGCAGGAATGAACCGAGATGGAGA
>JAVHQY010000241.1:0-1469 GCA_036171375.1 Rhodoferax sp. | reverse complement strand
CTCAATGGCCAGCGCCACTTCGCCGATCATGTCGCCCGCATGCGTGCCGACCATGCCACCGCCCAGAATCTTGCCGTGACCGTGCGCTTCTTCGCTGTCGTCAAACAGCAGTTTGGTGACGCCTTCGTCACGCCCATTGGCAATGGCGCGGCCGGACGCGGCCCAGGGGAACATGCCTTTTTTAACCTTGACGCCCTGCGCTTTGGCTTCGGTCTCGGTCAGGCCGACCCAGGCCACTTCGGGGTCGGTGTAGGCCACGCTGGGAATCACTCTGGCATCGAAGGCGGCCTTCGCCAGGTCTGGCTCGCCCAGCAATTCGCCGGCAATCACTTCCGCCGCCACGTGCGCCTCATGCACTGCCTTGTGCGCCAGCATCGGCTGGCCGACGATGTCGCCGATGGCAAAGATGTGCGGCACGTTGGTGCGCATCTGGATATCAACGTTGATGAAGCCCCGGTCTGTGACCGCCACGCCAGCCTTGTCGGCGGCGATCTTCTTGCCATTGGGCGTGCGACCCACGGCTTGCAACACCAGATCGTAGATTTGCGGCTCGGGCACCGCAACGCTCGCGTTGCTTCCCGCCTCACCCTCCTGGGCTGCTGCAAAAGTGACCTTGATCCCCTCGGGTGTTGCCTCGGCGGCGACCGTCCTGGTCTTGAGCATGATGTGGTCAAAGCGCTTGGCGTTCATCTTCTGCCAGATTTTGACCAGGTCGCGGTCAGCACCCTGCATCAGGCCGTCGAGCATTTCCACCACGTCCAGCCGTGCCCCCAGCGTGGAATAGACCGTTCCCATTTCCAGGCCGATGATGCCGCCGCCCAGAATCAGCATGCGTTTGGGAACTTGTTTCAGCGCCAGCGCACCGGTGCTATCGACAACGCGCGGGTCTTCGGGCATGAAGGGCAGGCGCACCGCCTGGGAACCCGCGGCGATGATGCATTTCTTGAACGCAACCACTTTTTTGGTTCCAGTCTTGTCCTGCCCTGCCCCGCTGGTCTCTTCCAGCTCGACGCGGTTTGCATCAACAAAAGCGCCATAGCCGCGAACGATCGTGACCTTGCGCATTTTGGCCATGGCACCCAGCCCGCCGGTGAGCTTGGCGATGACTTTTTCCTTGTGGCCGCGCAGCGTGTCGATGTTGACCACCGGCGGGCCGAAATCAATACCGAGCGCGCCCAGGTGGCTGACCTCATCGATCACGCTGGCCACGTGCAGCAGCGCTTTGCTGGGAATGCAGCCGACGTTCAGACAGACACCGCCGAGCTGGGCGTAGCGCTCCACCAGCACCACCTTCAGACCAAGGTCGGCGGCGCGAAAGGCGGCCGAATAGCCGCCCGGACCGCCGCCCAGCACCAGCAGATCGCAATCCAGGTTAGCGCTGCCAGCCAGCGATGCAGTTAAAGCCATGATGTTCTCCTATTGATCTTTCCAGAAATGATGACATACCGAAAGCGGTTCAACCGGACCGG
>JAVHQY010000240.1:0-1474 GCA_036171375.1 Rhodoferax sp. | reverse complement strand
AATAAATGCTTCAAACTGCCAGGATTTTCGTCACGGGCCGCAGCCAGGCGGTGCGGCTGCCGCTCGAGTTCCGTTTTGACGTGCCGGAAGTCTTTATTCGTCGTGACCCCAACTCTGGTGATGTGGTGTTATCGCGCAAACCGGTGGACTGGCAAGGTTTGTTGGAGGTGGTGGTGCAAAACAAGGACGACGATTTTTTGATTGAACGCAAGCAAACGCCTGGCAGGCGCGACCCTTTTGCGGACTGGCAAGAATGACGCCGCGCTACATGCTCGACACCAATGTTGTCAGTCACATCATGCAAGGGCGCGATGCCGCTTTGCTGGCACGACTGGCCGCAGTGCCGGTGGGCCAGGTGGTGATATCCAGTGTCACGTTGGCAGAGCTGGAGTACGGCTTGCACCGTAAGGGGCAGCCCGTGCGCTTGCGCAATGCCATGACGCAAGTGCTGCTGCGCGTGGATGTGTTGCCATGGGATGAGTCTGTGGCATGCTGTTATGGCGAGTTTTGTAGCACCCTGGAAGCCAAGGGTATCAACCTGAGCGATTTCGACATGATGATTGCTGCCCACGCTGTTGCGGTGAACGCCACCTTGGTCAGCCGTGACCGGGCGTTTGCACAGGTGACGGAGCGATTGAGCTTGGAGCTTTGGTAGGATGCCAATGCGGGTTCAGGGCAACAGGCTCATTTCTGCGTGGAAATCGCGCGCCTGTCAGGCTCACGCCTCGTTGGACAAGGCCCTCATGGGCAGTGACACCACCGGTCAGGCAGTGTGCAACCAGGTGCGAACTTTCGATCTTCAGGCCCGCATGCTGGCGGGCTCTGCGCGCTATATTGAAGGCGGATTCAAGTACGAAGTGCAACTTTGATTAACCGTAGAAAAGGAGGCTGAGAATGTTTAGCATTCAAGGCTTCCTGACCTGCAAGTCGAAGTTGCCCTATGAATTACAAACATCTCAGCCAAGCCGAAAGATACCAGATTGAAGCCCTCATGAAAGCCGGAAACAATCAAACCCAGATTGCCCTGCTGCTTGAACGCAACAAGGCCACGATTAGCCGCGAGGTGGCACGCAACACCGGCCAGCGTGGCTACCGTGCCAAGCAAGCCTGCGAGAAGGCCACGCAGCGCTCTGAACTGAGCCGTAACGCCCACCGCGTTGAGCCGTGGGTGCTGGCCCAAGCGGATGCTTGGTTGGCCGTGCAGTGGAGCCCAGAGCAGATTGCGGGCAAGTTGCCGGTGAGCCATGAGACGCTGTATCAGCATGTTTACGCCGACAAGGCTGCGGGCGGCAAGCTTTGGCAAAACCTGCGCTGCCAAAAAAAGAGACGAAAGCGTTACGCCAGCGGACGTGATCGCAGAGGCCAGATTATTGGCCGCCGTCCTCTGAGCGAGCGCCCAGCATGCGTGCAAGAGCGCAAGCAGGTCGGTCATTGGGAAGGCGATACCGTGATTGGCGCGAACCACAAGGGGGCC
>JAVHQY010000239.1:26721-27893 GCA_036171375.1 Rhodoferax sp. | reverse complement strand
CTAGTATGGCACTGAGGGTGGACTTTGGTCATTGTCTACAGCTCGGCCCGGAGGCTCCATGTTGATGCCGACTCAAATTTGGCCCACGTGCCGACTTTTCACTGCCCCACCCTCACCATGCGCTATCCCGCACCCAGCAATTGTTGTGAGAACACCATGCAGGGTCACACTGGATCAGCAGCCCGGAACACAATGGTGCGGCTCGAAAGGGGCGGGAAGAAAAGGGTCCGGTTTCCGGCCAATCACCCGGCGCTGGTTGCGGGCGGCTCGTGCACCACGTTGCGTCCGATGGCCGGCCAGCGCTGGTGCAAATAGACCCAGGACAGCAGCCCGGTACACATCATGATGAGCGAAGCGCCGGCCAGTGCCACGGTGGAATGCATCACCAGCGGCACCACCAGTCCGGCCACCAGGCCGTTGGCGCTGGAGCCGATGAAAGCTTGCAGCGAGGAGGCCATGCCGCGGCGTTGTGGATGCAGATCAAGCACCAGCAGCGTGATCACAGGCACCATCATGGCCCAGCCAAAAGCAAAAATGGCGATCGGCAACAGCGCCCAGGCGACATGGGCCTTGAACAACAGGTTGGCCAGCAAGTTGATGCAGGCAATCGCCAGCATGATGGCAAAACCATATTTGATCTGCTGTTTGGGGGCGAGCCGGCCCGCCATGCGCCCGCTGACCAGCGCGCCGCCCATGATGCCGCTGATGGTCATGACGAAGAACCAGAAAAACTGCGTCGGTGCCAGTCCCAGATGCTCGCCGAGAAAGGCGGGCGAAGCCAGCACGTACAAAAACATGCCGTTGAAAGGCACACCGCTGGCCAACGCCAGCAACAAAAACCGCGGGTCCAGACCGAGCTGCCAATAACCTTGCAGCAGGTTGCTCACTTTCAGCGGCTGGCGCTGGCTCACATGCAGGGTTTCAGGCAGCAGCTTGTAATTGGCGACCCACAGCGTGATGCCGACCGCCGTCAAAAACCAGAAAACGCTGTGCCAACCCAGGCTGACCAGCAAGGCACCTCCGATGATGGGTGCGATGGCGGGTGCCACGCCAAAGTAAATGGTGATCTGGCTCATCACTTTTTGCGCCTGCGCCGGCGCAAACATGTCACGCACCACGGCGCGCGAAACGACGATGCCAGCGCCGGTGGTGAGACCCTGCATGGCACGGAA
>JAVHQY010000239.1:0-26621 GCA_036171375.1 Rhodoferax sp. | reverse complement strand
GCGCGCCAGAGTTGTTGGGCATCAGGATTCATGACCGGATTGTCCATGCTTTCGGACTCTTGCCTACGTCACATTCCCTTGCAATTTGTTGTCAGTCCGGATTGACTTTGAAACAAAACGCGTGTTCCAATGAACTGAAATCAAATCGATTGCAACCGCAGAGGTGAAACCATGAAAAAACTGATTTTGTTGCCGCTTGCCATGTTGGGCAGTGGACTGGTGCTAGCGCAGCAGGAATATGGACGCGTCCTGTCGTCTATGCCAATCATGCAGCAAGTGAGTGTGCCGCGCCAGGTCTGCAACACCGAACAGGTTGAAGTCCAGGGGCAAAAGTCAGGTGCCGGTGCCCTGATGGGAGCTGTCGCCGGCGGTGCCATCGGCAATGCGGTGGGCAGCGGTAACGGCAAAACAGCCGCCACCGTGCTGGGGCTTTTTGGCGGTGCCATGCTGGGCGACAAGATCGAAGGTGCGCCAACATCGCAAGTACAAAACGTGCAGCGTTGCAGCACGCAAAATGTATATGAAAACCGTACCGTAGGCTACCGGGTGGTGTACGAATACGCTGGCAGACAATACGAAGTGCAAATGCCGCGCGACCCGGGCGCGCGCATCCGCTTGCAAGTGATCCCCGTCGGTGCCGATGTTCCGATGGGGCCCAGTTCGGATGCTGGTAGCTACACACAACCGGCCGTCGTCGCACAGACGCGTGAGGTGGTGGTGATGCCGGCAGCCTATCCTGGTTACTACCGCCAGCCTTACTTCGCTCCGGTAGGAATCCAGCTTGACTTGGGCTATGTGGTGGGCAACGGCGGCCATCGCCGTTGGCATTAGATTTACTGCTAGTTTGGTCCAAGCCCCTTGAAATCGGGCTAAATTGCCTTATCATTAGCACTCGCAAGAGTTGAGTGCTAACAGCGTGGTCTGATTCCCCTCAGCTCTTCAACCCGACCGGCCATGTCGTCGGTCGGGTTTGTGTTCACCGGTGCCGACTCAGTGAAGTTGGCGCTGTTATTTTTGTTTCCAACCTAAGGAGTCCCCATGAAGCTTCGTCCCCTGCACGATCGTGTGATCGTCAAACGCGTCGAAAACGAAACCAAAACCGCCTCTGGCATTGTCATTCCCGACAGCGCCGCTGAAAAACCCGATCAAGGCGAAGTGCTGGCCGTGGGCCCAGGCAAGAAGAATGACAAGGGCGAAATCAGCCCGATGGCCGTCAAAGTGGGCGACCGCGTGCTGTTTGGCAAATACAGCGGGCAAACGGTCAAACTTGACGGCGACGAATTGCTCGTTATGAAAGAAGACGACTTGTTCGCGGTCGTGGTGAAGAAATAAATAATTTGCGGGGCAGACCGATTGAAGCGCAGCGCTCAATCGCTCTGTCACCAACTGAATAACCCCATCATTTTTTAGGAATTTATCATGGCAGCAAAAGATGTAGTTTTCGGCGGCGAAGCCCGCGCACGCATGGTCGAGGGTGTCAACATCCTGGCCAACGCCGTCAAGGTCACACTCGGCCCCAAAGGCCGCAATGTGGTGCTGGACCGCAGTTTCGGTGCCCCCACCGTGACCAAGGACGGTGTCTCCGTCGCGAAAGAAATCGAGCTCAAGGACAAGTTGCAGAACATGGGCGCGCAAATGGTCAAGGAAGTTGCATCCAAGACCTCCGATGTCGCGGGCGACGGTACCACCACCGCTACCGTGCTGGCACAGTCGATCGTGCATGAAGGCATGAAGTACGTCACTGCCGGCATGAACCCGATGGATCTGAAGCGCGGCATCGACAAAGCGGTAGAAGCCCTGATCGAGCAGCTCAAGAAGGCTTCCAAAGCCACCACCACCAGCAAGGAAATCGCCCAAGTTGGTTCCATCTCGGCCAACAGCGATGATTCCATCGGCAAGATCATCGCCGATGCCATGGACAAAGTGGGCAAGGAAGGTGTTATTACCGTCGAAGACGGCAAGAGCCTGCAAAACGAGCTCGAAGTGGTTGAAGGCATGCAGTTCGACCGCGGCTACCTCTCGCCCTATTTCATCAACAACCCGGACAAGCAGTCGGCCATTCTGGAAAACCCGTACGTGCTGTTGTTTGACAAGAAAATCACCAACATCCGTGACCTGCTGCCGACGCTTGAGCAAGTGGCCAAGAGCAGCCGTCCGTTGTTGATTGTTTCGGAAGATGTCGAAGGCGAAGCGCTGGCCACTCTGGTGGTCAACACCATTCGCGGCATTCTCAAAGTGGTGGCGGTGAAGGCCCCCGGTTTTGGCGATCGCCGCAAAGCCATGCTGGAAGACATCGCCATCCTGACCGGCGGCAAGGTTATTGCCGAAGAAGTCGGTCTGACGCTGGAAAAAGTCACGCTGGCAGACCTCGGCTCGGCCAAGCGCGTTGAAGTCGGCAAGGAAAACACCACCATCATTGACGGCGCAGGTTCGGCAGCGGACATCGAAGCGCGCGTCAAACAAGTGCGCGTGCAAATCGAAGAAGCGACCAGCGACTACGACCGCGAAAAACTGCAAGAGCGCGTGGCCAAACTGGCCGGCGGCGTGGCGGTGATCAAGGTTGGCGCTGCCACCGAAGTCGAAATGAAAGAGAAGAAAGCCCGTGTGGAAGATGCCTTGCACGCTACCCGCGCTGCCGTCGAAGAAGGCATCGTGGCTGGCGGCGGCGTGGCTTTGCTGCGTGCCAAACAAGCGGCAGGCAAGATCAAGGGCCACAACGCCGATCAGGATGCCGGCATCAAACTGGTGATGAAAGCGATCGAAGCGCCGCTGCGCGAAATCGTTTACAACGCTGGCGGTGAAGCCTCGGTGGTAGTCAATGCGGTACTGGCCGGCAAGGGCAACTACGGCTTCAATGCGGCCAACGACACTTATGGCGACATGATCGAGATGGGCATCGTTGACCCGACCAAGGTCACCCGCACGGCGCTGCAAAACGCCGCTTCGGTGGCAGCGCTGATGCTGACCACCGAGTGTATGGTCGCCGAGTCGCCCAAGCAGGAAACTGCCGGCGGCATGGGCGGCGGTGACATGGGTGGTGGCATGGGCGGTATGGGTGGCATGGGCGGCATGGGCATGTAAAACGCTGCGAAATCACACGACACCGTCGTTGCGTCACCTTGCCGTAGCGCTGCTACTGTCTGCGGCGACGCGCCTAGGTCTCGCGCGATTGCGCAACGTTTGATGCGCTGTCAACAAGCAACAAAAAACCCGTGGGGCAACGCGCCCTGCGGGTTTTTTTGCGCCAAGACCCGACGTAATCGCTGACGCAGCGAAGCTGGCGCAGTGCGCGTTATCTTCACTGTTGGAGTTGCGTGCCAGGCCGCGCAGTGTCCAATCGCTTGCGCCAGCTGCTGCACCGCTTCGTCGTCGAGCTGGACGCCGGGTTGCAGGAACAAGGCCCTGACTTCGAACACACCCTGCGCCCGGTGCGCTTTGGCATCGAGCCGGCCGATCAACTCGCCACAGTGCAGCAGCGGCAAAACAAAATAGCCATAAGTGCGCTTTGCCGCTGGCGTGTAGCACTCCAACCGGTAATCAAAATCGAACAGCGCGGCAACGCGCTCGCGGTCCCACACCACCGGGTCAAACGGTGACAGCAGCGTCGTGTGGGTAGCGCGCAACTTGCCGGCTTGCGCCTTGCGCAACAAGGCCTGGTTGCTGGCGTGCACATAGGCGGGAGCTTTCCAGCCATCGACTTGGGCCCGCAAAACAGTGCCAGCTTCCACCAACGCGTCCAGATCGGCATCTTTCAGCCGCGGTTTCTGGCGAAAGTAGTCGTTGACCCAGCGTGCCTGAGTGACACCCAGCGCAGCGATGGCGTGCGCAATGAAAATGGCGTGTACCTGATCCGCACTCCAAGTGTTGCTGTCTTGAGCCAGTTGCGGCGCAACGCGCTCGGCGATGTCGTACACGCGGTGAAAGTTCTCCCGCCGCGCAACCATCAGCGCCCCTTGGGCAAACAGGGTCTCCAGCCAGCGTTTTTCATCCTTCCAGCCCCACCAGGCAGAACCGCCGCCGCCGGTGCGCTCAAAGTCAGACGATTTCACCGGGCCGCTCAAGCGGACGTGGTCCAGCAACTGCGCCAACTGCTTCTGTTGTGACAGCCGGTTGCGTTCGGCACTCGCCAACCCCCAATGTTGCCGCTGCACGGCGTTGTAGCTGCGGTGCAATAACAAGTCGGCCATCGGTGCAAAACACGCTTCATGCGCCCAGGTCTCAAACAGTTTGCCGCGTGCGAGTGCCTCGTCAAGCCATGTCGGTGGATAGGCTCCCAGACGCGAAAACAAAACCAGATAAGGGCTGCGCGCGACCACGTTGATGGTGTCAATTTGCAGCAGCTCCATGCGTGCAATGCATTGGCACAAGCTCGCGCGTGTAGCCGTTTTGACAGGCGCTTGCAGCAGACCCTGCGCTGCCAGGTGCAGCGCGCGGGCTTGCGCCAGCGTGAGTTCAATCATCGGTCGCCGCACTTCGAGCGCGCAGCCGCGCCAGCAAACCGGCGGTCGAGCCGTCCAGACCGTTGCCGTCGCCGCTGTCGAGGCGTGCTGCCAAATCCTTGGCCAACACCTTGCCCAGCTCAACACCCCACTGGTCAAAACTGTTGATGCCCCAGATCGCGCCGCTGACAAAAACGCGCTGTTCCTGCAGCGCCAGCAAAGCGCCCAGACTGGCCGGCGTGAGCGCATCGAGCAGCAAAAAAGTGCTGGGCCGGTTGCCCGGAAAATCACGGTGACCGTCGCTGTCGCTGCGCCCCAACATCAGCGCTTGCGCTTGCGCCAGCGCATTCGCCAGCAACCGTTGCTGGTGCCCAGGCAGACTGTTGGCGGCCTGTTTGACGGCGACAAATTCCACCGGAATCACGTCGCTGCCCTGGTGCAGCATCTGAAAGTAAGCGTGCTGGCCGTTGCTGCCGGTCTCGCCCCAGATGACCGGTGCGGTGGCGTAGGGCAGGACGGCACCGCTGGCATCGACGCGTTTGCCATTGCTCTCCATCTCCAACTGCTGCAAATAGGCCGGATAGCGCTTGAGCGCGCTGTGGTAGGGTGCCACCGAGCGGCTGCCGAAGTGATAAAAATTGCGGTACCAAACGTCCAGCAGCCCCAGCCGTAGCGGCAGGTTTTGGGCTGCTGGCGCGCTGCGAAAGTGCTCGTCCATGGCGTGCGCTCCGGCCAGAAATTGCCGAAAATTCTGCGTGCCAATGGCAATCGCCAGCGGCAGGCCAATCGCTGACCAGACCGAATAGCGTCCGCCCACCCAGTCCCAGAAACCAAAGGTGGTGTCGATACCAAAGTTTTTGGCCGCTGTGGTGTTGCTGGTGAGCGCTACGAAGTGGCGTGCGATGTCGCTGCCGCCGCAGGCTTCGAACCAGCGCTTTGCCGAGCGCGCGTTGGTCATGGTCTCCAGCGTGGTGAAGGTTTTGCTGGCGATCAAAAACAGCGTGCTGTGCGGCTGCAATTGCGCCAGCACGGCTGCCAGCTCGGTGCCGTCGATGTTGGAGACGAAGTGGCAGCGCTTGGACGGCAACGCAAACTCCGCCAGTGCCAGCGTGGCCATTTGTGGCCCCAGGTCCGAGCCGCCGATGCCGATGTTGACGATGTCGGTGATGCTGTCATCGGCGCGCACCATCTGCGCAAACGCCAGCATGGCATCGAGCGTGGCGTGCACTTCGCTCAAAACAGGTTCCAGCGTCACGCCGATTGCCGCGTCGCTGCGGTCCTCGCAATGACAGCCCGCGCTGCCACCCATGGTTTCAGTGGGCAGTGATTGCTTCGCTTCGCTCGCAGTGACGGCTGTGGGTGTTCTCAATAACCAGTGCAGCACGCGCCGCTGCTCCGTGTTGTTGATTGTTTCGCCAGCAAACATGGCATCGCGTTGCCGTGTCACGCCGCATTGCTCAGCCAATTGCAGCAGCAGGGATTGCGTTTGGCGATCAAGCAGATTTTTCGACAGATCGGCAAACACATGCGGTGCACTCTGGCTAAAAGTCTCGAATCGCTGCGGGTCGGCAGCGAAAGCCTGGCGCAAATCAAAGTACTGGGCGCGCTCGGCAAAGTCTTTTTGCAGTGCTGCCCAAGTGGGTGTCTGGTCACAACGGTCGTGATTCATGATCCTAGATTCATTTCGATATTTCAACCGCGCTCGAGCATCGCCTTCAGGTAGTGGCCGGTATGGCTGGCAGGGTTGGCCGCCAGCAGCTCGGGCATGCCCACTCCCACCACCCGACCCCCCGCAGCGCCCCCACCGGGGCCGAGATCGATCAGGTAGTCGGCGGTTTTGATGACATCGAGATTGTGCTCGATCACCACGATGGTGTTGCCGGCATCGCGCAACCGCTGCAGCACCTTGAGCAGCATTGCCACGTCGGCAAAATGCAACCCGGTGGTGGGTTCGTCCAGGATGTAGAGCGTGCGGCCGGTGTCACGTTTGCTTAGCTCGAGCGCAAGCTTGACGCGCTGCGCTTCGCCGCCCGAGAGCGTCGTGGCCGACTGGCCCAGCTTGAGGTAGGACAAGCCCACGTCGAGCAGCGTTTGCAGTTTGCGCGCGAGCACCGGAATGGCGTGGAAAAAATCATGCGCCGCTTCCACCGTGAGGTCGAGTATTTGCGCCACGTTCTTGCCCTTGTAATGCACTTCCAGCGTTTCGCGGTTGTAGCGTTTGCCGGCGCAGACATCGCACGTCACATAGACATTGGGCAGGAAATGCATCTCTACTTTCACCACCCCGTCGCCCTGGCAGGCCTCGCAGCGGCCACCAGCGACGTTGAAACTGAAACGCCCCGACCCGTAGCCGCGCTCACGCGCCGTTGGTACTTCGGCCATCAGCTCGCGAATGGCGGTAAACAGCCCGGTGTAGGTGGCCGGGTTGGAGCGCGGTGTGCGGCCGATCGGCGACTGGTCCACATCGATCACCTTGTCAAATTGTTCCAGCCCGTCAATGCCTTCGTGCGCCGCTGCTTGCAGGTGCGCCCGGTACAGGTGGTGCGCCACCGCTTTGTACAGTGTGTCGTTTACCAGCGTTGATTTGCCCGAACCCGACACGCCGGTGACACAGGTGAACAGGCCGACCGGGATGGCCACGTCCACCGCGCACAGATTGTGGCCGCTGGCTTTGCGAATGGTCAGCCAGCCGTGATTGGCACCGGGCGCAGTTGGCGGTGTGCTGCGTCGCACTGGCACCGGGATGCGCCTGACTCCCGCCAGGTACTGACCGGTAAGCGAGTCGGCGTTGGCCTTGATCTGCTCAAAGGTGCCCTGCGCCATCACGCGACCGCCGTGGATGCCGGCACCGGGACCGAGGTCGATGATTTGGTCGGCCGCGTGCATCATGTCTTCGTCGTGTTCCACCACCAGCACCGAGTTGCCGATGTCGCGCAGGTGTTTGAGCGTAGCGATCAGGCGCGCGTTGTCGCGTTGGTGCAGGCCGATGCTGGGCTCGTCCAGCACGTACATCACGCCGGTCAATCCTGAGCCAATCTGACTCGCCAGCCGGATGCGCTGCGACTCGCCACCGCTGAGCGAGTCGGCGCTGCGCTCCAGCGTCAGGTAGTTCAGTCCCACGTCGTTGAGGAATTTCAGCCGCAATGTGATCTCTTTGACCAGCTTGGCGGCAATCTCTGCCTTGGCACCGTGCAGGTGCAGACGCTCAAAGTAACTCAGCGCGTCTTGCAAGGTGAGCGCGTTGACCTGGTGCAGGGTGTGGGCTTGCTCACGCGCACCGATTTTGACGTGACGCGCTTGCAGGTTCAGTCGCTCGCCGTCGCACTCCGGGCAGCGCTGGCTGCTGTGTTCGATGGCTGGATCGGGCAGAGCCTGCAACCCAAGGCCGTCGCAAGCCGGACAGGCACCCAGGGGCGAATTGAACGAAAACAGGCGTGGCTCAAGTTCGGCAATCGTGTAGTCGCAGCGTGGGCAGGTGAACTTGGCGTTGAACCAGTGCTCTTTGTCAACGCTGCCCGACATCGCGCCCGCCAGCTCCAGAGCAATCGCCCGCCCGCCGGCCAAACGCAGCGCCGCTTCAAAGCTCTCGGCCAGTCGTTGTTGCATGTCAGGATGCACCTTGAGGCGGTCAACCACCACGTCGATATCATGCTTTTCATTTTTCTTCAGCGGCGGCAACTGGTCATATTCGTAAACTTCGCCATCGACGCGAAAGCGCACGTAGCCCAGCGTCTGCATGGTTGCAAAAACATCCAGAAATTCGCCCTTTTTCTCGCGTGTCAGCGGTGCCAGGATCAGCAGCCGCGTCTGCGTCGCAAGACTCTGTACCGCATCGACCATTTGACTCACGCTTTGCGCCTGTAGCGCCAAACCATGCTGCGGGCAGTAGGGCGTGCCGGCACGTGCAAACATGAGCCTCAGATAGTCGTGAATCTCGGTCACCGTGCCGACGGTGGAGCGTGGGTTGTGGCTGGTGGCTTTTTGCTCAATGGCAATGGCCGGCGAAAGGCCCTCGATCAGGTCCACGTCGGGCTTGTCGGTGGCGGGCAGAAATTGGCGCGCGTAGGTGGACAGGCTTTCCACGTAGCGCCGCTGGCCTTCGGCGTAAAGCGTGTCAAACGCCAGGCTGGACTTGCCCGAACCGCTCAAGCCGGTGATCACCACCAACCGGTTGCGCGGGATGTCGAGGTCGATGTTTTTGAGGTTGTGCGTGCGCGCACCGCGCACGCTGATGCAAGCAATTAAATTGGGGTCAGACCCCAATTTCCCCAATTCTTGACAGAAGTTTGGATCGCCAGCGTTCAACCTAGATTCCTCAGTTGGACGCGCCCGAGTGAGCTGCTGGCGGCGTGTCCGGGTAGGCGCGACAACGCCGCAGGCTCATGCCTGCAAGGCGGAGCAACGACCCCGGGCGCGTTGCCAGTGGCTCAATCGGGTGTGTAGCGCTGTCACTCAAAAGGTGAACCGTGTTGAAGCTGAAATAGTCAATGTTCATGCGAAGCTAGTGAAAACATCCAGCGGTCAACCGAGGAATCTAGGTTCAAAAGATGATTCCCGGTAAAGCCATGATGATAGTGAAGTTAGGGGACAATCGACCGCCTTGCGCGATTGTCTGGCGCAGGACCTTTCTGGAGCGCCCTGTTTTGTCTGAAACCCAAAGCCACCGTCGTGCACAAAGCACCCTTGCGCCAAACAAGATGACCGCGCTGGAGCTGCGCGCGAGCTTCTCGCTGGCTTCGATTTTTGCGCTGAGAATGCTGGGGCTGTTCCTGATTTTGCCGGTGTTTCTGATCGAAGCCGCCAAGTACCCGGGCGGCGATGACAAGGCGTTGATCGGCTTGACGATGGGCATTTACGGTCTGACGCAGGCCATGTTGCAATTTCTCTACGGCCTGGCCTCGGACCGGTTCGGGCGCAAGCCGGTCATCATTTTCGGCTTGCTGTTGTTTGCGCTGGGCAGTCTGGTTGCGGCACTGGCCCCGAGCCTGAACTGGCTGGCGGTGGGCCGCGCCGTGCAGGGCGCGGGTGCCGTGTCGGCCGCAGTCACGGCATTGTTGGCGGATCAGACGCGCGACGCGGTGCGCACCAAATCGATGGCGCTGGTTGGGGCCTCGATTGGATTGATGTTTGCCGTGTCGCTGGTGGCGGCTCCGGTGATGGTTGGCATCGCGGGTCTGCCGGGTTTGTTTGCCCTGACCGGGATGCTGGCGCTGGCCGGTATCGCGGTGGTGCTGTGGTGGGTTCCGGCCGAACCGCGTCAGCACCAGGGCAGTGAGCGCGGGGGCTTGCTGGACGTGCTGCGCCTGCCCGCATTGCTGCGGCTTAATTTTGGCGTTTTTGTTTTGCACGCCGTGCAGCTCGCGATGTGGATGGCGGTTCCTGCGATGCTGGTGCAAGCCGGTCTTGCCAGGGCGCAGCACTGGTGGGTTTACTTGCCGGCGGTGCTGGGCTCGTTTGTGGTGATGGGTGGCACCCTGTTTCAACTGGAAAAGCGTGGCTACCTGCGGGCGGTTTTTCTGCTCTCGATTGCGTTGGCGGCGGCGGTGCAGGCGGCGCTGGCGTGGCTGGTTCAGGGCACGGTCAGCCCGGGTGTGATGATTGCCTTGTTGTTTGTGTTCTTTTACGCCTTCAACGTGCTCGAAGCCAGCCAGCCCAGCCTGGTTTCGCGCCAGGCACCAGCGCACACGCGCGGTGCCGCCATGGGGGTCTATAACACTTTGCAGTCGCTCGGGTTTTTTGCTGGCGGTGCCGTGGGCGGCGCACTGGTCAAGCACGTTGGCGCGAGCGGCTTGTTTGCGGTCTGCGCTGGCCTTATGATGCTGTGGCTGGTGCTGGCCTGGCCCATGCGCACGCCCCAAGCGGCCTGATTAACTACTACCTACTTGAAGAGAGAAAACCATGGCATCCGTGAACAAAGTCATCCTGGTTGGCAACCTGGGCCGCGACCCTGAAATCCGCTACCTGCCCAGCGGTGACCCGGTGGCCAACGTCACCATCGCTACCAGCAGCAAATACAAAAACAAGGCCGGTGAATTGGTCGAAGAAACGGAATGGCACCGTGTCACCTTCTTTGGCAAACTGGCTGAGATTGTGGGCCAGTACCTGAAAAAAGGCCGCTCGGTGTACGTCGAAGGCCGTATCAAAACGCGCAAATACACCGACAAAGACGGTGTCGAGAAATACGCCACCGACATCATTGCCAACGAGATGCAGATGCTGGGCAGCCGCGAAGGCATGGGCGGCCCGGCAGGCGATGATGGCGCTGGCTATTCGCGCCCGGCACCGGCACAACGTCCGGCCGCTGCTGCGTCCCAGGTGGCCGCGACCGCCGACAAACCGTCAAGTGGCTTTGACGATATGGACGACGATATTCCGTTTTAATTCGCGTTGCTGCGGCCAAGCGCCGTGCCGGTTCAGGAGAATCCGTGATGGAATATCGTTTTTCACGCTGGAGCTGGCTGCTGTTGGGGCTGTTGTTGTCGTGCAGCAGCTACGCGCCGCCCGACCGTCTGTCGGGAATGAGCCGGGACGAGTTGATTGAGCGCATGGGGCCGCCTGAGATGGAGCGCCGCCTGCCGGCTGGCAGTCGCCTGGAATTCCCGCGCGGACCGTTTGGTACGCAGACCTGGTTTGTCTATTTTGATGCCGCTGGCCGGGCCACCCGCGCCGAGCAGGTTTTGACCGAAGCCAACTTCCTGCGCATCGAACCTGACATGTTGCAAGACGATGTGCGCCAGTTGCTGGGGCGACCCAGCGAGGTCCAGCAACTCGGGCGTGCGCGCGGCGTGGTGTGGAGCTACCGCTATGACAACTATAGGTGTGAATGGTTTCAGATTGAAATCTCCCTACAGCAGCGGGTGCGCTCTGCCGGTTACGCGCTGACCCCCGAATGTGACATCCGTGACCAGCTCGCCTTTTTCAGGCGTTGATGGTTTGCCGCAGCGCCGTGGGCCGCGGCTAAGTCGGCTGAAATTGACGCTACCTGTTGTACTGCCCGGGGTATTTTGTTATACTCCACACAGTATCAAAAAGGTGTCGTATGCGTTCACTTGTCCGCTTCAATTTTTGTCGGCCCGCCCGCTGTGCGCAACGACTGTTGCCATGGCTGGCTGTGGTGGCCCTGTCCGCCGCCGCTGCGCCGGGTGCTGCGCCCATTGCGCTGGCCGTCGCGCAGGTCAGATCGGTCAGCACCGGTTTCGAGCTCGATGGCGTGATTCAGGCCGTCAAGCAAAGCACGGTTTCGGCGCAGGCCAGCGGGCGCATTGCCAGCTTGCTGGTGAAGGCCGGTGACAAGGTGCATGGCGGTCAGTTGCTGGCCACCATTGACGACCGTGAGACGCAGACCGGCGTACAACGCAGCCAGGCGCAATTGGCGCAGGCGAGTGCCGAATTGCGCAACGCGCAGGCCAGTTTTAATCGCACCCGTGACTTGCAGGCCAAGGGCTTTTTGAGTGCCGCAGCGCTAGATAGTGCCGACGCGCAACTCAAAGCGGCGCAGGCTGGGCGCGATCAGGCCAGCGCAGGTGCGCGCCAATCGGTGCTGGCGCAGGGATTCACGCGCGTGACGGCACCGTTTGATGCCTGGGTACTGCAAACCCAGGCGCAAGCGGGCGATCTGGCGCTGCCGGGCAAACCCCTGCTGACGCTGTACGCACCCACTCCGGTGCGCGCCGTGGTGCAGGTGCCGGTGTCGCGCGCGGGCCAGGCGCGTGCGGCCAGCTCGGTTGAGGTGTTGCTGAGTGAAGTCGATGGTGCGACCAAGTGGATTCGACCCAGCGCAACCAGCGTTGTCCCCAGCGCCGATGCGGTTTCGCAGACCGTCGAGTGGCGCTTGGAGCTGTCGGCCGACGCGGCCAAGCTGCTGCTGCCAGGACAACAGGTGCGGGTTCGTTTTGTTGCCGGCCAGGCCGGTCAACTGCTGGTGCCAACCACGGCTGTTTTGCATCGCGGCGAATTGACCGCGGTTTACGTCGCCAGCGGCCAGGGATTGGTCCTGAAAGCGGTGCGTCTGGGCGCATCGCATGGCAGCGAGGGGATCGAGGTTCTGGCGGGTTTGTCCCGAGGCGACCGCGTGGCGCTGGATCCGGTGCGGGCCGGTTTGTCGGCAGCGCCGCTGAATCCGTCCAGCGGCAACCCGCGTTGAGATAAACACCATGCCAAACAAGTTAGAGCTGGGTATTTCCGGCCGCATTACCAAAGCCTTCAAGGTCAATGCGATCACGCCGCTGCTGGCGCTGATGGCGTTGCTGCTGGGTTTGTTTGCCGTGCTCGTCACGCCGCGCGAAGAAGAGCCACAGATCAACGTTACGATGGCCAATGTGCTGATCGCTTTTCCGGGTGCCAGCAGCACCGATGTGCAGAACATGGTGGCGCGCCCGGCCGAACAGGTGCTGAGCCAGATTGCCGGCATTGAACACACGTATTCAGTTTCCCGCCCCGGCATGGCCGTGCTGACGGTGCAGTTCAAAGTAGGTGTGCCGCGCATCGAAGCGCTGGTGCGCCTGTACGATGTTCTCAACGCCAACCAGGGCTGGCTGCCGCGTGACCTGGGTGCGCTGCCACCGGTGGTCAAGCCCAAGGGCATCGACGACGTGCCGGTGCTGGGTTTCACACTTTGGAGCCGTGAGGCATTGCCGGCCAGTGAACTCGAGCGCGTGGCGCACGCGGTGGAAGCCGATCTCAAACGCGTTGCCGGAACGCGCGAAGTGCAAACCGTGGGCGGCCCGGGACAGGCGGTGATGGTGTGGCTGGACCCGATCCGCTTGCGTGAGCGCGGTGTCGATGTGCTGGCGCTCAAGCAGGCGCTGGCGGCATCCAACCTCGGTATGCCGGCTGGCAGCGTGCTCGACAGCAGCAGCACGCCAACGCAGAGTCTGAGCGTGGAAACCGGTGAATTTCTGCGCTCGGCGCAGGATGTGGGCGATCTGGTGGTCGGCGTGCACGATGGCTTGCCGGTTTATTTGCGTGAGGTGGCGCGCGTTGAAACTGCCGCGCAATTGCCGCAGCACTATGTCTGGTTCACGCCCGGTGCTGCCGCCCAAGCCGGCGCAGTCGATGCAGCAACAGCCGGCTCCGTCTATCCGGCGGTCACCATCAGCGTGACCAAAAAGCCGGGTGAAAACGCCGTCGATGTGGCGCGCGCCGTGCGCGAGCGCGTTGCGGTTCTGAGCAATACCGTGATTCCGCCCAACATCGAAGTCACCGTCACACGTGACTATGGCGAGACCGCCGCCGAAAAAGCCAACAAGCTGATTCAAAAACTGGCCTTTGCCACTGGCTCGGTGATCTTGCTGGTCGGTTTTGCGCTCGGGCGGCGCGAGGCGGTGATCGTCGGCACGGCGGTCATCCTGACGCTGACGGCAACGCTGTTTGCTTCCTGGGCCTGGGGCTTCACGTTGAACCGGGTGTCACTGTTTGCGCTGATTTTTTCCATTGGTATTCTGGTCGATGATGCGATCGTGGTGGTGGAAAACATTCACCGCCAGCGCCAGTTGCAACCCGGTGTGCCGCTCAAGAAGCTGATTCCCGGTGCCGTTGATGAAGTCGGCGGCCCGACCATTCTGGCCACGCTGACAGTGATTGCCGCGCTGTTGCCGATGGCTTTCGTCACCGGTCTGATGGGGCCCTACATGAGCCCGATTCCGATCAACGCCAGCATGGGCATGGCCATCTCGCTGGCCATCGCTTTCACCGTCACGCCCTGGTTGGCGCTGAAGCTGCTGGCCGGGCATGACCCTGCGGCGGGCCAGGCGCACGCGCCCAACAAGGCAACTCGCGGCACGGCGGCCAGGTTGCAGCGTCTGTTCCACCGGGTGTTGACCCCGTTTCTCAACAGCGCGCGCAAGCGCTGGTTGCTGCTGGCCGGCATTCTGGTGGCACTGCTGCTGTCGGTCGGACTGGTGCTGGTGCAGTGGGTGGTGCTGAAGATGCTGCCGCTGGACAACAAGAGCGAGTTTCAGGTGGTGGTTGAGATGCCCGCCGGCACGCCGCTCGAAGGCACGGCGGCCACACTGCACGAGCTGGGTGCATTTCTGGCGCAACAAAAAGAGGTGCTCAACCTACAGGCTTACGCCGGCACAGCTTCACCGATCACTTTCAACGGTCTGGTGCGCCAGTACTATTTGCGCGCCGATGCCGAACAGGGTGACCTGCAAGTCAACCTGGTGGACAAGCATCACCGCAGCGACAAGAGCCACGTCATCGCGCAGCGGCTGCGGCCTGAGCTGGAGAAAATTGGCGCGCGTCACCAGGCCCGCGTCAAGGTGGTTGAAGTGCCGCCGGGCCCGCCGGTGATGTCGCCGCTGGTGGCTGAAATCTACGGCCCCGACGAAGCCGGCCGGCAGCAGCTTGCCCAGCGCGTGAGCAAGGCCTTTGCCGCCACCCCTGACATCGTCGGTCTGGACAGCTCGCTCAAGGAAGACGCGGCGCGGGCCTATTTGCGCGTGCGCCGCCAGCGTGCCGAAACCTTGGGCATCCCGGTTGCCGTGGTGGCGCAAACCGCAGCGATGGCGCTCTCGGGTGTCGATGGCGCTTATCTGCACGATGGGCAAAGCAAGTACCCGATTCCGGTGCGATTGCAATTGCCGCTAGAGGCGCAAGTCGGGTTGGATGCCGTGCTGGCGTTGCCGCTGCGCGCGGCCAACGGTCAGATGGTGCCGCTGTCGGAACTGGTGCAGGTGCAGCGCGGCATCATCGACAAACCCCTGTTCAGCAAAGACCTGATGGGCGTGAGCTACGTCTTTGGCGACATGGCGGGCAAGCTTGATTCGCCGCTGTATGGCCTGTTTGCCATTCGCCACCAGCTCGCACAAGCGGCCCTGCCCGCTGCCGGTGAGCTCGGCGAGTACTGGATTCATCAGCCCGCCGACCCGTACCGCCAATATGCCATCAAGTGGGACGGCGAGTGGCAGATAACTTACGAGACTTTTCGTGATATGGGCGCGGCCTATGCCGTCGGCCTGATCCTCATTTACCTGCTGGTGGTGGCGCAGTTCAAGAGCTATCTCACGCCGCTGGTCATCATGGCGCCAATTCCGCTGACGCTGATCGGGGTCATGCCCGGCCATGCGCTGCTGGGGGCGCAGTTCACGGCGACATCGATGATCGGCATGATCGCACTGGCCGGCATCATCGTTCGCAATTCGATTTTGCTGGTGGACTTTATCGAGCTGCAAGTGCTGCAAGGCATCGCTTTCAAAACAGCGGTGGTGCAAGCCGCTGCGGTGCGCGCGCAGCCGATCGTGCTGACCGGCGTGGCGGCCATGATCGGTGCCTTCTTCATTCTGGACGACCCGATTTTCAATGGCCTGGCCGTCTCCCTGATTTTTGGCATTCTGGTCTCCACCCTGCTCACGCTGGTGGTGATTCCGGTGCTGTACTACGCCATTTACCGCAACCGCATTGAAATCCGCGCCCGGGCCGAACTGGCCACGGCCAGCGCGTCCGAAGCCCAACCGCTTTGAATTTTTGTTTACAACTTTTCCCTCAGGAGTATTGATATGACCGTCCAACGCTACATCCACGTTTTTGCCGGCAGCTTCATCATGCTGTCGTTGGCCTTGGGTGTTTCCCAGAGCCCGTTTTTCGTCAGCCCCTGGTGGCTGGCCTTCACGCTGTTTGTCGGGGCCAACCTGTTCCAATTCGGCTTGACCAATTTTTGCCCGCTGGGCTGGTTGTTGAAAAAGCTCGGCGTGCCCGAGTCAGAAGTCGCCTGCAACAGTTGCCAATGAGAACGGAAAAGTCATGAGCGAAACCCATATCCACGTTCAGTTGCAGCAGCAACAGGACTACCAGTTCCATATCCACTTCGGCGAGCTGGTGCCAGATTTGCTTGGTGACGAACCGGCACCGCTGGGCGCGGGCCGGGGTCCGTCGCCGGTGCAACTGCTGTGCGCTGCGGTGGGCAACTGCCTGTCGGATTCGCTGCTGTTTGCCTTGCGCAAATTCAAACAGGCACCTGAGCCCATCAGCTGCGACGTGCAGGCCGAAGTCGGTCGCAACGCCGCTGGACGCCTGCGCGTGCTCTCGATCAAAGCCGTGCTCAAGCTCGGTGTTCCCGCCGCGTCGCTGCAGCACCTGGAGCGCGTGCTCGATCAGTTCCAGGAATTTTGCACCGTGACGCAAAGTGTGGGCCAGGGCATTGACATCAGTGTTGAGGTGTTCGACGCGCTCGGTGTGCAGTTGAAATAAACCGCCAAAGGACCATTCCATGACTGTTTTGACCGATGTCGCAGCACGCACTGACGTGCTCAACCGCCTGCGCCGCGCCGAGGGGCAAATCCGCGGCGTGCAGCGCATGATCGAAGAAGGTGAAAGTTGCCTGAAAATTGCACAGCAGTTTTCGGCCGTGCGCAAGGCGCTCGACAGCACCTATTTGCGCATGACACTGTGCTTCATGGAGCAAGAACTCGACACCTGTCTGCAACCCGACAACAGCCAGAAAGCCGGCCTGGAGACCATGCTCAAGGACATGGAAACGCTGCTCGCGCGCATGGGCTAGCGCACAGCCGGTTGCGCCACTGGGGCATGACGAAATACTTTGAGCGTAGGGCTAGGGCGTGAGGACTTCCCATGGGGCAACGTCACCCTTTATCACACGAAAAATCGGGTGTGGGAGTGGCTTTTTAATGGATCGGAATTGCTTATTCCGATCTGGGTCACGTATTTGAAGCTTTGCCAGGAGATGTCCCCATTCATATTCGATTTGACCGTCTGTGACCGTCAGCGGATTCACCAGTTCAGTTCGGCGGATCTTGGATTCATCAAAGTGATACCCACGGGTGATTGATTCGATATGAACTTTGTTCAAGTAGGCTGCGATGAAAACGACCGGATCGGAAGTGGCCTTGAATCTTGCCAATTGCGGGTGATTTTTGTATCCCTTGGTTTCCCCAGAAAGAACGGCCTGGGCCAGCAGCCCTTCGCGCCACAAGGCCACGAGACCTTTGGAATCAAGGTAGCAAGGATGAATAGACCAAAGCCGCATCAAGGCTCCTTGAATGAATGGCCCAACATGCAATAGCTCGGCGGAGCTCTCAAGAAGTCGAGAGTTTGGGCTGCGTCCGATTGGGCCAGCTTGCGCTCTGAAACTTGCATGAACGCCTTGAACTTCCTTGGGCTCTTGCCCTGGTACAACGCCTGCCTGTCTTGGCACTTGAACGATCAGATCATAGTCGTTCAATTCCGTGGCACGAAATACTATAGTGCCCATCTGGGATTTATGGGCCGGTGCGTGTGACATGGCTGGTGGCATCGGCACCGTCAACACCCCCACCGTTTTCAACAGCGGATTGAATTTTGTGCAGTTTTGGGATGGCCGCGCCGCCAGCCTCGAGAGCCAGATTGACGGGCCGGTCAACCATCCGCAGGAGATGGCCAGCAACTGGGTGCAAGTGCTGGCCAAGCTGCAAGCCGACAGCGCTTACCCCGCGCTTTTTGCTGCGCTGTATCCAGGCGGCATCAATCCCGATGCGGTGAAAGATGCCCTGGCCACGTTTGAGCGTTCGCTGCTCATTGGTGATGGCATTTTCCGACATCACTGAGCGCAAGCAATCTGAGCAAGCCGTGCTGGCGGCCAAGGAGGCCGCGGAACAGGCCGCGCGCGTCAAAAGCGATTTTCTGGCCAACATGAGCCATGAGATTCGCACCCCCATGAACGGCATCATTGGCATGACCCAATTGGCGCTGGAAACCGAGCTCAACGTCGAGCAGCGCGAGTACATGAGTTTGGTCAAATCCTCGGCCGATGCCTGGCTGACGGTGATCAACGACATTCTGGATTTTTCCAAAATAGAGTCTGGCAAGCTGAGCGTGGAGACGATCGAGTTTTCACTCGAATCCATGCTGCGCGAGACCATGAAAGCGCTGGCGCTGCGGGCGCACCAGAAAGGGCTGGAGCTGCTGCTGCATGTGGCCTCTGACGTGCGCGACACCGGCATTGGCATTGCGCCAGAAAAATTCGGTACCATTTTTGAGTCGTTCTCGCAAGCCGACACCAGCACCACGCGCAAATACGGCGGCACTGGCCTGGGGCTGACCATTTCGACCCAGTTGGTGGCACTGATGGGTGGCAAGATTGAGCTGCAAAGCGAGTTGGGAGCCGGCAGCACTTTTCACTTCACGCTGCAACTGCCCATCGTCTCAGACAACGCGCTGGCGCACTACCAAAACACCGGGCGCATTGAAAACCTGTCAGTACTGGTGGTGGATGACAACGACACCAACCGGCAGCTGCTGTGCGAGATGCTTGGCAACTGGCACATGCACCCGACCGCCGTGGGTAGTGGCCAGGCTGCCCTGACCGAGCTGGCGACACAGTCTGATTTGTTGGATGCCATTATGACCACCTTGGGTGAGCGCGCTGCGGGCGGCGGCGAACTGCTTACCCGGCACAGCCTGCGTGAGCAGCGACGCAGTGCCCATGTAGAAATGCCGTCGTTACGCCTTTTGCTGGCGGAAGACAATGTTGCCAACCAACGCCTGGCCTGCGCCGTGCTGGGCAAACAGGGCCATGCAGTTATCGTGGCCAACAACGGACGCGAAGCGCTGGAACACTGGAAAAACAGTCACTTTGATGCCATTTTGATGGACGTGGACATGCCTGAAATGAATGGCTTTGATTGCACTTAGGGGGCGGAAATCACAAATGTCCCATTTTGGCGGCACTACAGCACTCGCCATCAACGGAACATTTGCAATTTCCGCATCCCTTACGTCAGGGGCCGCAGCGGTCAGCGTAGGGCTGACCGCTGTCGCAGGGACAAGCGCCGTGGGCAAGTGCCGAGTTTTTCTTCATGCCACCGATGCTAGCTCCCGTGTGCGCGCTACCATCCACGCATGGAGCCAACCGATTCACTGCCGCGTGATGCCCAGAGCATTCTCGAGCTGGCTGCGCGCTCGATGTTTGACCTGTTTGCCAACGCCAGCCAAGGCATGCTGCTGGTGGACCGGCAGGCGCGCGTGGTTTGGATCAATGACCAGTACAAGCGGTTTTTGCCGGCTCTGGGGTTCGAGCGGGTGGAAGATTTTGTCGGTCACCCGGTCGCCAGCGTGGTGCAAAACACCCAGATGCACCAGGTGCTGGAAAGTGGCAAGCCGATTCTGGTCGATCTGCTCACCAACCGGGCCGGTACTTTCCTGGTGAGCCGCATTCCGCTGCGCGATCCACTGGGTGAAGTGATTGGAGCCTTGGGGATCGTGCTGTTTGACCATGCCGAGACCAGTCTGCAACCACTGGTGAGCAAGTTTGCGCTGTTACAGCGTGACCTCGATGATGCAAGACGCGAGCTCGCCAGCGAGCGCGTCAGTCAACGCAAAAATCAGCGCGGCGGTCAGCGTCAGTCGAAGTACACCTTTGCCAGTTTTGTCGGTGCCAGCGCGGCGGCCGTAGAAGTCAAGCGCCAGGCCCGGCGCGCGGCGCAAACCGCCAGCCCGGTGCTGCTGCTGGGTGAAACCGGCACCGGCAAAGAGCTGCTGGCGCACGCCATTCACGCTGCGTCGGCGCGTGCCGAAGGCCCCTTCATCAGCTTGAATATTGCCGCCGTGCCCGAGAGTTTGCTGGAAGCTGAATTTTTTGGCGTCGCGCGGGGTGCTTTTACCGGTGCCGATCCCAAGGGGCGCGAGGGCAAGTTCCGCCTGGCGCATGGGGGCACACTTTTTCTCGATGAAATCGGCGACATGCCTTTAAGTTTGCAAGTCAAACTGCTGCGCGCCTTGCAGGAGGGCGAAATTGAGCCACTGGGCTCCAACGCGCTGCTGCCGTTTGATGCACGTCTGATTGCGGCAACCTCACGAGATTTGCGTCAGTTGGTGCGCGAAGGAAAATTTCGTGAAGACTTGTTTTATCGCCTGAATGTGCTGCCGATTCGCGTGCCACCATTGCGCGAGCGGCGCGAAGACATTGCCGCACTGGTCGAGGTGCTGGGCGAAGACATGGCTTTGCGCAGCGGCACGCTACCGCCAGAGCTGGACCCGCAAGCGCTGGCCCTGCTGTCGGCACAGGTCTGGCACGGCAACATTCGCGAGTTGCGCAATGTGCTCGAACAAGCCACGATGCGCAGCGATTCGCATCGCATTGAGATCGCGCAGCTCGAAGCGGTGTTGCTCGAATCGGGCAACGTGCAAGCCGTGGTGCCGCCAGCCCCGGTCGCTGCCAGCCTGGGCGCACCAGATAGCACAGCCGTGGTTCGCACGCTGGCCGAGCAAGTGAGCGAGCTGGAGCACCAGCAGATTGCGGCGGCCATGATCGCAGCCCAGGGCAACAAAGCAGCGGTCGCAAAAATGCTGGGAATTTCGCGCGCCACACTTTATGGGCGCCTTGGCAAAAGTGCATGAAAAATATTCATATGTCTAAAATTAAGACATAACAAAGTGACTGCAAAATAGACACATGTTCTACTTGTTGAATTAGTTTCAATTGAATCAATAACTTGTAATTTGGCACGTTTGGTGCATCATGAACCCATTGACTACCACAACAGGAGACAACTATGCATCGTCGTATTTGGATTACGCGCGCCGCGCTGACGGCTACCGCATTGGGAATCGCTTTGGCCAGCCCCGTGGTTTGGAGCCAAAACAAGGAAATCAAGATCGCCCACATTTACAGCAAGACGGGCCCGCTCGAAGCTTATGGCAAACAAACCGCCACCGGTTTCATGATGGGTCTGGACTACGCCACCGGGGGCAGCATGATGGTGGCGGGCAAGAAGCTCGTCGTGATTGAAAAAGACGATCAAGGCAAGCCCGATCTGGGCAAGAGTTTGCTGGCGGCCGCTTATTCGGACAACAAGGCCGATCTGGCGGTCGGCCCGACCTCATCGGGTGTGGCGCTGGCGCTGTTGCCGGTGGCCGAGGAATACAAAAAAATCCTGTTGGTTGAGCCTGCCGTGGCCGACTCCATCACTGGCGAGAAGTGGAACAAATACATTTTCCGCACTGGCCGCAACAGCTCGCAGGATGCGATCTCGAATGCGGTGGCGCTGGACAAGCCCGGCACCGTGATTGCCACGCTGGCGCAGGACTATGCGTTTGGCCGCGATGGTGTCAAAGCTTTCAAGGATGCCATCAAGAAGGCCAAGCTGGTGCATCAAGAGTACCTGCCCACCAGCACCACCGATTTCACCGCCGGTGCCCAGCGCTTGATCGACAGTCTGAAAAACCAGCCGGGTCGCAAAGTGATCTTCATCATCTGGGCCGGTGCTGGTAACCCGTTCAAGATTGCCGACATGGACCTCAAGCGCTACGGCATCGAGATTGCCACTGGCGGCAACATCCTGCCGGCGATGGCGAGTTACAAGAACTTCCCCGGCATGGAGGGCGCGGCTTACTACTACTTTGGCCTACCCAAGAACCCCATCAACGATGCGATGGTGGCGCAGCATTACAAACAGTTCAAGGCACCGCCTGACTTCTTTACCGCCGGCGGTTTTTCGGCTGCCATGGCAGTCGTCACTGCGCTCAAGAAAACCAACGGCGATGCCAGTGCCAACAAGCTGATCGCAGCGATGGAGGGGATGAGCTTTGACACGCCCAAGGGGAAAATGACTTTCCGCAAGGAAGACCACCAGGCGATGCAGAGCATGTACCACTTCAAAATCAAGGTGGATCCGGCTTTTGCCTGGGGCGTACCCGAACTGGTGCACGAGATCAAGGCCGAAGAAATGCAGATTCCGATCAGAAATAAACGTTGATCAAAGGCGTGCTTGAAACCAAACAACTGACGGTTCACTTTGGCGGACACGTGGCGGTCAATGCCGTCAGTTGTGCTTTTCAACCCGGCACACTGACCGCCATCGTGGGTCCCAACGGTGCCGGAAAAACCACTTATTTCAATTTGATCTCGGGCCAGATAAAAGCCAGTTCAGGGGAGGTTTTTCTGAACGGCAAAAGTCTGGCGGGCATGGGCGTGTCGCAGCGAACCCGCGCCGGTCTGGGACGGGCGTTTCAGCTCACCAACCTGTTCCCCAAGCTGTCGGTGCTGGAGAACGTGCGCCTGGCGGTGCAGGCAACTCGATCCGGTGAGCATTTGCGCGGCTTCAATTTGTGGAGCATCTGGAGTGACCACCACGCCTTGACGCAGCGGGCCCAGGAAGTGCTTGAAGCGGTGGCCATGAATGACCAACAAGCCACACCGGTGGCCAGCTTGCCGCACGGCGACCAGCGCAAGCTGGAAGTTGCGCTGCTGATGGCGCTGGAAAGCGAAGTTTTCATGTTTGACGAACCCACCGCCGGACTCAGTGCCGATGAAGCGCCGGTGATCCTCAATTTGATTCGAAAACTCAAGGGCGATCCCAGCAAAACCATTTTGCTGGTGGAGCACAAGATGGAGGTGGTGCGTGAGCTGGCCGATCGCATCATCGTGTTGCACAACGGCGCACTGGTGGCCGACGGCGCGCCCGCCGAAGTGATTGCGTCGCCGCTCGTGCAGGAAGCATACCTGGGAGTAACCCCGGTGCCGGTGAAAGCCGACTCATGAGCGCGAATCTTCTGACCATGTCGGGCGTGCATACCCACATCGGCGCTTACCACATCCTGCATGGTGTCGATCTGGTGGTGCCGCGCGGCCAACTCACGATGCTGCTCGGGCGCAATGGGGCCGGCAAGACCACCACGCTGCGCACCATCATGGGCCTGTGGCGCGCCAGTCAGGGCAGTGTGACGTTCGCCCAGCGCGACATCACCGCGCTGGCAACCCCCGAGATTGCCGCGCTCGGCGTGGCTTACGTGCCCGAGAACATGGGTATATTTGCTGACCTCACGGTCAAAGAAAACATGCTGTTGGCGGCGCGCAAAGCCCGCCACGCCAGCCAGATGGATGGGCAGCGTTTGCAGTGGATATTCATGCTGTTTCCGGCAGTCGAGAAATTCTGGAACCACCCGGCGGGCAAGCTCTCGGGGGGGCAAAAGCAGATGCTCGCCGTGGCCCGCGCCATTGTCGAGCCGCGCGAGTTGTTGATCGTCGATGAGCCCAGCAAAGGGCTGGCTCCGGTCATCATCAACAACATGATCGATGCTTTTGCCCAGCTCAAGGCCACCGGCACAACCATTTTGCTGGTCGAGCAAAACGTCAATTTTGCCAAGCGCCTGGGTGACAGCGTGGCGGTCATGGACAACGGCCGTATCGTGCATGCCGGTGCCATGCAGGCGCTGGCTGAAGATGAAACACTGCAACGCTCACTGCTGGGGCTGGCGCTATGAACAAGATTGATTTCGACTGGCGGCCGCTGGCCCTGGTGCCGGTGCTGGCGCTATTGGTTTTGCCGTTCATCGGCGCGCCATCAACTTGGCTAACCTTGACGGTGGCGGGCCTGGCAATGGGAATGATCATTTTCATCATCGCTTCCGGCTTGACACTGATTTTTGGCTTGATGGACGTGCTCAATTTTGGCCACGGCGTGTTCATTGCATTGGGCGCTTTTGTCGCCACCTCGGTGCTCGCCCTGATGGGCAACTGGAGCGCCTCACCCGAGTTGTGGCGCAACCTGCTGGCAGTGTCGGTCGCGATGGCGGTGGCCATGCTCGCCGCGGGCGCGGTCGGTCTGGCCTTTGAGCGTTTCATCGTGCGCCCGGTCTATGGTCAACACCTCAAACAAATCCTGATCACCATGGGCGGCATGATCATCGGCGAAGAGCTGATCAAGGTCATCTGGGGGCCGCAGCAGATCGCCTTGCCACTACCCGAAGGCCTACGCGGCTCCGTCTTTTTGGGCGACTCGGCGATTGAGAAATACCGCTTGCTGGCGGTGCTGGTGGGGTTGCTGGTTTTTGCCGTGCTGGCCTGGACGCTTGCCCGCACCAAGATTGGCCTGCTGATCCGCGCCGGGGTGCAGGATCGTGAGATGGTCGAAGCGCTCGGTTACCGCATCCGGCACCTGTTTGTGGCGGTCTTTGTGGTCGGCAGCGCGCTGGCGGGCCTGGGCGGCGTGATGTGGGCGCTGTACCAGCAAAACGTCACGCCGCAAATCGGCTCGCAGGTCAACATTCTGATTTTTATTGTGATCATCATCGGCGGCCTGGGCTCCACCGGCGGTGCCCTGATCGGTGCTTTGCTGGTCGGTCTGATGGCCAACTACACCGGCTTTCTGCTGCCCAAAGTGGCCTTGTTTTCCAACATCGCGTTGATGGTGGCGATTCTGCTGTGGCGCCCGCAAGGTGTCTATCCCGTGACGAGCAAATAACAAGGGCAGATCAATGTTGACCAGACTCCTTTCCAACGATTTGCCGCGCAGCCGCGTGCTGGCGCTGCTGCTGCTCGTCTTGCTGGTCGCACTGGCCGGTGCACCGTTCGTCTTTCCGGGGGTCAAGGCACTCAACGTGGCGGCCAAAGTGCTGGTATTTATTGTGCTGGTGGCTAGCTTTGATTTGTTGCTGGGCTACACCGGCATTGTCAGTTTTGCCCACACCATGTTCTTTGGCATTGGCGCTTACGGTATTGCGGTGGCGAGTACCCGGCTCGGCCCGACCTGGGGCGCACTGGCGCTCGGGCTGCTCAGTGCGCTGGCACTCTCGCTGCTGCTCGCGCTGCTGGTGGGTTTATTTTCGCTGCGCGTGCGCGCCATTTTCTTTGCCATGATCACACTGGCCGTGGCCTCGGCTTTTTTGACGCTGGCTTCGCAACTCTCGGACATCACCGGCGGTGAAGACGGTCTGACTTTCAAGGTGCCCGAAATTTTGTCGCCCAGCTTTGAGTTCGCAGATGCGCCTCTTTGGGGGGTGACAATTGACGGTCGGCTGCTGTGCTACTACCTGTTGTTTGTCACTGCACTGGTGTTGCTGCTGGCGATGCTGCGCATCGTCAACTCGCCGTTTGGTCGGGTCTTGCAGGCGATCCGCGAAAACGAGTTTCGCGCTGAGGCGATTGGCTACCGCGTGGTGCTGTACCGCACCACGTCGAGCATTTTGTCGGCCCTTTTTGCCTGCCTGGCCGGTGCCATGCTGGCGCTCTGGCTGCGCTACAACGGGCCCGATACCTCGCTCTCGTTCGAGGTCATGATGGACGTGTTGCTGATCGTGGTGATTGGCGGTATGGGCACCATTTACGGTGCTGCCATTGGCGCCGCACTGTTCCTGGTGGCGCAAAGTTATTTGCAGGATTTGCTGCGCCTGGGCAGCGAGGCCGCGTCGGGCTGGCCCTGGCTGGCCGCCTTGCTCTCGCCGGATCGCTGGCTGCTTTGGCTGGGCGTACTGTTTGTGTTGTCGATCTATTATTTTCCAACCGGTGTGGTCGGGCGTTTGCGCACCAGTGCCGCAGGAGGCCAATCATGAACTTGATTCCCACGCATTCTTCCCACTATGTGACCTGCTTCGGGCGCGAAATTCATTACACCGAGTGGGGCGCGCAGCACGCCAAAACGGTCGTTGCCTGGCACGGTCTGGCGCGCACCGGGCGCGACATGGATGAGCTGGGCGAGTACCTGAGCGCGCGTGGCTACCGAGTCATTTGCCCGGATGTGATCGGGCGCGGTTTAAGCCAGTGGAGCCCTGTGCCAGAGCAGGAATACTGCTTGTCGTTTTATGCCAAGCTGGCGGCTGAATTATTTGACCAGCTCAAGATTGACCAGGCGCATTGGCTCGGCACCTCGATGGGCGGCTCGATCGGCACGGTTTGCGCGTCGGGCCTGCTCCAGAGCGGCATGAAGCAGCGCATTTTGAGCCTCACGCTGAACGACAACGCGCCCGAGTTGGCCCAGGCGGCGATTGAGCGCATCAAGGCTTATGCGGGCAGCCCGCCAGCATTTCAAACCGTCACGGAGCTTGAGGCTTTTTTTCGTCAGGTCTATCATCCCTTTGGTGCTTTGACTGATGCACAGTGGCGGCGTTTAACCGAGACTTCCGCGCGCCGCTTGCCCGATGGCCGCGTCACGCCACACTACGATCCGGCGATGGTGCAGCAGTTCATTCACTATCCCGACGACTACTCGATCTGGGATCATTACGACGCGCTCCAGATTCCGGTCCTGTGTTTGCACGGCATCGAGTCCGACCTGGTGCTCCGTGAGACGACCGATGCCATGCTGTGTCGAGGTCCGGGCCTGCTGGGTCTGACGCAGGTGGTGGACATTGCCGGCTGCGGTCACGCACCGGCCCTCAACGTGTCGGAGCAGCTCATGATCGTTGCGACCTTCATGGCTGCGGCAAATGGGATTGCATGTGCTGTTCAACCAGGCCCATTGATTGGTTAGG
>JAVHQY010000238.1:0-7334 GCA_036171375.1 Rhodoferax sp. | reverse complement strand
AGCGTGGCCCGGCTGTAGCGCGGTGGTTTTTCGGGATGCAGCCGGTCCAGGTAGGTCGCCATTTCCGGCCGGCTCTGAAAGCGCCAGCCCGTTGCCACCTGCACCAGTTCAACGCCGCGCTGCGTCCAGTCCTGGCCCAGTTGCTGCAGCGCTTGCGTCAGCACGTCCGGCTCCAGCGGCGGCACAAACATGCGCTGCAGCTCGGGTGCCGGCAGCGGCTGCGGCGAGCAAATCAGGGCTGTTTCAAGAATGCGCTTGACATCGATCATGTTGTCTGGATTCCGGGACAAACACCATCAGGGTGTGAAAAAGAAGGCGACGCTTGGCAGTGGGCAGAGCCGTGTGCGTGTGGCGCAGAAACCGCCCGGCCTATGGCGGCTCATTGTAACTGAGGCCCCACTGCGACAGCGCCTGCTGCAGGTCTGGCGGCAGTGGCGCGACAAAATCCAGCGCTTGCCGCGTCAGCGGGTGTTCGAACGCCAAATGGTAAGCGTGCAGCGCCTGGCGTGTGAGGCCAGCAGCGCAGATGCCGCCATAGAGTTCGTCGGCCAGCAGCGGATGGGAAATGCTCGCCAGGTGCACCCGTATCTGGTGCGTTCGCCCGCTGTGCAGGGTGCAGCGCAGCAGGCAACCCTGGTCACAGTTTTGTAGCAGTTCAATGTCAGTCTGCGCCGGTTTGCCGGCGTTTTTTGCCAGATCGACCACCGCCATGCGCAGCCGGTTGCGCGGGTCGCGCCCGATCGGTGCCCTGATTTCCCGCCGCGCTGCGCCCTGCCAGCGACGCTGCGCCAGCGCCAGGTATTGCCGGCGCACCTCACGCGCGGCAATGGCTTTGACCAGCGCATCCATGGCCGGGCGTGTTCGCGCCACCACCAGCAGACCGCTGGTGTCTTTGTCGAGCCGGTGCACGATGCCCGCGCGCGGCAAATTCACCGCGTTGGCATCGTGCGCCAACAGCCCATTGAGCAGGGTGCCGCTCCAGTTGCCCGGTGCCGGGTGCACCACCAGACCGGCGGGCTTGTTGATCACCAGCAGTTGCTCGTCTTGATAAACGATCTCCAGCGCCATCGTTTCTGGCTTGAACGCTTGACTCTGCGGTGTCGGGCGCAATTCGATGCTGCCACGGGTGCCGGCCTTGATCCGGACCGAGGCCTTGCCCGCTGGTTGTCCTTCGAGCTGCACAGCACCCAGCGCAATGAGCTGCTGCAAGTAACTGCGGGAAAACTCGCTCACCAGCTCGGCCAGCGCCTGATCGAGCCGCAGGCCGTGTTGCGCGGCGCTGAAATGCAGCGGCCGCAGCTCGACTTCGATGCCGGCTTCGGGCAGTTCCACCGCCTCGGTCTGTGGCAGGTCGCTCGATATAATCAATTCGGGTTTTCTCCTGAAGAAAGTTGTCACTCATGCTTCTAGCCAAATTATCGGTGGTCTGTGTCGGCACAGCTTTGTTGCTGGCTGCCTGTTCGTCCACCCCGGAAGACAAAGCGGCCAACTGGAGCCCCAACAAGATTTATTCCGAGGCCAAGGACGAGTTCAATTCCGGTGCCTACGAAAAAGCCGTGGCACTGTACGAGAAACTTGAAGGCCGCGCGGCCGGAACGCCGCTGGCGCAACAGGCGGAGCTGGAAAAAGCCTACGCCCAGTACAAATCGGGCGAAGCGGCACAGTCCATCGCCACGCTTGACCGTTTCATGAAGCTGCACCCGGCCAGCCCGGCACTGGACTACGCGCTGTACCTCAAAGGCATCGTCAATTTCAACGACGATCTGGGCGTGTTCTCATTTGTCACGCACCAGGATCTGGCCGAGCGGGACCAAAAAGCAGCGAAGGAATCGTTTGATGCCTTCAAGGAGCTCAGCAAGCGTTTTCCCGCTTCACGCTACACGCCCGACGCTGTGCTGCGCATGAATTACATCGTCAATTCGTTGGCCCGCTCCGAAGTCCACGTGGCGCGCTACTACTATGACCGCGGCGCTTACGTGGCAGCCATCAACCGGGCGCAGAGCGCGGTGAGCGATTACCAGGGCGCACCCGCGCTGGAAGAAGCGCTCTACATCGTGGTGCAGTCCTACGATGCGCTGGCAATGGCGCAACTGCGTGACGATGCCCGGCGCGTGCTGGAGAAAAACTTCCCGCAAAGCGCCTACCTCAAGCACGGTTTCAAAGCGGACACAGGTCCATGGTGGAAGTTCTGGTAAGCGACTGCAACGCCTGGTTGAATTCATCGGCCGACCCCAGCCGGCGCATCGGCGGCAGCGAGCGCAGCAAGCGCCGGCCATAGGCCATGGCATCCAGGCGCGGGTCGCAAAGCAGCAGGATGCCGCGGTCGGACTCGCGCCGGATCAGGCGACCGGCACCCTGCTTGAGGGCAATCGCCGCTTCGGGCAGGTAATAATCGTTGAAAACGCTGCGCCCCAAAGCCTGTAGGCGTTTGGCACGCGCCTCCACCAGCGGATCGGTCGGTGGTGGAAAAGGCAATTTGTCGATCACCAGCAGTTGCAGCGCATCGCCCGGAATGTCAACACCCTCCCAGAACGAAGCTGATGCCACCAAAATGCACGCTGGCCCGCCCGGCCCGTCACCCTGGCGAAAACGCTGCATCAACTGGCGTTTGGTCTGCTGCCCCTGAACCAGAATTTCAAGCTGTTTGGTATCGGCGAAGTGGCGCTGAAGCGCAGCGCTGACCAGCAGCAGCGCGCGAATGCTGGTGGTCAACACCAGCGTGTGCCCGCCAATCACGCTGGCCGAGCGCGCCACCAGCTCTGCTACCTGCGCGCTGTGCTCGTCGCTGCCCGGCCGCGCCAGGTCTGCCGGCACATAGAGAGCGGCTTGTGTGGCGTAATCAAACGGGCTACCCAGGCGCAAGCTGGGCGCGCCGCTCAAACCACAGGGCTCGGTGAACCAGCGCAGGTCCGCGGCATCGCCAAGCGTGGCCGAGGTAAACACAAAAGAGCGCTGCGAACCCGGTGGCGCTGGCGCAGCGAGCAGACGCTCTTGCACCACGTCGGCGATGTCCAGCGGTGACTCGACCAGTCGCAATTGCTGGCTGATATCGAGCCAGCGCACCGACTCGCTGGCGCAGGGCTGGGTGAAAACGCCCAGTGCGCGCGTGAGTTCAGTGACGCGCTCGCTCAAGCGTTGCAAGTCAGCGTGGCTTTCGGCGACGCTTGCCAGCCCCACGCCAGCCTGCTCAAGGGCGCTCAGCAGCGCCAGCACCGCAGCGCTCCAGGTGTCGGCATCAATTTGCTCGGGTGCCAGCGAGAGCCAGCGCAATTTGCCGGCCCGATGGTTGTGCCCAACCAGCAAGCGCAAGTCACGCGTCGTTTTCTCGATGGCCGAGGCAAGCTGCGGCCAGTCGCACAAGCCACGCGCGTGCTGCGTGGCCAGCGCCAGCAGGTCGCGCGCGAAGTCAAGCAACTGGCCGCTGCTGAGCTGTTGCCCCAAGAACTGCACACCGGTTTCATTGAGTTGATGCGCTTCGTCAAAAATGACGCTCTGCACTTCGGGCAGCAACTCGGCCAGACCTGATTCACGCAACGCCAGGTCGGCAAAAAACAGGTGATGGTTGATCACCACCACGTCCGCCGCCATGGCTTCGCGCCGCGCCTGGTTGACGTGACACTCGCGCGCTTGCGGGCACTGCGTGCCGAGGCAATTCTCGCGCGAAGAAGTCACCAAGCCGGGCAGCGTCGAGCGCTCGTCCAGACCTTCGAGTTCGGCCAGATCACCGCTGCGGGTGCGCTGCGCCCAGCGTTCAATCTGGCTCAAAAAACGCGCTGTCAGATGCTCGTGCGAACCAAGATTTTGCCGCGCCTGCGCTAGCCGCTGCAGGCACAGATAGCTGCTGCGCCCTTTGAGCAAAGCGACGCGGGTGGGCAAGCCCAAAGCCTGAATCAACTTCGGCAGGTCTCGCCCAAACAACTGATCTTGCAGCGTTTTGGTGGCAGTCGAGAGCAACAAGCGCTGGCCGCTGAGCAGCGCCGGAACCAGATAGGCAAAAGTCTTGCCGATGCCGGTGCCAGCTTCCACCACCAGCACGCCGCCGTCGGTGATCACCTGCGCGATCGCCAGCGCCATGCTGGTCTGGCCGGGACGCAACCGAAACTCTGGCACGCTGCGCGAGAGCAGACCGGCCGGGGCAAACACTTCACGCGTCAGTTCTTGCAGGCTCATGGGTGAAAGAAAATTTGGCAACGCTCTATAGGCTCAGTCCGTCAGGGCGGTTGCGACCGTGCGCCGGGACAGGTTCAAATAAGCGCTGCTTTGCATTTCATGCAGGCGCGACACGGTGCGGGCAAACTCGTACGCCAGCGGGCCTTTGGGGTAGAGGTTTTCTGGCGTGGTTGCCGCCGACACGATCAGTTTCACCCGGCGGTCGTACAGCACATCGACCAGCCAGCTAAAGCGGCGCGCCTGCGATGCCAGGTGCGCTGGCAAACACGGCACGCCGCTGAGGAAAACGGTGTGGAAGCGCTCGGCAATCTCCAGGTAATCCAGGTGCGAATGCGCGCCGCCGCACAGGGTGGCGAAATCAAACCAGACCAGGCCCGCACCCAGGCGCAACGCGCGCACGCTGCGGCGCTGGATTTGCAGCGTTGTCGCTTCTTCCCACTGCGGGCACAGCCTGGCAAAAGTCTTTTCCAGACTGGCATCCGCGGCCGCTCCGGCTGGCACCAAGTAGCTGTCGGCTTGCGCGACGGCACTGCCACGGTAATCGCTGCCCGCGTCAACCTCGACCACGTCGAGGCTGCGCTTGAGCAGCGCGATGGCCGGCAGAATCCGATCCCGATGCAAGCCGTCGGGGTACAAGTCATCGGGCTTGAAATTGGAAGTGGCCACCAAGCCCACGCCATGACGGAACAATGCCTGCAAGAGCTGGTGCAGGATCATGGCATCGGTGACATCGGCGATGTGGAACTCGTCAAAACAGATCAGGCGGTGCTTGCGCGCCATGCGCTGGGCCAGCACGTCGAGCGGGTCGGCCGTGCCGCGCAACCGGGCCAACTCCAGATGCACTTCGCGCATGAACTCGTGAAAGTGCAGCCGGGTCTTGCGCCGCAGCGGCACACCGGCAAAAAAACAATCCAGCAAAAAGCTCTTGCCGCGCCCGACCGCGCCGTACAGATAGACACCGCGTGGGATCGCCGGACGAAGAATCAGTTTGCGCAGCGCCGTGGCGCGTTGCTGGCGATAGTTGCCCCACTCGCGCGCGCAGCGGCCCAGCACTTCAACCGCGCGCCACTGCGCCGGGTCGGGCTGGTAACCGCGCTCGGCGATGGCGGCTTGGTAGGCTTGGCGGACAGTCACGAATTTATCAGGTGGTCACTGAAGAGGCGCTTGTGGGAATCATTCGACACGCATCAAGCCGCCTCAAGCAAGAACTCGACCTTAACCGCATCGAATGGAAAGACGATGCCTGTACCTTGCGCGCGATCGAGAACGCCTGCTTTTAACAGGGCAGTGATGTCGGAGTGGACGGCCTTTACATCGCGCTCCACTCGGCGCGCGGCCTCCCGAATTGAGATTGGCCCGGCACCGCAAAGAACCTTCAGCAGTTCCCAACGTTTCACTGTCAGAACTTGCCAAAGCAGTTCTGGGCTTGCAAAGCCAATTCGCGCCGACCGTTCTGGCTTGCCAGCCTTCCAGGATTGAACAAAATTCGCCATCGATTCCTCGGGCGAACGAACCTCAAGAACTACTGTTTTCATCGTTCCACCTCGCTATGTCCTTCTGAAAATCGGCCATCAACCGCTCGGGGGTGCTGAACCGGTAGACGTTTTGCGTTGCGCCGAAATGGCGGTGGTCACCCTTTCCAACTTCGTTGTCGTAGCGCACCACACATACTTCGTCAACGACGTACGCCAGTCGGTACTTGAAATCATGAGCCGAGCCGGGAACCGGCGTTGAAACTCGCCAAAGAACCAACTCCGCGAACGCCTGGGTTGAATAGACGATGCGTGTTCGTGCAATTAGCGTTGCCTTCATGTTGGACATAATGCCAACATCCTATAGCGTTGTCAACTACTACTCGTCAGCCGCCAATCAGCGGTCAATGAACCAGTGAATGGCGTTAATCCAGCAACCCGACGGAACGTGCGTCATCGCGAGTCGCCTCACTTCGTCACTGCGCAGCGAAGCGATTCACGAGCCCGGCAGTCCGGGGCATCAGGCAGCCACCATGTCCTTGATTTGTTGCAATGCCGCCGGGTCTTCCATGGTCGTCAAGTCGCCCGGGTCGCGCCCCTCGCACACCGCCTGGATGGCACGACGCAAGCACTTGCCGCTGCGCGTCTTGGGCAGCACGGTGACGAAGCGCACGCGCGCCGGCCGCGCCAGCGCACCCAGGTCGCCATCGACCAACTTCATGATCTCGCCTTCGAGCTTGAAGCGCGCCGCCTCATCGGTCAGAGCGCTGGTGTCCTTGATGACGGCAAAAGCCATCGCCACCTGGCCTTTGAGCTGATCGGCCACGCCGACCACCGCCACTTCGGCCACATTGGGATGACCGGAAATGCTCTCTTCGATTTCGCGCGTACCCAGCCGGTGGCCGGCGACGTTGATCACGTCATCGGTACGGCCCAGGATGAAGAAGTAACCCTGTTCGTCGCGGATGCCCCAGTCAAAAGTGCTGTAAATCATGCGCCCGGGAATGGTGGTCCAGTAGGTGCTGACGAAACGCGCATCGTCGCCCCACACGGTTTGCAGACAACCCGGCGGCAATGGCCCTTCGATGGCAACCACGCCTTTTTGGTTGGCACCTTTGAGTTCAGCGCCGGTGTTCTCGTCGAGCAACTTCACGTCAAAGCCATAGACGGCAAAACCGGGCGAGCCGAACTTGGTCGGTGTCTTGTCAACGCCCAGGCACACGCTCAGAATCGGCCAGCCCGATTCGGTCTGCCAGTAGTGGTCCACGATGGGACGCCCCAGGCCCTCGCTGATCCACTGCGCCGTGGGTTGATCGAGCGGCTCACCAGCCAGGAACAGCGCGCGCAAGGAGGACAGGTCGTATTTCTTGAGCAGCGCCGGGTCCTGCTTTTTGAGCACGCGGATTGCCGTTGGCGCGCTGAACATCACCGTCACTTTGTACTTCTCGACCAGACTCCACCAGATGCCGCCGTCGGGGCGGATCGGCAGACCCTCGTACATGATGGTGGCCATGCCGGCAATCAGCGGGCCGTAAATGATGTAGCTGTGCCCGACCACCCAGCCGATGTCGCTGGTGGCGAAATAGGTTTCACCGGCGGCTCCGTTGTAGATGTGGCGCATGCTCGCGGCCAGCGCTACGGCGTAGCCGCCGGTGTCGCGCTGCACGCCCTTGGGTTTGCCGGTGGTGCCGC
>JAVHQY010000237.1:0-1509 GCA_036171375.1 Rhodoferax sp. | reverse complement strand
CCTTGGGCGCTGCCGGTGCCGCTGGCAGCTTGATGGCCGGTGCCGGCCAGGTAACAGCGCCTTCCTTGATGACCGTCAGGCCACGAATCGCATCGTCTTCCATGTTGATATTGGCAACACCGTCCTTGGCCTTGCACAATTCCTCTGCCAAGCGGAACAGGTTGGTGGAGTACAGCGTCGAGGACTGTTTGGCCAGGCGGCTGGGCAGGTCGGTGTAGCCAACGATGGTCACACCGTGCTTGACCACCGTCTTGCCCGGTTCGGTCAGCTCGCAGTTGCCACCCTGTTCAGCGGCCATGTCAACGATCACGCTGCCGGGCTTCATGCTCTGTACCATCTCGGCGGTGATCAGCTTGGGTGCCGGTTTGCCCGGAATCAGCGCCGTGGTGATGATGATGTCCACCTCGCTGGCTTGCTTGGCGTACATCGCACGCTGCGCCTGCTGGAAGCCTTCGCTCATCACTTTGGCGTAACCGCCGCCGCCCGAACCTTCTTCCTCGTAATCAACCTTGACAAATTCACCACCTAGCGACTTGACCTGATCGGCAACTTCGGCACGCGTGTCGTTGGCGCGCACGATGGCACCCAGCCCGGCGGCCGTACCGATCGCCGCCAGTCCAGCCACCCCGGCACCGGCAATAAAAACCTTGGCCGGCGCAACTTTGCCCGCAGCCGTAATCTGGCCGTTGAAAAAGCGGCCAAAAGCGTTGGCTGCTTCGATCACGGCGCGGTAGCCAGCGACACCGGCAGTCGATGTCAGCGCATCCATCTTCTGCGCCCGGCTGAGCATCCGCGGCAGGCAGTCAATGGCCAGCACCGTGACTTTTTTGGCAGCGAGCTGCTGCATCAATTCGGGGTTTTGCGCCGGCCAGATAAAGCTGATGAGCGCGCCGCCCTGGCGCATCAGACCCACTTCTTCGGCGGTCGGGCCGCGCACCTTGAAAACGATATCGGCCGCCGCCCACAGCGCAGCCGCACCGTTGATGATTTCTGCGCCGGCTTCGCGATAGGCACCGTCGCTGAAATTGGCAGCATCGCCGGCACCGGATTCAACCGCGACGGAAAAACCGAGTTTGATCAACTTTTGCACCACCTCCGGCACGGTGGCAACGCGTTTTTCGCCGGGGAAAACTTCGCGTGGCACGCCGATACGCTGGGCCACGGGTTTGGAATCGGGGGGAGAGTTAGATACGCTGGCTTGCATGAAGCGACTCCTCAACTTGGGTAAATGAGCTACAGAGATGATCGCGAGCGCGCCGACGCTGCCGAGCGGCGCGTTGGCATTGCGATGAGCCTGCGACTTTAACCGAAATCAGGGCGCCTCCCGGCTCAGTCAGGCATGATGTGCATCAATAAACCCGTCATTTGCCAGCGCCTGGTCGGAGGCGGTGATGGCTTGTGGTGGGCGGGGTTTGAGCGCTGCCACCGTGCCAGGTTCTGGGCACTGTGGCAGCGCCACCGTCTGTCGCAGGAGGCTCAATCGGCCTTGATTTGCGCGCGCTTGACGAT
>JAVHQY010000236.1:0-7369 GCA_036171375.1 Rhodoferax sp. | reverse complement strand
GCGATTCGCCAAAATTGGTGACGGCAAATAAATTGCCAAAAGTGTTGCCGCTCATACGGGCAGTTTATCCCAGACGCTCGTCGGGCTTAGAGGTTCAATGACTCAGGCCGGCTCAAAAACCGCTTGCAGGGTACGCAGCACCTTTTCCAGTGTGGCCGCCTGCACTGAGCCAATCCTTTTCACCAATCGAGATTTATCCAAGGTACGAATCTGGTCCAGCAGTATCAAACCCGACTTGCCTTGAAATGTGACCGCCACTCGAAAACCCGCCAAGCGTGACCCGGTGGTCATCGGTGCCACGATGACTGTGCGCAGGTAATCATGCATTTCTGCCGGCGAAATCACCACACAGGGCCGCGTCTTTTGTATTTCGCTGCCGACGGTTGGGTCAAGGTTGATCAACCACACTTCGCCGGTTTTCACCGTTACCGGTTTCACCAGACCAGCTCCTCACTATCTTCGTCACCAAACTCGGGCCACACCAACTGGTCATCGCTGGCTTGCGCAATGCGCTGGCTGTCTTTGGCCCAACCGGCTCGCGGATTGCGCTTGAGAGGACGAATTTCAATCACGCCATTTTTTAACTGCAGATCAGCGCAACCCTCAAGCCCGACATGGGCAAGAATCGGCTTGGGTATGACAATTCCCTTGGAATTCCCCATTTTTCGAATGGCAACCTGCATGACTGTTCTCCGGCGATGTGTGCATAATGTTAGCACGGCGGTGGGGATCATCGGCTCTCTGACTTTTGAGGATAATGAAGCCTCATCGGAAAATTTCAAAGGCAACCCATGTCCGGCTATTCAAACCCTGGCTTTGACACCCTGGCGCTGCACGCGGGCGCTGCGCCCGATGCCGCCACCGGCGCGCGCGCAGTGCCGATCTACCTCACCACCTCGTTCGTGTTCGACTCCAGCGAGCACGCGGCCTCACTGTTCAACCTGGAGCGCGCCGGCCACGTCTATTCGCGCATCAGCAACCCGACCAACGCGGTGCTGGAGCAACGCGTCTCGGCGCTCGAAGGCGGTGTTGGTGCCATCACGACTGCCAGCGGCCAAGCCGCGCTGCACCTCTCGATTGCCACGCTGATGGGTGCCGGCGCGCACATCGTTGCCAGCACCGCGCTCTATGGCGGCTCGCAAAACCTGCTGCACTACACGCTGCGCCGCTTTGGCATTGAAACCACTTTTGTCAAGCCCGGCGACATCGACGGCTGGCGCGCCGCCGTGCGGCCCAACACCAAACTGTTTTTTGGTGAAACCGTGGGCAACCCGGGCCTGGAAGTGCTTGACATCCCCACGGTGAGTGCGATCGCGCACCAAGCGGGTGTGCCGCTGCTGGTGGACTCCACACTGACCACGCCCTGGCTGATCCAGCCGTTTGTGCACGGTGCCGACCTGGTTTATCACTCGGCGACCAAATTCTTGAGCGGCCACGGCACCGTGATTGGCGGCATCGTTGTTGACAGCGGCAACTTCGACTGGGACAAAAGTGGCAAATTCCCCGAACTCACCACGCCCTACGATGGCTTTCACAACATGGTGTTCAGCGAGGAATCAACGATAGGGGCTTTCTTGTTGCGCGCCCGCCGCGAGGGCCTGCGCGACTTTGGGGCCTGCATGAGCCCACACTCAGCCTGGCTGATTTTGCAAGGTGTTGAGACGCTCTCGCTGCGCATGGAGCGCCACATGCGCAACACGCAAGCGGTGGTTGAATTTCTGAGCCACCATCCGTTGGTGGCGCGCGTCGGCCACCCCATGCTGGCATCGCACCCCAGCCACGCGCTGGCGCAAAAACTGCTGCCGCGCGGTGCCGGCTCGGTCTTCAGCTTCGACCTCAAAGGCACACGCGCACAGGGCCAGAAGTTCGTTGAAGCGCTCAAGATTTTCAGCCACCTGGCCAATGTGGGCGACTGCCGCAGCCTGGTGATTCATCCGGCCAGCACGACGCACTTTCGCATGAGCGACGAGGCGCTGGCGGCAGGCGGCATCACGCAGGGAACGATTCGCCTGTCCATCGGGCTGGAGCAGGCCGACGACCTGATCGACGACTTGAAGCGCGCGCTCAAGGCAGCGGAGAAAGCAGCATGAACCTCAACGTCAATGGCCAGAGTATTTATGCCTACACCGGCGGCAAGCCGTTCGACAGAGCCAAGCCGACGCTGATCTTCATCCACGGTGTCTTGAACGACCACAGCGTCTGGATTTTGCAAAGCCGCTACCTGGCGCACCACGGCTGGAATGTGCTGGCGATCGACCTGCCCGGGCACTGCCGCAGCACCGGTGCACCACCGGCCAGCGTGGAAGCAGCGGCGGATTTTGTGCTGGCGCTGATGGACGCGGCGGGGCTTGAAAAGGCCGCGCTGGCAGGCCACAGTTTTGGCTCGCTGATTGCGCTGGAGACGGCAGCGCGTGCGCCGCAGCGCATCAGCCATTTGATTCTGGTGGGCTGCGCGTTCCCGATGAAGGTCTCGCCTGCCCTGCTGGAGGGCTCGGTGAGCGAACCTTTTGCAGCCATCGACATGGTCAACACGTTTTCGCACTCCACGCTGGCACCGCCGCCTTCGACGCTGGGCCCTGGCAGCTGGCTCTACGGTGGCGCGCGCGCGCTGATGCGCCGGGTGCTGGCCAGCAATTCGCAAGTGAATGTTTTCCACTCCGGCTTCAAAGCCTGCAACGATTACGCCAACGGCGAAGCCGCCATGTCGCAGGTCAAAGCCCCGGTTCTGTTTGTGCTTGGCCGGCAAGACCAGATGACCCCGCTCAAAGCGGCGCAAACCCTGATCAGCAAAGCGGCGCACGCCCAGGTCGTGCGGCTCGATGCCGGTCACCAGATGATGAGCGAAGCCCCCGAAGGCGTGCTATTTGCCATGCGCGATTTTTTGCAACCCAATGAATGAAGCCACGATGAAAAAACTTGACACTTCGGCCAGCGGCGTTTATCTGATTGCCGTGACCCCGTTCACGGACAGCGGTGCGCTCGATCTGGCCAGCACCGACCGCATGGTCGATTTCTATTTGGACTGCGGTGTCAGCGGCCTGACCGTGCTGGGCATCATGGGCGAGGCGACCAAACTCACGGCCGCAGAGTCGCGCCAGTTTGTGCAGCGCGTCCTGACACGGGTCGAGGGTCGCGTGCCGGTGGTGGTGGGTGCTTCGGCACCGGGATTTGCCCCGATGCGCGAGCTCACCCAAAGCGTCATGGCCATGGGAGCCGCCGCTGTCATGGTGGCACCGCCTGCCAGCGTGCGCACCGACGAGCAGATCGTGGCCTACTTTGACATGGTGAGCGAAACCCTGGGGCCGGATGTGCCCTGGGTGTTGCAGGACCACCCGGTCGCCACCGGCGTGCAGATGTCCACTTCGGTGATCCTGCGCATCCTGCAAAACTCTCCAAGCTGCGTCATGCTCAAACACGAACACTGCCCAGGTCTGGCGAAACTCTCAGCCCTACGCGCCGCCAGTGCGCGCGGTGAGGTGCGGCGCGTCGCAATCCTGAGCGGCAATGGCGGTGGCCTGTTTTTGCCGGAAGAACTCAGCCGCGGTGCCGATGGCGCCATGACCGGTTTTGCCTACCCCGAAATGATGGTGGCGGTGTGCCGTGCCTTTGCTGACGGCAAGCTTGAAAAAGCGCACGATATTTTTGATGCCTACTTGCCGCTGGCGCGCTACGAGCAGCAAACCGGCATCGGCCTGGCGGTGCGAAAGCACATCCTGGCCGAGCGCGGCGTGATCGCTAGCGCGGCCATTCGCAAACCCGGCCCCAAGCTGTCTGGGGCTGACATCGCCGACATTGCGCTGCTGACGGCCCGGCAGAACCGGCATCTGGCGGAAATAGCTTAGAACTTATCCGACATCTCCAACCAATCCAGCAACGAAGGAAAACCATGACCCATCCCATCAACATGCAACTCGACCCCAAAGTGATCGCCGTCCTGAGCCAGATCACCACGGCAACCATCACCACCATCCTGCTCAAAAAAGGCTTGCGCAATGTCTGGCTGCGCGGCACACGACCGGTGCGCGCCGAACAAAAGCGCCTGGTCGGGCGCGCCTTCACGTTGCGCTTTGTGCCCGCGCGTGAAGACCTGGCCACGCCGGCATCCTGGGGTTCGCCAATCTCGACGCGGGCGGCGATCGAAGACATGCCCGCCGGCTGCATTGCCGTGGTGGATGCCATGGGCACCACCGACGCCGCCATTTTTGGCGACATCCTGTGCCAGCGCATGGCCAAGCGCGGCGTGACGGCGCTGGTGAGCGATGGCGTTTTGCGCGACATGGCCGGCGTGCTGGCCACCGGGCTGCCGGTCTGGTGTAGCGGTGCAGCAGCGCCACCGTCGGTCGCGGGCCTGACTTTTGTCGCCTGGCAGCAGCCCATCGGTTGCGGCGGCGTGGCGGTTTTTCCGGGCGATGTGGTCGTGGCCGACGACGACGGCGCGGTGCTGATTCCGGCCGCGCTGCTCGACGAGGTGCTGGCGCTGGCGCCCGAGCAGGAACGCCTTGAGAGCTGGATCATGGCTCAGGTGCAGCAAGGTGCGTCGCTGCCCGGCTTGTACCCGCCCAACGCCGAAAACAAGGCCAGATACGAGGCGCAAAAAACCGCCAGGTGATGGAATATTCAGCTCGCCACGTCGCTCTCGAGCACAAGCCGGACATAGCGCGTGTAGGGCATCCCCTTGGTCTTGGCCTTGGCCTTTAAAGCGTCAAGCAGGTTTTGCGGCAGACGCATGTTGATCACCGCAGCCTTCGGCTCAAATTCAAAGCGCGTCGGCTTGAAACCGGACAGATCGTATTGCGAGAGGTCTGCAGTGACAACAAACCGCTCGGCATCCGCATCACTCATGAGAGACGGCATCGGCTTAGCCTTGATTTTCATAATGGTCAATCTCCTTCTGGTGCATGTAGCGGGCACTGATGGCGCGCAGCAGGGTCTTATCGCCAACCTTACGCAACATGAAAATCAGAAAAACATAGCGCCCGTTGTTGGTTTTTCCGATTGCTCTCAGACGTAATCCATCCGGGTGCGGGTCTGTCATGACGGCGGGCGTTCCCCGCAAAACCTGTTCGATTTCCTCACGGGATACGCCGTGCTTTGCACACTTGGGCCAATTGCCTTCATCCCAGTCAAACCCGGCAATTTTCAGGTTTTTATTATAGACATCTGTCATTACATTTGCCTTTGCAGCCCGCGTCAGGCGCGCCAAAGCCTGGCCGACGGATCAGTCGCCGCGGCAAGGCGCAAGCGCGTCACGCAACATCTGGCGGTACCAGCCGCTTTGCTGCCACAGGTTTTTGCCACTGCCTTGGTCAGCAAGCAAAAACGTCTGAAGCAGCGGTGCCAGCGGCGTGGCAGCGGGGTCAACCAGCAAGACGTAACGCGCCGCCTCCATCACGTTTTCTTCGTCGAGCTGGCCCAGCCAGTCCAGCTCGGCCAGCGTTTCAAGCACCGGTTCGAGCTCAAACGTTTCCACTGCCAGCCGCTGCGCGAGCTGCACCAGTGACAAGCCTTTGTTGCCGTTGTGGCGCGCGGCATCGAGCTGCTGCAACGTCTCCAGCGCCAGTTCAAAAGTCAGGCCGGGAGTCTCGCGCCGGGGCTCAACGCCGCTGAGCAGATTGGGCAAATCCGCCACCAGCACCGCTCCCAGCAGCACGATGAGCCAAGCGACATAAATCCACACCAGCAGAATCGGCAGCGTGGCAAAAGTGCCGTACACCAGCGAGTAAGAAGGGACCTTGAGCCAGTACCAGGCCAGAATCGCTTTGGCCACTTCCAGCCCGATGGCCACCAGCAAGGCACCGCTCCAGGCGTGCACCCATTTCACCTGGGTGTTGGGAACGTAGTGGTACAGCGCCGCCATGGCCCAGGCCATCACGCCAAATTCAAGCCAACCAAGCACCAACTGAATGCCCTCGGGCATGACCTCGACCAAACCTTTGGCCGCCGACAATGCATACGACGACACGCTCAGACTCAAGCCCAGCAACAACGGCCCTAACGTCAGCGCAGCCCAATAGACCAGCAGGCGCTGGCCCAGCGAGCGGCGCCGGTGCACGCGCCAAATGCCGTTGAGCGTGTGGTCAATCGTCAGAATCAGGCTCAGCGCCGTCAACAACAGCAGAGCGAAACCGAACCAGCCCAGCCGGTTGGCATGACTGGCAAACTGCGTCAGATAGCCCATCACCTGGCGCGCGATGTTGTCGGGCACCAGGCTTTGCAGCAACCATTTCTGCAGCACGCCCTGCACGCGGAAAAAAATCGGAAACGCGGTAAAAATTGCCAGCACCACCGTCAACAGCGGCACCAGCGCCATGGTGGTGGTGAAGGTCAGGCTGCCCGCCGTCACCGCCAGATGATCGTCGCGAAAACGGCGCAGCAAACCCTGCGCTGTCGAGCGCCACCTGAAATGCAACAGGCTGCGCCAGTACCCGGCAAGCGATTGCCGCAAATTCTGGCGGGCATCGGAATGCGTCATGCGCTGGCAGCGAGGTAGTTCATCACCCGATGATGCCACGTTGGCGGTGGTGCGGACACCCGCAGGAGTGCGCCCATGCTGGGCGCACACATTCAACAACCGGGCGGTTGCTCGGTTGCTGCCGCCTGAAAGCGCGGCAGTGGAGTTGGTAGCAATGCAAGTAGGAATCGGAGTCGGTACGCTACAGCGCTGGCGCACGGCTGGGATAATTCGATCGTAACCCCTTTTTCAATCACTTTTTCAATCATCTGGTTCCCAGATGCCCACTGACAAATTTATGGAGCAAACTGGCCGCAAATGTCTGATAGGGAACGCCTTCTTCAAGAGCGCGCGCCTGTAGACTTTTTAAATCTCTTGAAGAAATGCGTATATTCAGACGTTGGTCTTTTTTGAACGTTGCCTCAGCCACCGCGCGATGGGCCTTGATGCTCTGTTCCATACCGCTGATTGGCTTGAGCGCACCAGCCTCCCAGGCCTGCAATATCTCCAGCTCTTCAGCGTCGTACTTGGTATTTGCTTTCATGACTTGCTCCTGTATTGCCTGGTTGCCTTGCGGCTTGGAATGATCGTCTTCAGAAAGATATTTACTTCGGTTTCAACAAATGGAACGGCATACACGTAGTCCTCAACTTGCACCATCGAAATTTTTTGTCCTGGATATTTTTCCTGATTGGGGGGTTCAAGCACGGCAAGCTCATTTCCGCTGGCAATTTCAAAAACAATCCGCTCGAACGAGATGCCCCGCACCCGCAGCAGCAACTGGTTTTTTTCGGGACTCCAATTGAAGATTTTTTGATTGCCCATGTGTGCATTATAGGCACACTTGATAGTACAGAGAGTTCTCACCCATGCGTGATGATGGCGCTCTTCTGGACGCATTGCTCAAAGCGCGTCAAG
>JAVHQY010000235.1:0-28254 GCA_036171375.1 Rhodoferax sp. | reverse complement strand
ACCAGGCAGCGGTCTGAAATGTCCATGGCAATGGTCAATTTCTGCTCGATCAGCAGCACCGAAATGCCCCGCTCTTTCAGCGTCTTCAGGTAGTGGCCGACGAGTTCGACAATTTTCGGTGCCAGCCCCTCGGTGGGCTCGTCGATCATGATCAAGTCGGGGTCGCCCATCAGCGTGCGGCACAGTGTGAGCATCTGCTGCTCACCGCCCGAAAGTAAACCGGCCTGAATGTTGCGACGCTCTTCAAGCCGGGGAAACATCTGGTACATGTCGCTGAGCAACCAACGTCCGGCCTTGTGGGCGTTTTTTTGCCCCAAATACAAATTCTGCTCCACCGTCAGTGTCGGAAAAATATCGCGGCTTTCCGGCACATAACCCAGCCCCATCTGTGCAATTTCATAGGTCTTGCGACCCAGGATTTCCTGCCCCTTCCAGCGCACCGACCCAGCCCCATCGACCAGGCCCATGATCGCCTTGGCGGTGGTCGAGCGACCCGATCCGTTGCGCCCCAACAGCGCGACGATCTCGCCCGCTTCGACGTTGAAGCCGACACCGTGCAGCACATGGCTTTTGCCATAGAACGCGTGCAGCTTTTCAATTTTCAACATGCGCTCACTCCGGCTTGCGATTCAGCAACCACCGAACCCAGGTAAGCCTCCTGCACCGTGGCGTTGGCGCGCACCGCGTCCGGCGTGTCGTAGGCCAGCAGTTCGCCATACACCACCACCGCAATTTTGTCGGCCAGGCCAAACACCACGCCCATATCGTGCTCGACCGTCAGCAGCGTCTTGCCGGCAGTCACAGCGCGAATCAGCCGGACGAAGCGACTGGTTTCCGATTTGCTCATTCCCGCCGTGGGCTCATCGAGCAAAATCACGCTGGCACCGCCCGCAATGGTGATACCGATCTCCAGCGCACGCTGCTCGGCGTAAGTCAGGTTCATGGCCAGAATATCGCGTTTTTTGTCGAGCTTGATCATCTCCATCAATTCGTCCGTGCGGTCATTGGCATCGGTCAAGTCGGCGAGAAATTTGAAAAAAGTGTATTTGTAGCCCATGCTCCACAACAAGCCGCAGCGCAAGTTCTCAAAAACGCTGAGCTTGGGAAAAATGTTGGTGATCTGAAAGCTGCGCGAAAGCCCCAGCCGGTTGATCTCAAACGGCTTCTTGCCTTTGAGCGACTTGCCGTGCAGCAGCACCTCACCGCTGCTGGGCTCGAAGCGACCGCTGATCAAATTGAACAAGGTCGATTTGCCAGCGCCATTGGGGCCAATGATCCCGACCCGCTCGCCCGCAGGAACCGCCAGATTAATGCCCCGGATGATCTCGGTCTTGCCGAAACTCTTGCACAGGTTTTTGAGTTCAAGCGCATCAGTCATAGCAACTCCCGGCGCTTGATTTCTTTTTCGATGTCTTCCTGGATTTCGCCCCATTCACGCACATACTCCCGCCGGCAGAGTTCAAACAATCCGATACCAGTCAGCATCACAAAAGCGCTGCCAAACCAGCTGCTCAAACCTTTGGCATCCAGGCTGACACCCAGAAACTTCAATTCCGAACCCAGGGTGGAGTTCAGTTGCAAGTGGTACATCATCTCAATCATCACTGCCCCACCGAGCAAAGCCACCAACCCGGTCACGGCCAGCCCCAGGTAACTGACCCACAACTGGCGCAGCTTGCCAAACAGCGCCAGGCGCAAGTTCATCATGATCAAGGCGGCAACGCCGCCGGGCGCGTACATCACCATGAAGAGAAAAATCAAACCAAGGTAAAGCAACCAGGCTTTGGTGAATTCGCTCAGCAACACAAACGCCAGCACCATCAGCACAGCGCCGATGATGGGACCAAAAAAGAAGGTGGCACCGCCAAGGAAGGTAAACAGCAGATAGGCACCCGAGCGGGCTGCTCCCACCACTTCGGCCGTCACAATTTCAAAGTTGATCACGCCCAGGCCACCTGCAATGCCGGCAAAAAAGCCAGCAATGATGAAAGTGATGTAGCGAATGCGCTGCGTGTTGTAGCCGATGAATTCCACCCGCTCGGGGTTGTCCCGCACCGCATTGAGCATGCGCCCCAGCGGCGTGCGCGTGAAAGCAAACATCGCCGCCACCGCAACAAAGGTATAAACCGCCGTCAGGTAATAGACCTGGATCGGCGGGCCATAAGTGATGCCCATGAAGCTCTGACCGGTGACGCGGTTGCCGGCGACACCGGCCTCACCGCCGAAAAATTCCGGAATCATGAGCGACAACGCAAACACCAGTTCACCCAAACCCAAAGTGATCATGGCAAACGGTGTGCCCGCCTTGCGCGTTGTGACATAACCAAACACCACGGCAAAAGCCATGCCCGCCAAACCACCCGCCAGTGGCACGGCAGAAACCGGGATCGGCAATGAGCCAGCGCTGATGAAATTGAGCACATGCATTGCCGAATAGGCACCCAGACCGGTATAGACGGCGTGGCCAAAGCTCAACATGCCGCCCTGCCCCAGCAACATGTTGAAAGACAAGCAGGCAATGATGGCAATGCCCATTTGCGACAGAATCGTGATCGACAAACCACTGTCGAAAAGCCAGGGCACCAGCACCAACAGCAATGCAAACAGGCCCCAGATCAACCAGCGGCCCACGTTGAGAGGTTTGAACTCGTAACTGCGGCTCATGGCTCAGTCCTCGCGCGTTCCGAGCAGCCCCTTGGGCCGGAAAATCAGGATCAGCACCAAAAACAGGTACGGCAAAATGGGAGCCACCTGCGACAGGGTGAGTTTGACAAACGAGTTACCCAACGCGCCAGCACCCAGTTGCAGCCCCAGCAAGGACGCAACGGTGCCAAGCGAATAATCAAACGCCACGGCAAAAGTCTGCACCAGCCCGATCAGCACCGAGGCCAGGAAAGCCCCTGAAAGCGACCCCATGCCACCCACCACGACGACGACAAAAATGACCGGCCCGACCGCCGCTGCCATGGAAGGTTCGGTCAGAAAAGTGCTGCCGCCAATAACACCCGCCAGTCCGGCCAGCGCCGAACCGACACCAAACACCAACATGAAAACAGCCGGCACGTTGTGACCCAGGGCTTCGACCGCATCCGGGTGCGTCAACGCTGCCTGAATTACCAAGCCGATGCGGGTTCGCACCAGCAGCAACCAGATCGACACCAGCATCACCAGCGCCACCAGCATCATGAAGCCGCGCGTGGCCGGAAATGGAGAGCACACCACCCGCACCGTCGCATCGGCGGCCTGACACAGTGGCGCTGGTGCCGCGCCCCAGACCAGATTCAGGCCCGTAAGGGAATGGTTGACGAGGGTAAAAACCGGCCCTTGCAACAAATCTGGCGGACGAAATTCCAGCGCAATGCGACCCCAGACGAGCTGCACCAATTCCAGAATCACGTAGGTCAGGCCAAAAGTGATCAGCAGTTCAGGCACCGGACCGAATTTATGCACCTTGCGCAGAAAGAAACGCTCGAACAGGGCACCCAGCAACGCCACCACCAGCGGCGCAAGCACCAGCGCGGGCCAAAACCCAACCACACTGGCAATGGTGTAGCCAAAATACGCGCCCAGCATGTAAAAACTGGCATGGGCAAAATTGAGCACCCCCATCATGCTGAAAATCAAGGTCAACCCCGAGCTCAACATGAACAGCAACAGGCCGTAGCTCAACCCGTTGAGCGTCGAGATGATGAAAAACTCCATTGAGTTGGTCCTTCCAGCGTGCCAAAAAAAAGCCCGACGCGGCGCTACCCGTTCGGGCTCTTGCCAGAGCCGCAACCCGTCAGGACGGGCGCTTCATCTGACAACTGGTGGGTGTACTGGAGACGTAGTTCGGGTACTCTTTGAGCGACACCAGCGTCATGCCCGTGTTTTCCGGGCTGTAGGGGTGCATTTTGTCGGCCTTTTGCCACACCGACATGTACAGCGGCTGCTGGAGCTGGTGATCAGCCCTGCGGATCTCGACTTCACCATTGAAGCTCTTGACCTTGATGCCTTCGAGCGCCTTGGCCACTTTCACCGGATCGGTTGACTTGGCTTTGGCCATCGCTGCGCCCAGCGTTTCGAAGATACGGATGGTGGAGCCGGTGTAAAAATCGTCGTTGTATTTCTTCTTGAACTCATCTTGCCATTTTTGCATCTGCCCACCCATGTTGTAGTGGTTGTAGGCAATCTGATAAACACGCCCGGCACCGTTAGTACCGAGCGCCGTCGGCGTGCCAGTGACACCGGTGTAATAAGTGAATATCTTGCCGTTGTAACCACCTTCGTTGGCAGCTTTCACCAGCAGCGACAGGTCGGAACCCCAGTTGCCGGTAACCACGGTGTCGGCACCCGATGCCTTGATCTTGGCCACGTAGGGCGCAAAGTCACGCACCTGCGCGATCGGATGCAGGTCTTCACCGACGATCTTGATGTCCGGGCGTTTGCGCGCCAGAGTTTCCTTGGCGTACTTGGCCACCTGGTGACCGTGCGAATAATTCTGGTTGAGCAAATAGACTTTCTTGATGTCTTTTTGCTCGGCCATAAAGCTGCTCATGGCTTCCATTTTCATGGAGGTGTCGGCATCAAAGCGGAAGTGCCAGAAACTGCATTTGCTGTTGGTCAGGTCAGGGTCCACCGCCGAATCGTTGAGGTAGATGACTTCCTTGCCGGGATTGCGCTCGTTGTACTTGGTCACCGCGTCCGACAACGCCGTCGCCACCGATGAGCCATTGCCCTGCACGATGTAGCGCACCCCCTGATCAATTGCCGCTTTCAAGGCATTCAGACTCTCAGTTGGGCTGAGCTTGTTGTCAACGCCAACAATTTGAAACTTGACACCGGCCGGATTGCCGGGGTGCCCAGGATTGCCGGGGATGGGAGAGCCACTGAACTTTTCGGCAAAGAACTGATAACCCTTAAGTTGGCTCACACCCACCGGGCCGAGCAGACCCGTGAGCGGGTCAATCCGTACCATCTTGATGACTTCGCCTTTTTGCGCCAATGCCATCGAACAACCCGCCACCATCAAACTGACCGCCAGACTTTTCATCACAAAATTTTTCATCACTTTATCTCCATGGTTTTGACAACACCCAGAGCCTACAAGCAATCCTGGCAAGTGGCTTGAGGGATTTCCCCTAGATCGAATCACCCATGCGACTCATTTCAAGCCGTCGGCAAGCGGTAATCCTTGAGCAGTTCACGCAACTTCACTTTCTGCATCTTGCCCGTGGCCCCAAGGGGAATGGCATCAACAAACACCACATCGTCGGGAATTTGCCATTTGGCCGTCTTGCCTTCATAAAATTGCAGCAGTTCTTCGCCGGTGAGCGTGCTGCCCGGCTTTTTGACCACCACGATGATCGGTCGCTCGTCCCATTTCGGATGCTTCATGCCGACGCAGGCCGCCATCGCCACGGCCGGGTTTGCCATGGCAATGTTTTCTATATCTATCGAACTGATCCATTCGCCACCTGATTTGATGACATCCTTGCTGCGATCGGTAATCTGCATGTAACCATCGGCATCAATCGTGGCCACGTCGCCAGTGGGGAACCAGCCATCGACCAGCGGTGAGCCGCCTTCACCCTTGAAATAATCGCTGACCACCCACGGCCCCTTGACCATCAGGTCGCCAAAGGTTTTGCCATCCCAAGGCAAATCGTGACCTTCGGCATCGATGATTTTCATGTCAACACCAAAAATGCCGCGCCCCTGCTTGAGCCGGATTTTCATTTTTTCTTCCGCACTCATTGCCAGGTGCTTGTTCTTGAGCGTGCACACCGTTCCCAGCGGCGACATTTCGGTCATGCCCCAGGCGTGCAACACCTCCACCCCATAGACATCGTTGAAAGCCGTAATCATGGCCGGCGGGCAAGCCGAGCCGCCAATGACGGTGCGCTTGAGCGTCGAGAAACGCAGGCCGCCAGTTTGCATGTGGGTGAGCAGCATTTGCCAAACCGTGGGCACACCGGCAGCAAAATTGACCTGCTCGCTCTCCATCAGTTCAAAAATCGATTTGCCGTCCATTGCCGGGCCCGGAAACACCAGCTTGGCACCGGTCATGGTGGCAGAGTAAGGCAAACCCCAGGCGTTGACGTGAAACATCGGCACCACCGGCAGCAACGAGTCACGCGCGCTCAAGCTCAACGCATCAGGCAGCGCTCCGGCAAAAGCGTGCAACAGCGTGGAGCGGTGGCTGAACAGGGCGGCTTTGGGATTGCCCGTGGTGCCCGAGGTGTAGCACATGCTGGAGGCAGAATTTTCATCAAACGAGGGCCACTTGTAATTGTCCGTCTGTTCGCCAATCCAGGCTTCGTAGCTGAGCAGCCCCGGGATGCCGCTGTCGGCCGGAAGCTTGGCGGCATCGCACATCGCAACGAAATGTTTGATGGTTTTGCAGCGGGCGTGAACGGCTTTCACAATCGGTAGAAACGTTATGTCAAAACACAGCACCGAGTCTTCTGCGTGATTGGCAATCCAGACAATCTGGTCCGGATGCAGGCGCGGGTTAAGCGTGTGTAACACGCGCCCGGAACCACTGACACCGAAATACAGCTCAAGATGACGGTAGCCATTCCAGGCCAGCGTCGCGACACGATCGCTGAATGCCAGCTTCATGGCATCGAGCGCCCGCGCTACCTGGCGCGAGCGCCGCGCCACATCGCGGTAGGTGTAGCGATGAATATCGCCCTCCACCCGCCGCGAAACAATTTCACCGTCAGCATGGTTGCGCTCGGCAAATTCGATGATCGACGAAATCAGTAACTGTTGGTTTTGCATCAACCCAAGCATGAAACTACTCCTGTGAAATGAAACAAATCGAAACTTTGCAAGTCCGCCAGTGGCACCACGCGTCAAACTTGCCCGGTTGGCACGCATGGTAGCGCTATTTTTCGCAACAACCCTACGGTCGACAAGCTCGGCTCTGGACAAGCCTGGTCTCGTTACACTTCACCCCCGAATGAAACTACTGATCGACTTTTTCCCCATTGTGCTGTTTTTTGGCAGCTACAAGCTCTATGGCATCTACGTTGGCACCGGCGTGCTGATGGCGGCGACGCTGGCGCAAATGGCGCTGATCTACGGCATCGACCGCAAGCTGCAGACCATGCACAGAATCACACTGCTGCTGGTACTGGTCTTTGGCAGCCTGACGCTGCTGCTGCACGACGAGCGCTTCATCAAGTGGAAACCGACCGTGCTGTATGCCGGCATGGCCATTGGTCTGGCGCTGGCGTTGTGGCTGTGGAAGAAAAATTTCCTCAAACTGCTGCTGGGCAGTCAGCTCGATTTGCCGGAACCGGTGTGGCACCGTCTGAACCTCATTTGGGTTGTCTATTGCGTTTTCATGGCGCTTGCCAACGCCTATGTGGCAGCTTTTTACAGCACTGAAACCTGGGTCAATTTCAAACTCTGGGGCTACGTGTTTCCTCTCATTTTCATCGTCGGTCAGGGTTTTTATATCGCGCCCTATTTAAAAACCGAAGCCCACAAGGAGAAGCCATGAGTGCCATCGTTGCCCCCAGCGCAGCGCAGCTTGAGCAGCGTTTGCGTGCCACCCTGCAACCCACGGCGCTCGAAGTCATCGATGAAAGCTGTCAGCACGAAGGTCACGCCGGTGCCAACGGCAGCGGCTTTGGCACGCACTTCAGGGTGCGCATCACGTCGCCGCTGTTCCAGAACAAATCGGCACTGGCGTGCCACCGGCTTGTGTATGATGCGCTCAGCGATTTCATGCAGCAAGGTGTGCACGCGCTGGCCATCGAGGCGCAGGCACCACTGGGTTAAACTTTGCCCCAGTCAAATTTCCAACTCCCTATTCAGGAAACCCGAATGAAACTAAAGTTTTTATCCGCCATCGCAGCAGCGTGCCTGCTGACGACGATGGCTCCACTGGCCCTGGCGCAAAACGTGGCTGTCGTCAATGGCAAGGCCATCCCCAAAACCCGCGTCGATGATCTGGCGCAGCAGGTCGCCCGCAGCGGCCGTGCCGTCACGCCAGAAATGCAGGGGCAGCTCAAGGACGAAGTCATTGCGCGCGAAATTTTCATGCAGGAAGCGCAAAAACTTGGCTTGGAGACCTCGGCTGACTTCAAAGTGCAAATGGATCTGGCACGCCAAACACTGCTGATTCGCGAACTTTTCAACAACTTTCAAAAAGCCAATCCGGTGTCCGATACCGACATCAAGGCTGAATACGACAAGTTTGCCGCTGCCAATGGCGGCAAGGAATACCGTGCCCGCCACATTCTGGTGGAGAAAGAAAGCGAAGCCAAGGCCATCATCGCGCAGTTGAAAAAGGGCGGCAACTTCGACGCCATCGCCAAAAAATCGAGCAAGGATCCAGGCTCAGGAGCCAAGGGTGGCGACCTGGACTGGGCCAACCCGAAGAATTACGTGGCGGAATTTTCCGATGCGCTGACCAAGCTGGCCAAAGGCAAAATGACCGAAACACCGGTGAAGACCCAGTTTGGTTACCACATCATCCGCCTGGACGATGTACGCGACGCCCAGTTGCCAAAGTTTGACGATGTCAAGCCCCAAATCGCGCAACAACTGTTGCAACAAAAAATGGCCAAGTACCAAGACGACCTGCGCAAAAAAGCCAAGATCGAGTAACCCATGAAACGCGGCTTCAACCGCGTTTTTTATTGCAGCGACCAGCCTAGCAGCCACAGGCTGCCAATCAGCACCGGCTGGTGCAGCATGTAGTAGCTCAGGCTGAAGCGTCCCAGCACGGCCAACGGCCGAAGCAGCACCGGCAGCTTCCATGAAAAGCATTGAGGATGCCGGCCGAACAGCCAGTTGCCACTGGCCAGACCCCACCACATCAATCCCAGCCAGGGCAACAGCGGAACGTAGTCCTCCGTGATGGGCTTGTGCGTTATCAGGCCGAGCCAGTTGCATTGCCACGAATTAAAAAAAACCGCAAGTTCAGGCGAAGCCCAACTTTGCAACAGCGCGCTGGCCAGCACCGGCAACAGCATGGCCAAGCCCCCCAATAGCCACAACCAGGCACCCCAGGTCGCACTCGCGCGCGCCAGAATCAGCATCACGGCCACGCCGTGCAATATGCCAAAAAAAATGAAACTGTTGGGAAACATCAGGTATGAGCTGGCGCTGACCAGCAAGGCGCAGATCGCCACCTGGGACCAGCGCTGCCAAAAACGTTGCCAGCTTTGCCCTTGCGCGACTGCGATGGCCTGACCCAGACCGGCACAAAACAGAAAGAGGCTCACGATCAAGCTGCGCTGCCAGGTCCAGACCGGGTCACGGTAAAAATCCTGCCGGATATAGCCAAACCAGTTCAGATCAAAACTGAAGTGATACGCCGTCATCCACAGCATGGCTGCGCCGCGCAGCGCATCGACGCTGTCGAACCTGCTTGCCACCGATTGCAGCCGCCTGGCGTTCATGGCAGTAAAGTTCACCCCACCCAGCGCCGGGCGTTGTGCCAGAGTTGCATCCAGGCGCTGTGGGCCGACAAGTCCTGATCGCACCAGCTCAGTTGGATGTTGCGAAACACGCGCTCCGGATGCGGCATCATGGCGGTAAAGCGACCGTCAGCTGTGGTGACCCCGGTGAGCCCTCCCGGGCTGCCGTTGGGGTTGAACGGATAGGCCTCGGTGGCTCGCCCGTGGTTGTCGGTAAAGCGCAGCGCCGCAATGGCACGGCTGGCATCACCACGAACTTTGAAATTAGCGTAACCCTCGCCGTGTGCGACGGCAATCGGTAGCCGCTGGCCCGCCATACCGGCGAAAAACAACGAGGGCGACGCGAGCACTTCAACCATGGAGAGCCGCGCCTCAAAGCGTTCGCTTTGGTTGTTGGTGAAACGCGGCCAGGCGCCAGCGCCGGGAATGATATCGGCCAACTCGGCAAACATCTGGCAGCCATTGCACACACCCAGGCCGAAAGTATCGGCGCTGGCAAAAAAAGCCTGGAACTGGTCCACTAGCGCCGCATTGAAAGTGATGGACCTGGCCCAGCCAATGCCCGCACCCAGCGTGTCGCCGTAGCTGAAACCACCGCAAGCCACCAGACCCTTGAAATCAGTCAGACGAGCGCGACCACTTTGCAAGTCGGTCATGTGCACGTCAACCGCTTCAAAACCGGCTTGCGTAAAAGCGTAGGCCATCTCCAGATGCGAATTGACACCCTGCTCGCGCAACACCGCCACCCTGGGGCGCGCCAGCATCAGCGCCGGATGCGACATCGGCGCTGCGCTGATGTCAACTTCGGCCCCGCTGCCAACAGCAAAAAAATGCAGACCAGGATCAGATGGATCACCGACACTGGCGTGTTCGGCATCGGCACCAGCGGGGTTGTCACGCTGGCGGCAGATTTTCCAACTGGTGCTGTCCCAGACTTGCTGCAAGTCGAACAACTTGGCGCTGTAAATGGCTTTGGCATCGCGCCAGATTTGCACTTCGCCAACACCAACCTGGAAAGTGGATGTCACCGGACGCGTCTTGCCGATCACCTGGCTGATTTTGCCCAAGCCATGCTGGCGCAAGGTTTGCAGGACCGCGTCGCGCTCAGACGTGCGCACCTGCAACACGACCCCCAGCTCCTCACTGAACAGCGCTTTGAGCGTGAGCTCAAGGCGCCGACCACTGACCTGCTGCGCCCAGTTCTTGCTGTCGCCCACGTCCATGCGGCTGTCGCTGATGCCGTCGCCTTCCGTCACCAGCATGTCCACATTGAGCGCCACGCCCACGTGACCGGCAAAAGCCATTTCGCACACCGTCGCCAGCAGGCCGCCGTCGCTGCGGTCGTGGTACGCCAAAACCTTTGCGCCAGTACGCAAGGCGTTCACCGCGTTGACCAGTTGGATCAGTTCCTGCGGCGCATCGAGATCAGGCACCTCGTCACCCATTTGACCCAGCGTTTGCGCCAGAATACTGCCACCCATGCGATTGCGGCCGTGGCCCAGGTCCACCAGGATGAGCGTGCTGTCTTGCAGTGCATCGAGTTGTGGCGTGAGCGTGCCGCGCACATCGGTCAGGGTGGCAAAAGCGCTGACGATCAACGAAACTGGCGAAGTCACTTTTTTGTCGCCACTCGCGTCTTTCCACTGCGTTTTCATGGACAGCGAATCCTTGCCCACCGGAATTGAAATCCCCAGCGCCGGACACAGCTCCAGCGCCACGGCGGCAACGCTTGCGTACAGGGCGGCATCTTCGCCCGGTTCGCCGCAGGCGGCCATCCAGTTGGCCGAGAGTTTGACGCGATCGAGCTCGATCGGCGCCGCCAACAAATTGGTAATGGCTTCGGCCACCGCCATGCGACCCGCCGCTGGCGCGTCGAGCGTGGCCAACGGGGTGCGCTCGCCGATGGCCATCGCTTCGCCGGCAAAACCTTTGAAATCGGCCAGCGTGACGGCGCAATCGGCCACTGGAACCTGCCACGGCCCCACCATCTGGTCGCGATGTGTCAGCCCGCCGACGGTGCGGTCGCCAATGGTGACCAGAAACCGCTTGCAGGCGACAGTGGGATGCGACAGCACGTCGATGACGGCTTGCGTCAGATCCACCGCGGACAAATCCAGCGCGGCAAAGCGGCGCGATTGACTTTGCACATTGCGCTGCATTTTGGGCGGCTTGCCCAGCAGTACGTCCATCGGCATGTCAACCGGTGCTTCATGACCTGGGTCGAGCAGTTGCAACTGGCGTTCCTCGCTGGCCACACCGACCACGGCAAACGGACAGCGCTCGCGCTCACACAAGGCTTGAAACACAGCCAGCGACGCGGGCGCAATGGCCAGCACGTAGCGTTCCTGGCTTTCATTGCACCAGATTTCTTTGGCCGCCAGGCCCGATTCTTCCAGCGGCACGGCGCGCAAATCAAAGCGCGCACCGCGCGCCGCGTCGTTGACCAATTCCGGAAAAGCGTTGCTCAGCCCACCGGCGCCCACGTCGTGAATGGCCAGAATTGGGTTGGCTTCGCCCTGCTCCCAGCATTGGTTGATCACTTCCTGCGCGCGGCGTTCCAGCTCCGGGTTGCCGCGCTGCACTGAATCGAAATCGAGCTGTGCGGCGTTGGTACCGGTGCTCAGGGAACTGGCGGCACCGCCGCCCATGCCGATACGCATTCCCGGCCCGCCCAGTTGAATCAGCAAGGTGCCGGCGGCAAACTTGATTTTGTGCGTCTGACTGGCATCGATCACGCCAAGGCCGCCCGCCAGCATGATGGGTTTGTGGTAGCCGCGCTGTTCGCTCACGGTCACTGCCTGACCGGCGCAATCGGCGACTGCATAGCGCAGGCTTTGCTCATACTCCCGAAAGTAGCCCAGCAAATTGGGTCGCCCAAATTCATTGTTGAAAGCCGCCCCACCCAGCGGCCCTTCAAGCATGATTTGCAACGGACTGGCAATGTGGTCAGGTTTGCCAAAATGAATGGGGGTCAGATTCGAATTATTTTCATTTTTCGATTCGATCGAATTAATTGGAATCTGACCCCAATTGATTCTAGACACGGTAAAACCGGTCAGGCCGGCTTTGGGTTTAGAGCCGCGGCCGGTGGCACCCTCGTCGCGAATTTCACCACCCGCGCCGGTAGCAGCACCCGCAAAAGGTGAAATGGCGGTCGGGTGATTGTGGGTTTCAACTTTCATCAAAATGTGCTGCAGTGCCGGCCGCCCTTCATAGCTCGCCGCCCGCACTGTGCCGGCAGCCAGCGCTGGGGCTTCAAAGCGCTCGATCGCCGCCCCCTCCATCACCGAAGCGTTGTCCGAATAGGCCACCAGCATGTGCTGCGGATTGAGCTGGTGCGTGTGGCGAATCATGCCAAACAGCGTCTGCTTCTGCGCCACACCGTCAATGGTGAAGGCAGCGTTGAAAATCTTGTGGCGGCAATGTTCGCTGTTGGCCTGCGCGAACATCATCAATTCAACGTCGGTTGGGTTGCGCCCCAGCGCGGTAAAAGCGCTCACCAGATAATCCATTTCGTCGTCTGCCAGCGCCAGGCCAAAGTCCCCATTAGCCTTTAGCAGCGCGGCCTTGCCGCCCGCCAGAAGATCCACATGCTGCATGGCGGGGCCGGGCAACTCATCAAACAGCTTCAGTGCCTGCACGCGCTCGAACACCACGCTCTCGGTCATACGGTCGTGCAGCAAGCTGGCCAGTTGCGAGAGCTGCCCGGCATCGAGCCGGGGCGCACCGAGCAAACCAGTGGCCAGCGTGATGCGGTATTCGATCACGCGCTCGATGCGGTGCACCGGCAAGCCGCAGTTGTGGGCGATGTCGGTGGCCTTGGAAGCCCACGGTGAGACCGTTCCCAGCCGCGGCGTGACAAGCAGCAGCACGCCGTCGGCCGTACCTGTGTAGGGTTCGCCATAGCGCAGCAGTGCTGCCAACTGACGCTCAAGCGCTGGCAGCGGCGCGCCGCTGGTTGCTACCAGGTGCACGTAACGCGCCGCCAACGCGCTGATTTTTCCATGGATGGCCTGCAAACCCGGCAACAGTTGTTGCAGACGAAAAGTGCTCAGAGCGTTGCCGCCCTCAAATTGAGAAATATGCAGGGTCACGGTGTGGAAACTGGTGAAGTACAGATGAAGACCGGCTCGGGCGGGACGGCGAAATTTTACCCGCCGATAGACAACTGACATTGGCAACGTGGCCAAGCCCGCAATGGGATAATTCACCGCATGACCATTAGCATCAAAGAGCCCCAGGACATCGCTGGCATGCGTGTTGCCGGGCGGCTGGCAGGTGAACTGCTGGATTATCTGGCAGCGTTTGTCAAACCCGGCGTGACTACCAACGAACTCGACCGCCTCGCCGAGGCGCATACGACGAAAGTGTTGGGTGCCATTTCAGCGCCGCTGAACTACGCTCCAGGCGGCCACCATCCCTACCCCAAATCGATTTGCACGTCGATCAACCACCAGGTCTGTCATGGCATTCCCAACGACAAGCCGCTGAAAAAAGGTGACATTGTCAACGTTGATGTCACCGTCATCAAGAACGGCTGGCACGGTGACTCCAGTCGCATGTTCATGGTCGGTGAAGCATCGGTTGGCGCTCGGCGCTTGTGCCGTTTGACCTATGAGGCCATGTGGCACGGCATCGTGAAAGTTCGTGAAGGTGCCTACCTGGGCGATATCGGACACGCCATCCAGAGCTTTGCCGAGGGGCACGGTTTGAGCGTGGTGCGCGAGTACTGCGGGCACGGCATCGGTCGCGCCTTTCACGAAGAGCCGCAGGTGTTGCATTACGGCAAGCCCGGCACGCTCGAACAACTCAAGGCCGGCATGACGCTCACCATCGAGCCCATGCTCAACGCCGGGCGCAAGGAGATCAAGGAGCTCGGCGACGGCTGGACCATTGTCACCAAGGACCATTCCCTGTCAGCGCAATGGGAGCACACGGTGCTGGTCACGCCAACCGGCTACGAAGTGCTGACCCTGTCTGCCGGCGCTCCGGCGATGCCAGTTTTTTAGCGCCAGTCATCAGCGCCCACAAGCTGGAGATTGAACCCGCAGCATGACTGATTTGCCACTTCTGCGCCAGCACTATCAAGCCCAACAGGCAGCCTTGTTTGCCGCGCTACAGTCCAGCGGCAACGCGCTGCGCAGTGTGCGCGCCACGTTGGGAAAATCTTCGGCCCTGGCCGATGCCGCCCTGAAGACGCTCTGGCAGCGTGCCCGCTTTACCGAGGCGTTCGCCTTGGTTGCGGTGGGCGGTTTTGGTCGCGCTGAACTATTCCCCTACTCCGATGTCGATGTACTGCTGCTGCTGCCGGCAGCGGCCACACCGGAGGAAGATGCACAGCTCAAACTGCAAATTGAAGCCTTCATCGGCAGTTGCTGGGATGCCGGGTTGGAGATCGGCGCCAGCGTGCGCAGCGTGGCGCACTGCGTGCAGGAAGCAGCGCAGGACATCACGGTGCAGACCGCGCTGCTCGAAGCCCGCCTGATCACCGGCAACAGCGATCTGTTTGCCAAGTTCCAGCGCCGTTTCTTTGCCGCACTCGATGCGCGCGCTTTTTTTGTCGCCAAAACGCTGGAGTTGCAACAGCGTCACAGCAAGTTTGAAAACACGCCCTATGCGCTCGAGCCCAACTGCAAGGAGTCACCCGGCGGGTTGCGTGATTTGCAGATCGTCTTGTGGCTGGCCAAAGCCGCCGGTTACGGCAACAGTTGGGAACAACTGGCAGCGCACGGGCTGGCCACGGCATTTGAGGTGCAACAGTTGCGTCGCAACGAAGCCTTGCTGCGGCTGGTTCGCACCCGCTTGCACCTGGCAGCCGCTCGACGCGAGGACCGGCTGGTGTTTGACTTGCAAAGTGCGGTCGCGCAGGCCTTTGGGTTTGTCGCCCCACCCGAGAGCACCGACCGGCGCGCGTTTGTGCGACCCAGTGAAGCGCTGATGAAGCGCTATTACTGGAGCGCCAAGGCAGTCACCCAGTTGAGTCAGATTTTGCTGCTCAATATCGACGAGCGGCTCAACCCGTCCACCCAGCAGTTGCGCCCCATCAACCCGCGTTTTTTTGACAAGGCCGGCATGCTCGAGGTAACCAGCGACGATCTCTACCAACGCCAGCCGCACGCGATTCTGGAGACTTTTCTGCTCTACCAGACCACGGTGGGAATCAAAGGCTTGTCGGCGCGCACACTGCGCGCCTTGTACAACGCCCGCACCCTGATGACAGGGAAATTTCGCACCGATCCTGTCAACCGGGAAACGTTCCGGCAGATATTGCAGCAGCCCGAAGGCATCACGCACGCCATGCGGCTGATGAACCAGACCTCGGTGCTGGGTCGCTATCTGTGGTGCTTTCGCAAAATCGTCGGCCAGATGCAGCACGACTTGTTTCACGTCTATACGGTCGATCAACACATCCTGATGGTGCTGCGCAACGTGCGACGATTTTTCATCGTCGAACACGCCCATGAATATCCGTTTTGCTCACAGTTGGCCGCCGGTTGGGACAAACCCTGGATCCTGTATGTGGGGGCACTGTTTCATGATATTGGCAAGGGTCAGGGTGGTGACCATTCAGCGATAGGCACCCTTGAGGCCAGGCGTTTTTGTCGGCACAACGGCATTGAGCCCGCCGATGCCGAGTTGATCGAGTTTGTGGTTCGTGAACACCTGCTGATGAACCAGGTCGCACAAAAATCCGACCTCAGTGACCCGGACGTAATTGCCGCCTTTGCCAAGCGGGTTGGCAGCGAACGCTATTTGACGGCCCTGTATTTGCTGACGGTGGCCGATATCCGTGGCACCAGCCCCAAAGTGTGGAACGCCTGGAAAGGCAAATTGCTGGAAGATTTATACCGGCTGACGCTGCGCGCCCTGGGCGGTCATGCGCCGGATCTGCACGCCGAAGTCGAAGCACGCAAGCGCGAAGCGCTGATTCTGCTGGCCTTGCACACGCTGCCATTTGAAGCGCACAAGGCGCTGTGGGACACGCTCAATGTCGGCTATTTCATGCGCCACGAAGCGGCCGACATTGCCTGGCACACGCGCCAACTCTCGCGCCATGTCGACAGCGGTAAAACCATTGTCCGCGCGCACCAGTCGCCGCTCGGCGAAGGCCTGCAAATTGTGGTTTACGCGCCCGATCAGAGCGACCTGTTCGCCCGCATCTGCGGCTATTTTGACCAGCACGGCTTCAGCATCCTCGAAGCCCGCATCCACACCACCAGCAACGGCTGCGCGCTGGACACTTTTCAGGTTGTCACGCAGGCCATGCCCGAGCATTACCAAGAACTCACCAGCATGGTCGAGAGCGAGCTCAGTCTTGCCATCAGTTTGGCGCGCCCATTGCCCGAGCCCAGCCGTGGGCGCATCTCGCGCCGGGTCAAAAGCTTTCCGATCGCGCCGCGCGTCACGCTGCAACCCGACGAGAAAGGCCAGCATTGGCTGCTCAATATTTCCGCCAGCGACCGCATCGGCCTGCTGTACCGGGTGGCGCGGGTGCTGGCCCGCCATCAGCTCAACGTGCAACTGGCCAAAATCAACACGCTGGGCGAACGCGTTGACGACACGTTTTTGATCGACGGCGCGCAACTGCAAAACAACCGCTCGCAGATCGAAATTGAAACCGAGTTGATCGAGACGCTGGCCTGAACCACCCGGCCGTTTAGCTCTGCTAAACAAGCGATTTGCAACGACGCAATGCGCCCAAAGATGGCTAGGCAAAAGTACAAGTTATTGCTTTACAAGCCCTAAGGAATCTAGGTTGAAAGTTCAGGAAATAGAACGCTGGTAAAACCGAAGCGGCTGAAATCGCGCACCCGCATCGGGTACAGCTTGCCGATCAAGTGGTCGCACTCATGTTGCACCACACGCGCATGAAAACCCTCGACGGTTCGATCGATCGGGTCACCATACTGGTCAAAACCGGTATAGCGAACCCGGGCAAAGCGCGGCACCATGGCGCGCAGACCGGGCAGCGACAAACAACCTTCCCAATCTTCCACCTGCGCCGGGCTGAGGTCTTGCGCCGACAACGGCAACGGCATCACCAGCGGGTTCAACAAAACGGTTTTTGGAACTGGTGGCGCATCGGGGTAACGCGCATTGCGCTCGCCGCTGCCAAAAATCACCAGTTGCAAATCGACTCCAATCTGCGGCGCCGCCAGACCTGCCCCCTCGGCAGCGTGCATGGTCTCGAGCAAGTCAGACACCAGCCAGTGCAGTTCATCGGTATCAAACGCCGTTACCGGCGCTGCGATGCGCAGCAAGCGCGGGTCGCCCATCTTCAGAATTTCACGAATGCTCATCAAGCAATTTCCTCAAACCGGCCTCATCGATGATGGCCAGCCCCAGCGCACGGGCTTGCTCGAGCTTGCTGCCGGCCTTGTCGCCGGCAACGACAAAACTGGTTTTTTTGCTGACCGAACCCGCCACTTTGCCACCGGCGGCCTCGATCAGGGCTTTGGCCTGGTCGCGATCGAGTATCGGCAGCGTGCCCGTCAGAACCAAAGTCTTGCCACTCAGCGTTTGCGCCACCACCGGCGCTGGCTCACCCTCCGGCCAGTGCAGGCCACAAGCGCGCAATTGTTGCACCACCTCGCGGTTGTGCGGCTGGTCAAAGAAGGTGCGGATGCTCGCCGCCACCACCGGGCCGACATCGGCCACCGCCAGCAACTGTTCCTGGCTGGCAGCCATGACGGCAGCGAAACTGCCAAAGTGATGTGCCAGGTCTTTGGCAGTCGCTTCCCCAACATGACGAATGCCAAGCCCGAACAGAAAGCGCGGCAAGCTGGTGTGCTTTGATTTTTCCAGCGCCGCCAGAATGTTGCGTGCCGATTTTTCTGCCATGCGCTCCAGGCCAGTCAGTGTCGCCAAATCCAGCCGGTACAAGTCCGGCAGGGTTTTAATGATCTGCTGGTCGATCAGTTGATCAACCAGTTTTTCGCCCAAACCTTCAATTTCAACGGCCCGGCGCTGGGCAAAATGCAGCATTGCCTGCTTGCGCTGGGCGCTGCAAAAAAGGCCGCCGCTGCAGCGGGTATCAACTTCGCCTTCTTCGCGCACCGCAGCGCTGCCACACACCGGACAGACTGCGGGCATGGTAAAAATCGCGCCACGCGCTAGCGCCTCGACCGCGCCGCCCTCCCGCCCAGCCAGGTCTTGCGGCAACACCACCGCCACCACTTCCGGAATCACGTCACCGGCACGGCGCACGATCACCGTGTCGCCGACCCGCACGTCTTTGCGCCGCACCTCGTCTTCATTGTGCAAAGTGGCGTTGGAGACGGTCACGCCGCCGACGAAAACCGGTTTGAGTTTGGCCACCGGCGTGAGCTTGCCGGTGCGCCCCACTTGCACTTCGATGGCCAGCACCGTGGTCATTTGTTCCTGCGCGGCAAACTTGTGCGCCACCGCCCAACGTGGTTCGCGCGTGACAAAGCCCAGTTGTTGCTGCAACGCCAGGCTGTTGACTTTATAGACGACACCGTCGATATCAAAACCAAGGCTGTCGCGCTGCTGCGCCAGTGCGCTGTGATAGTCCATCAACTGCGCCGCGCCGTGCGCGATTTTCACCAGCGGCGAGACCGGAAAACCCCAGGACTTGAGCATCTGCAACAACGCATAGTGGGTTTGAACCTGTTGCCCCGACGGCCAACCGACGATCTCGCCCACGCCGTAGGCATAAAAGCTCAACGGTCGCTCGGCTGCGATGGCGGGGTCCAATTGACGCACGGCACCAGCCGCGGCATTGCGCGGATTGACAAAGGTCTTCTCGCCACGCTGTCGCCGCACTTCGTTGAGCGCCGCAAAATCATCGCGCCGCATATAGACTTCACCGCGGACTTCCAAAATGGCTGGCACCGGCTTCGACAGCCGCAACGGAATCTGGCCAATGGTGCGAATGTTTTGCGTCACGTCCTCGCCGACCTCGCCGTCGCCGCGCGTGGCGGCCTGCACCAGCGTGCCGTTTTCAAAGCGCAAATTGACGGCCAGGCCGTCAAATTTTGGCTCGGCCACATATTCCAGCGCCGCCGCTGAAGGCTCAAGACCAAGCTCACGGCGCAGGCGGGAATCGAAATTTTGCGCGCCGCTGGCTTCGGTATCGGTTTCGGTGCGAATGCTCAGCATCGGCAGCGCGTGGCGCACACTGGCAAATTCGTGCAACGCCTGCCCACCGACACGCTGCGTGGGAGAGTCGGAAGTCACCAGTTCCGGGTGCTGTGCTTCGATCGCCTGCAACTGCTGGAACAAGCGGTCGTACTCGGCATCAGGAACGCTGGGGTCATCGAGCACGTAGTAGCGCCGCGCATATTCGTGCAACGTGCTGCGGAGTCGCTCGACACTGGCGGCGTCCGGCGCAGTGGTTTGCGGCGGCGGCAAATCTGTCATCGTGCGCTACCCGCTTGGCCTGATCTCAGGAAAAAAGACGCCGCGCCAACGCTGAACCAGCCGCCAGATCGCGCTGCTCGAGCCGGTCGTACAAACCCTCAAGCTCAACCGCAATGCGATCCAGCGCTGGCGCTTGCAGCGTCAGATCCTGATCGTCGGTGACCCGCCCCTCCATGCGCTCGGCCAGTGCCAGCGCCAACTCGCGCAGACGCTTGAATGGCACTTCGGTGCGTGCCACCTGTGGCACGTCCAGACTCAACACCAACTGCCGCACCGACGCTTGCGCGCTGTCGGGCGCGCAGGCAGCCTGTGGATCAAAATTGAGCATCAGCATGGCTGGCAAGCCGGCCGCGCTGGCCGGCAGCGACATGCGCCCGGGCATCCCGGTGGCGGCGAACCCCAACCGCAAAGCGTGCTGCTCAACGTAGCTTGGACTCCAAGCGGCGTGACTGGCGCTGACCCGGAACACCAGCTGGGCATCGTGCTCGCTGGCAAAGCGGTCAAGCTCACGCGCACGCGCAACGACATCGAGCATTTCCTCAAAGTCGGCGCTGGCATTGATGGCTTCACAAAACGCCTGTGTCTTGACCACAAATTCGGAATATTCGAGCTCGTCCAGCGCTCCCAGGCGGTTGGCAAGCTGCACACCAGCCTGCAGATGCTGGTAACGCTGCCCGGCCACCGGTGGCTCCCAGCACTGCCGCTCAAGGTTGAAGCCTTCAATGGAAAATGGTTTGCTGCCAACGCGCCGGGTTGGCGGCAGCAGCGCCAACAGGGTGTCCCCAACCAGCGGCCCATCCACCACGATGGGCGCGATGACATCGATCAACGCATCCAGCGTGGAGTGGGTTTCCGGTTTGGGCGCAACGGCCGCAGACCCAACCCGGTTGCTCCCGTCCGCTGCGCTGTCAAGGATCGGTGATTGAACCTCATCCGGCGGCACCGGCGCTGGTAAATCCGAGCCCTGGCGCGTCGCTTGACGACGCGTGACCCAGAGCGCCTGCAACGCCATGGCGGCCAGCACCAGCACACCCAAAATCGCCAAGCCAATTTGCAAGCTGCTCATGGTGGTTACGCCAGCTGCGTCATCGAAAGGGCGGCCTGCATATCCACCGCGACGATGCGCGAGACGCCCTGCTCCTGCATCGTCACGCCAATCAACTGCTGCGCCATTTCCATCGCGATCTTGTTGTGGCTGATGAACAAAAATTGCGTCTCGCGACTCATGCTCGCCACCAGCCGGGCATAACGCTCGGTATTGGCATCATCGAGCGGTGCGTCAACTTCATCGAGCAAACAAAACGGCGCCGGGTTAAGCTGAAAAATCGCAAACACCAGGGCGATCGCAGTGAGCGCTTTTTCACCGCCGGAGAGCAAGTGGATAGTCTGGTTCTTTTTGCCCGGCGGCTGGGCAATCACTTGCACGCCGGAGTCCAGAATTTCCTCGCCGGTGATCACCAACCGGGCATTGCCGCCGCCGAACAACTGCGGAAACATGCGGCCAAAATGCTCATTGACGGCGGCAAAAGTGTTGGCCAAAAGATCGCGCGTTTCGCCGTCGATTTTCTTGATGGCCGCTTCCAGCGTGCTGACCGCCTCGTTCAAGTCCGCCGACTGCGCGGCCAGAAAGTTCTTGCGCTCCAGCGCTCCGGCAAGCTCGTCCAGCGCCGCCAGGTTGACCGCACCCAGCGCCGCAATGTCACGCTGCAGGCGATCGATTTCACCCTGCATCCCGGCCAGGCGCAGCTTGCCGGCGCTGATTGATTCGGCCACTGCCACCAGATCGGCCTGTGCCTCCTCCAGCAACTGACTGAACTGCTCGACCCCCAGCCGGGCCGCCTGTTCCTTCAACTGCAACTCGGTAATCTGTTGGCGCATGGGCTCAAGCTCATGCTCCAGGCGCAAGCGACTCTCGTCGCTGGCACGCATTTTGGCGCTCAGGTCGTCATACTGGCTGCGCAATTCCCCCAGCGCATGCTCGCGCTCGAGTTTCAGATTCAACGCCGACTGCAGCGCGGCCTGCGCCGGGTCAGCATTGAGCTGCGTCAGTTCGGCTTGGGCAGCCTGCACTTCGGCCGTCACCAACTGCGTCTGTTCGACTGCCATGCTCGCTTCACGCCGCAGCTCGTCACGCCGCGCATCCAGGCTACGCTGGGCAAAAATGGCTTCCTGATGCTGGCGCTCCAGCGCCCGCTGCTGCTGCCTGGCAGCGTTGAGTTCCGCTTCGGCGGCGATCACCCGGTCGTCCACCTCGATCTGCTGCTGTTGCGCGCTGGCCAATTGCAGATCAAGCGCTTCAAAGTGCTTTTCTGCTTCATCGCGACGACGCGCCAAAACACCGAGCTGGCTGTCGATCTCGAGCAGATCAGCGGCAATCTGGGCGCTGCGCTGTTGTGCTTGTTCAGCCTGCTGCGTCAGCCGCACGATTTCCACCTGCATCTGGTGGCAACTGCTCTGGCTTTGCCCGGCCTCACGGCGCAACTCGACCAGCCGCTGCGTAGCTTGCTGGTAAGCCGCATCGGCGCGCGCCAGTGCCAGCCGTGACTCATCGCTGATCAGCGTTTGCGCCCGCAGCTGCTTTTGCAAGTTTTCGATTTCCTGTGCCCGCGCCAGCAGCCCAGCCTGCTCGGAATCGGGCGCGTAAAAACTCACGCTGTGCGCGCTGACGGCGTGCCCGGCCTTGACGAAGATGCGCTCGCCAGGTTTGAGTTCCTGGCGTGCCGCCAACGCCTGCTCCAGGCTGGCAGCGGTATAGCAACCCTGTAGCCAATCGCACAGCAGGGCCTGCAGACCGGCATCGCTCAAGTGCAACAAATCTGACAAACGCCCGAGCGAACTCGCTGGCTGCGCCGCCGCTGCCAGCGGTGCGCTATAAAAAGCCAGCTTGGACGGGGGCGCGTCATGGCCAAACGAACTCAGCCTATCGAGGTTGGACACCTCGAGCGCGCCGAGGCTTTCGCGCAGCGCGCCTTCGAGCGCGCCCTCCCAACCGGCTTCGATGTGAAGCCGGCTCCACAAACCCGGCAATTTTTCCAGCGCGTGTTTGGTCAACCAGGGTTGCAGTTTGCCGTCGGTCTTGACCTTTTCCTGCAATGCCTGCAGTGCTTGCAGGCGGGCCGCCAAATCAGCTTGTCGCGCCACTTCCGCATTGACACCTTCTTGCCGCTGCCGGCGCTCCTGCTCCAACTGCGGCAGTCTGGCCTGGCACGCGTGCAGCGCAGCTTCGGCCGCCTGAGCTGCGCTCTGGGTCAAAGCAAATTTGCTGTTTAACTCGCCCAGCCGCACCGGGTCGGGTTGGACCACTGCGCGGTGATCGGCTGTCAGACGCTCCCGCCGACCGTCGAGCTGGCGACCCTGTTCATCGAGGTGGCGTTGCTCGGCTGACAGCACGCCAATTTGTTGCTGCACCTGGGCCACGTTGGCGCGCTGCGCGTTGGCTTGCTCCTGCGCCAGGCGCAACCGCTGCTCCAGACCTGGCAACTGCGCTGCCTGCAGTTGCAACTGCGCCGTCAAGGCTTGAGCTTTTTCCTCGCTGCTTTGCAACTGTTCGGCCAGACTTTGCAACTGCTCAGTGGCATCGATACCACGTTTTTCCCACTGGCTGATTTGTTCGCTGAGCGCTTTCACGCGCTGTTGGGTGCGTTGCTGGCTTTCCACCACGAAGCGGATTTCGGCTTCCAGCCGTCCAACTTCGGCGCTGGCTTCGTACAGCCGCCCCTGCGCCTGATTGACACCATCACCACTGGCGTAATGCGCCTGGCGCAGCGTTTCTTGTTCGGCCTCAAGCTGGCGCAACTGCGCCAATTGGTGCTCCAGCGCATTGCCAGCGCTTTGCGCCTCGGCCTTGACCCGCAGTTGCAGCGTCTCAGCCTCGGCACGCCTGAAAAACCAGAGTTGTTGCTGGCGCAGTGTGACTTGTGATTGCAGCGCCTGGTACTGTTTGGCCACTTGCGCTTGCGCCGTGAGCTTTTCCAGATTGGCAGCGAGCTCGCGCAGAATGTCTTCTACCCGGAGCAGATTTTCGTTGGTGTCGTGCAAGCGGTTTTCCGTCTCGCGTCGGCGTTCCTTGTATTTGGAAACACCGGCGGCTTCTTCCAGGAACAGACGCAACTCTTCGGGGCGGGATTCGATGATGCGGCTGATCGTCCCCTGACCGATGATGGCGTAGGCGCGTGGCCCCAGCCCGGTGCCTAAGAAAACATCCTGCACGTCACGCCGCCGCACCGCCTGGTTGTTGATGTAATAGCTGCTGTTGCCGTCGCGCGTGAGCACCCGCCGCACGGCAATTTCGACATATTGGCTCCACTGCCCACCGGCCCGGTGATCGCTGTTGTCAAACACCAGCTCGACGCTGGCGCGGCTGGCCGGTTTGCGCGTCGTGGTGCCATTGAAAATGACATCCTGCATCGATTCGCCACGCAGCTCTGACGCTTTGCTCTCGCCCAACACCCAGCGCACGGCATCCATGATGTTGGATTTGCCGCAACCGTTGGGGCCGACCACACCCACCAATTGCCCTGGCAGCACAAAGTTGGTCGGTTCGACAAACGACTTGAAACCGGAGAGTTTGATTGAATTGAGGCGCACTTGTCAGACAGAAATTAAATCCGGCGGCACCGGGCACTACGCCGCGCAGGCCAGCATGATAACTTGCGCGCCTCCAGCCCGCGCTGCAACGGCTGGCGCTGTCCGGTTTCAGGTTGTGGTACATTGAGCGCATGGAAATGGTGCTGACCCCGCTACTACTATGGCCACCCGGGCCTAGCAGCTAGCGCACGCGCGCCAACCAGCCAACGCCCGCAACCTATTCGTAGCGGGCTTTTTTTATGCACCCTTGTTTTCAACCAGCGCTTTTTTACAACCCAGGAGCGGCCGAATGAGCGATAAATTGATTATTTTTGATACCACCTTGCGTGATGGCGAACAGTCACCTGGCGCGTCGATGAACAAGGATGAAAAGCTGCGCATCGCGCGCCAGTTGGAGCGGCTCAAGGTTGATATCATCGAAGCCGGTTTTGCCGCCAGCTCCAACGGCGACTTTGAAGCCATCGAGGGCATCGCCAAGGCCATCAAGGAGTCAACCGTCTGTTCGCTGTCGCGTGCCAATGACAAAGACATCACACGCGCGGCTGAGGCACTCAAAAGCGCCCAGCGCAGCCGTATCCACACCTTCATCGCCACCTCTGCGTTGCACATGGAGAAAAAACTGCGCATGACACCGGAGCAGGTGTTTGAGCAGGCGCGCCTGGCGGTGCGTTTTGCGCGCAACCTGGTAGCCGACGTTGAATTCAGTCCGGAGGATGCCTACCGCAGCAACGTGGATTTTTTGTGCCGCGTGATCGAAGCAGTGATCAAAGATGGTGCCACCACCATCAATGTTCCAGACACCGTGGGCTACGCCATCCCCGAGCTCTACGGCGAATTCATCAAGACGCTGCGTGAACGCGTGCCCAATTCTGATCAGGCCATCTGGTCGGTGCACTGCCACAATGATCTGGGCATGGCGGTGGCCAACTCACTGGCCGGTGTCAAGACCGGCGGTGCGCGGCAGGTGGAGTGCACCATCAACGGTTTGGGTGAGCGCGCTGGCAACTGCGCGCTGGAAGAGGTGGTGATGGCGGTCAAGACGCGGCGTGATTATTTTGGCCTTGATGTGGCGATCGACACGCCGCAGATTCTGGCTGCCAGCCGCTTGGTCAGCCAGATCACCGGCTTTGTGGTGCAACCTAACAAATCAATCGTCGGTGCCAATGCGTTTTCTCACGCCGCCGGTATCCACCAGGACGGCATTTTGAAAGCGCGCAACACCTACGAAATCATGCGCGCCGAAGATGTCGGCTGGAGCACCAACAAACTGGTGCTGAGCAAACACAGTGGGCGCAACGCTTTCAAGCAACGCTTGCTGCAATTGGGTGCCGAGTTGGAAAGCGAGGGCGAAATCAACGCCGCTTTTACCCGTTTTAAGGAACTGGCTGATCGCAAAAGCGAGATTTTTGACGAGGACATCCTGGCGCTGATCAGCGACCGCAGCACAACGACCAAAGCCGATCAATATGGTTTTGTTTCACTGCACCAGCACAGCGAAACCGGTGAGCGCCCACAGGCCAGCATCGTTTTTACCGTCGCTGGCAAAGAGGTCAGCGGCTCAGCCGATGGCGATGGTCCGGTCGATGCCACTTTGAAAGCGATCGAATCGTGCGTCAACAGCGCCGCGCAAATGGTTCTGTATTCGGTCAACGCCATCAGTGGTTCCACCGAAAGTCAGGGCGAAGTGACGGTGCGGCTGCAACGCGGCGGCCGCGTGGTCAACGGCATCGGCTCAGACCCTGACATCATCGTGGCATCGGCCAAGGCCTACCTGAGCGCGCTCAACCGCCTGCACGACACAACCGAGCGCGTGTTGGCACAGGAATAGCTGGCAGGTCGCCTTTTATTTGCGGTAATCGATGAACAAAGTAGCGCAACCAGTTGATGTTGCGTTACTTTTTTGGGTAAACTCCGCGCACCAACGATGCGTTGCATGATCGCGCGCAGGCCCGGTTCGGTTTGGAATTGGATGCCTGCTGCGTTTTGCCAACTTTTTCATGGAGAGTTTGTGCGAAGAATACTTTTTTCATTGACGCTGGCGGCCTTTGCGCTGACGCTGGCAGCAGTGCCGGGTCGCGCCGCTGAGTCCAAGCCAGCAGCCGTCAAATCCTCTAGGCACGCAACCCCAACCAAAAGCAAAACCATCAAAGCCAGCAAGCCACGCAAAGCCGGCGCACGCAAACGCCCGGCAGCAGTTCACGTTGGCGCGCCGGTGGCATCGTTTGGACAGCTCGCCGGATTGCACAACGAGCGTGACGCGCTGGGCCTGAAATCGAGCGCAGCGCTGGTGATCGATCAAGACACCAATGAAGTGCTGTTCAGCAAAAATGAGCAGGCAGTGTTGCCGATTGCCTCACTGACCAAGCTGATGACCGGGCTGGTGCTGGTGGAAGCCCAGTTGCCCATGGATGAAATGATCACCATTGCCCAGGATGATGTGGATACCGAAAAAGGCAGCTCGTCACGGCTCACCGTCGGCACCGCGCTCAGTCGCGCCGAACTCATGCGGCTGGCTTTGATGTCGAGCGAAAACCGCGCCGCCCATGCACTGGCCCGCAGCTATCCCGGCGGTCTGGCGCAGTTCGTCGGCTTGATGAACTCCAAAGCCCAGTTGATCGGCATGAATGACACCCGCTATGTTGAGCCGACTGGGCTGTCCGCGCGCAACCAGTCCAGCGCCCGTGACCTGGCCAAACTGGTCAATGTCGCTTACAAAGAACCACTGCTACGGGAACTGACGACGACACCCGACTACGAGGTGGCAGTGGGTCGGCGACGACTACAGTACAACAACACCAACCGGCTGGTGAAAAATCCGGCATGGGACATTGGGTTGCAAAAAACAGGTTACATCGCCGAAGCCGGCCATGGCCTGGTGATGCAAACCAGGGTGGCCGGGCGCAAGCTCATCATGGTATTTCTGGATTCAGTGGGCAAGTTGACGCGCCTGGCCGATGCCCAGCGGGTCAAGCACTGGGTTGAGTCAGTGCCACTCAGCGCCGCCACGCTTCCGCTGGCCAACTCGCTCCGGCTGTAAGACCGGATTGCGCTGCCGTCTCAGGATGACGTTGGGTTGACCGGCGCGGGCTGGTAACCCAGGATCATCGAAATTTCCAGTGCCGTGGCCTGAAGCTTGGGCAACCACTCCTCTTCCAGGCGCAAGGCTGGTGCCGAAATCGACAGACCGGCCACCAGCGTTGCCTGGTCGTCATAAATCCCGGCGGCCATGCAACGCACACCCAATTCAAGTTCTTCGTTGTCACGTGCCTGACCAATCTGGCGCACCCTGACCAGATCACGTTCCAGCGCTGCAAGCTGTGTCAAACTGTTTTTGGTGTGCCCGCTCAGACCAGTGCGTGTGGCGTAGGCCCGCACCCGCAGCGGATCGTCTGCCGCCAAAAACAATTTGCCAACCGAAGTGAGGTGCAGCGGTGCCCGTCCACCGATGGCACGCACCACCTGCATGCCCGAGCGCTCGCTGTAAGTGCGTTCGATATAGACAATTTCGTCACCCTGGCGCAGACTCAAATTGACCGGTTGCTGAATCAGCTTGTGCAATCTGCGCATCGGTGCCAGCGCCGCGTCACGAACGTTAAGACGATTCTTGACCAGGTTGCCCAACTCCAGCAAACGCATCCCCAGGCGGTAACTTCCCGCCTGTGGCCGATCCACAAATCGACCCACCGCCAGGTCATTGAGCAAGCGGTGCGCCGTCGATGAGTGGAGATTGGATTTTTGGCTGATTTCTTTCAATGTCACGGGCTCGTCGCGCGAGGCCAGAATGTCCATGAGGGTGAACATTCGCTCGATAACTTGCACGGTTGGCGTGGCGACAACGCCGCTGACTTTCTTCTGCATGGGTTCT
>JAVHQY010000234.1:0-1521 GCA_036171375.1 Rhodoferax sp. | reverse complement strand
CGCGGGTGTGCGGGTTGTTGGGTTCCGTCAGGCAACCGGTCGCGCTGGTGGGGCTGAAAAACACCCATTCATTGCGGCAAACCACGCGGCCAACTGGCCCTTTTGCAGCACGTTCTTGTTGGGGCCAGCCTTGCCCAATGCCTCGCGGGCCTTCTTCGTTTTGGCCGGGTTTTTGGCCGGCAACAGGCTGGCATAGGCGGGCTGCTCTGCGCACCAGGTCAGAAACACGGTCAGCAACCGCCATGCAAGGCGGGCGGACGACGGGCGGGTCAAGCCTTCTTTGGCGGCCCACGCCTCAATCGTCGGTTGGTCAAGATCGCGCAAGGCCAGCGGCATCAAAGCGGCCAGCGGCCCCGGCTGGGTCAGCTTCTTGCCGCCACCATGGCGGCCAGATGGCAGGCCGCCGGGTTTGGCATTGTCGATATGGTCACGGTAATGCAGATCGCCCCAGTGCGGGCGGCGCTCGGCAATGTAGGTGGCCCACACCTCGCCCACGGTCAGGGCAGCCAGCTTGTTGGCCTGCGCCTGGGCAGCGGTGCTGGCTTCCCGTTCGGCCTGCTGGGCCAGCGCGTCACGTTTCAAGTCGCGGGGGTCTTTGCCATCGTCGATCAGGCGTTGCAGGGCGCGTGCCTTGTCGCGTGCCTGCTCGATGCTCCACGCGCCAGGGTTGCCGATGGTCAGACGCAGGTCTTTGCCCTGGTACACGCTTTGGAAGACATAGGCCGGTTTCCCGGCGGGTGTGGTGCGCAGCCCCAGCCCGGCGGCGGTTGCGTCCCACAAGAACGCTTGCGCTTTGTCGGCGGGGCAGGTGAACGCTGAAACCCGGCCAGCGGTGAAGGCGACTTTTGCCATGTTGATCCCCAAAAGTCTTACATCCTGACGATGTAAGACGGTTACGACACCTCGGAAGGCAAACCGTCCTGCTGTGGCTTACATCTTAGGGCCCAGTCGTGACAAGCACTCCCAAAGACTTCGGTGATGGGTGGATATTGAAATTTCCAAGTTTGTTGTGAACCAGCGTCCACAAAAAAAGACCAAGCGACAAAGCTGCCAACGCGAGCGCTCCAATCGGTATGTTGCCCTTCAGCACGCGAAGTTCCGCCAGGGCCGCTAGCAGCAACAGGCATCCAAATTGAAGGGCTACCAGCACGGAGCCGATTCGGTTGCGCTTGTGATTCGAAAAAATGGACATCGCTCTGGATTTGATTGGATGACTGTGACTGGTCAGTCGAATCCCCCCACAACAGTCGAGCCTGCACCATTATTAACCTAAAAACCGCAGTGGCCTACGCTAAAACCGGCGCAAACCCAGCACTGGCGGGGCTTGCTGGTTTTTTGGCACACTCACCCTATGGGTGAAATCATCAAGTGCGTAAAAACGGCCCCCGCGCCCCGCACAGACCGTAGCCAGATTGCTCGCTAACCTCGTCATTTCACCAGATAAAATGACGAGCAAGCCAATCAGGAGAACCCATGCAGAAGAAAGTCAGCGGCGTTGTCGCCACGCCAACCGTGCAAGTT
>JAVHQY010000233.1:0-1524 GCA_036171375.1 Rhodoferax sp. | reverse complement strand
GAGGCCAAAGTGCCGCGTCCGCTGCCAGAGCGCGCACTGCGCTGGGTGCTCAAGGAAGGCTTGACCTCGGCGCTGTTTGCACCGGCCATGGCCTTGGGTCAAAGTGTGCGCGCGCTGCTGCCGCCAACGCTCAAAGCCAAAGTGCCCGTCAAGCAAGACGCGGGCGCCTGGCCGACCCGGGAACACGCGCGCAAGGTTCTGCTGCTGGCGGGCTGTGTACAACCCGCCATGAGCCCCAACATCAACCGTGCCAGCGCTCGTGTGCTCGACGCCATTGGCATCCAGACGGTGATCGCGCCCCAGGCCGGTTGCTGTGGTGCGGTCAAGTTTCATCTGAACGACCAGGAGGGCGGCAAGGCCGAGATGCGCGCCAACATCGATGCCTGGTGGCCCTACGTTGAAGGCAGAAGCGGTCAGCAGCGCATTGAAGCGATCCTCATGAACGCTTCGGGCTGCGGCGTCACCGTCAAGGAATACGGCTACTTGCTGCGGGACGATGAGGCTTACGCGGCGAAAGCGGCGCGCATCAGCGATCTGACCCGGGATCTGAGCGAATGGTTGCCCGAGATCAGCGAAAAGCTGCGCGGCAAGATTGCTAACGATGCGGGCACGCTCGCCTATCACCCACCCTGCTCCTTGCAGCACGGCCAGCAACTGCGCGGCGGCGTGGAAAAATACCTGGGCGAGCTCGGTTTCAATATCAAAATCGTGGCGACTGAAGCGCACCTGTGCTGCGGCTCGGCCGGCACCTACTCGGTGCTCAACCCCGACTTGTCACAGCAGTTGCGTGAACGCAAACTGGCGCACTTGAAGTCCACCTTTGGCGAGCAGCCACCCGACGCGATTGTCTCGGCCAATATGGGCTGCATCACGCACTTGCAAAGCGGCACTGCCACACCGGTGCGGCACTGGATTGAAGTGCTGGACGCGGCACTGATTTGAGTGCACCGATTTTTCATTGACCACCATGACCTTCCCTAACGCCCTTGAAAATCTGAACATCCTGGCGCAGCAGGCGCTGCTGCCACCGGCGCAATTGCACGACGAAATTCCGGCCAGCAAGCGCGCCACCCAAACCGTGCGTGCCGCCCGGCGCACGCTGATGAACATCCTCGCCGGCAAAGACCCACGCTTGCTGGTGGTGGTCGGACCCTGCTCGATTCACGACCTGCGCGCGGCGCTGGATTACGCGCAGCGGCTCAAGTCACTCAGCGACGAACTCGGCGAGCAGTTATTCATGGTGATGCGGGTCTATTTTGAAAAACCGCGCACCACCGTCGGCTGGAAAGGTTTGATCAACGATCCGCGCATGGACGATTCATTTCAGATCGAAGAAGGCCTGCATCAGGCCCGGCAACTGCTGGTGGACATCAACGAGCTGGGTCTGCCCTGCGGCACTGAAGCGCTGGACCCGATCACGCCGCAGTATCTGGGCGACCTGATTGCCTGGAGCGCCATCGGTGCGCGCACGGCAGAGAGTCAGACGCACCGCGAAATGGCCAGCGGCCTGTCCAGCCCGGTGGG
>JAVHQY010000232.1:0-1530 GCA_036171375.1 Rhodoferax sp. | reverse complement strand
CATCCGTCGCCCGACACCGACAAGGCAGCGGTGGAAAGTGTACGCAAATGGCTTGAGAGCAATGGAGTGAAACCATGAAAAACGTGATGGAAATAAAAGGCTACAAAGCGCTCATTGTTTTTGACCCCGACACCAATCTGTTTCGGGGTGAGTTCATTGACCTCAACGGTGGCGCTGATTTTTACGCATCTGACGTGAAATCCTTGCAACGCGAAGGTGCAACCTCTTTAAAAGTGTTTCTCGATATGTGCCGCGAAGACGGGGTAGAGCCACTGAAGCGCTACTCTGGCAAGTTGATGGTGCGTCTGCCCACTGAACTGCACCAGCGTGCGGCCGTCTCGGCGGCCGCCACCGGCAAAAGCTTCAACGCCTGGTTGGCAGACGTGGTGGCACAAGCGACGGTTTGAACACCGGCCAAACATTGGCGATGAGCAGCAGCACGAGGCGGGTGTTGGGGGCGACATCAAAAAGTCCGAAGGACGCGGAGCACCCGGCATCTGCCCCGCCACCGCCGTCCGAGCACCAGCCAAGTCAGGGTTTTCGAAAAGACAGTACGGATAGCACAGAGGCTAGCACAATCAGGCTGCCACCGAGCAGGGTGCGCGTGGTCAAAACCCCGGCACCCAATAGCACTGACGAGCCGCTGGCGAAGACCACTTCCGAGAGCATGATGAGCGATGTGGCGCTGGCGCTCAAATGCGCGGCACCGTATTGCAGCGCCAGATTGCCCAGCAGGAACGCCAGGCTGATCAGCAGCACCAGGCCCAGCCAGGCCAGGTTGGGCGCGGGCAGCGGTGTCACCACACCCAGGCTCAGGCCCAGCACAGCGGCAGCGCCAGCCATCACCGCACCGCCGCCAAACATCGCCAACATGCGCGCCTCGCCCGGTGTCTGATTGAGCTTGCGCAGCAAGATGTTGGTCAGTGCAAAACTGAAGCCTCCGATCAGGGCCAGATAGTCAGCCAGGCTTTCAGGCACAGGCCAGGGTGACAGTGGCGTTTTCAAAACAATCACCATGCCGGTCAACGCCAGCACCAGCCGCAGCAGCGATCCGGCGCTGGGCTTTTCACCCAGCAGCGGCCAGGCCAGCAGCACCGACCAAGCGGGCATCAAATAGAACAACAAAACGATTCTTACCACGTCGCCCACTGTGACCGCCCAGTTGAAACCGACGTTGGTTATGCCAGCGGCCAGCAGCAGCCACCACAGCGACGGGTGTTGCACAAAACCGCGCCAGGCGCGCGGTTTAATCAGGCCCAGGCACAGCAGTGCAATGATGTAAATGAAAGCCGTCGCCCACAAAGGATGCAGCCCCAGACTTTGCAGCGCGCGAAAAGGCCACCATGACACGCCCCAGACCAGGGCATTCAAGGTCAGGGCAAAAGCAGCCAGGAGGCGGTGCGGTTCAATCATCCGACCGGTCATTGCGTGCGATGAAGAGCAGGTGTTCGACCTCGGAGCGATGGCGGATGCAGTTGCGCTGGTGCCAGCGCTGGATCAGCCACATATTGATCGCCACCACCAGGCCAA
>JAVHQY010000231.1:0-7450 GCA_036171375.1 Rhodoferax sp. | reverse complement strand
AGGCGTTGATTACTAAAATTCGCTCGCCGTTCGAGGCCAAACTGGCTGAAAAACTTGCCACGACCGAAGGTATTTTGTACCGTCGCGGTAACTTCAACGGAAGCGGTGACCAATTGCTGCTTGATGCCTTGATGGACGTGCAAGGTGCCGATCTGGCTTTTTCCGCGGCTTTTCGCTGGGGCACCACACTGCTGCCGGGGCAGGCGATCACGCGCGAGTGGTTGATGGACATGACCGCCACCACTTATTCCTACGCCACGCTCAATGAAATGACCGGCGCGACCATTAAAAACGTGCTCGAAGACGTGGCCGACAACCTGTTCAATCCTGACCCGTATTACCAGCAGGGCGGTGACATGGTGCGCGTCGGTGGATTGCAATACAGTTTGAGCCCAAACGCAGGTATGGGGCATCGCATCAATGACATGCGTCTGCACGGCAAACTCCTGGATGCCGATAAAACCTACAAAGTGGCCGGTTGGGCACCGGTGGCCGAGGAGGCAAGAAATCAGGGGCACCAACAGGTCTGGGAGGTGGTTGAGACCTGGCTCAAGGCGCGCGGTGGAAGGGTTTCCAGGCGCCACATCAACACGCCCAAGTTGCTGGGCGTGCGGCCCAATCCCGGGCTGGCTGTAGTTTGACCAGGACGAGCATCGAGCACGTCCTGTCATGAATTCGTTGAGATCAAGTTTGGAAAGAACATCAGCTCTGACACGTCGCAACTGCCTGGCCCTGGCACTGCTATGGGGGTGCGTGCGGATTGCCAATGCCACGCCCGTTAGCTTGCCCAGCGCCAAGTCGCTGCGCGATGAGCTGACATTGGCTCTCAGAAATGGGCATCCGTTGGTGGTGATGGTAAGTCTGGACGGTTGTCCCTATTGCAAGTTGGTGCGTGAAAGCTACTTGAGTCCACTGCTGCGCGAGCAGGGTTTTCCGGTGGTTCAAGTGGACTTACAAAGCAGTGTGGCGCTACAGAACTTCAAGGGCGAGACGCAAACGCACGATGCACTGATTCACTCCTGGAACATCCGCTCGGCACCGGTCGTGCTTTTTTTCGGGCGCGACGCTGCTGAAGTTGCCCCACGCCTGGAGGGCGTGAGCTCACCCGATTATTATGGGGCCTTCCTGGACCAGCGCCTGGAGCAGGCACAGGCTGCCCTGAAGGCGCTCTGAATAAAGTCTGAAGTCTATTTTTTGCTCACACCCAATTTTTTGCGCCAGCCTGGAAACAGCTTGTCGGCATCATTTGGGAAAGACTCAAAAGCGCGGGCAAATTCCTTGTGCTCCGCGGCCCATTCGATCGGGTCAACCCGCACTTTCCAGCACTCGTAAGCCTGGCGCAGGGAGATGGCACCCGCCGCCGGACCGTCGATGTGACCATAGGCACCGCCGCCTGCGGTGTTGATTACATTGCCATGACCCAGATTGGCAAAGAAGCCAGGTAGCCGTAGCGCATTCATGCCGCCTGAGATAATGGGCGTGGTGGGCTTCATGCCGTGCCACTGTTGGAAGTAGATCGGGCCTTGGCACTCATCACGCTCGATCATGTAGGCAATGATGTTGTCATCACCTTTTCCCTCCATCTTGCCGTGCCCCATGGTGCCGACGTGAATGCCCGATGCGCCTTGCAGACGGCTCATCTTGGCCAGTACAAAAGCGGTGTAGCCGCGCTTGGAGGAGGGCGAAGTAATCATGCCGTGACCGCCCCGGTGGTAATGCAAAAACTGGTTGGGGTACTGGCGTCGCGCGGTGGTAACCATTCCCGGACCGCCGACAAAGCCATCGACGAGGAACGCCAGCTTGTCAGCATCCGTGCCAAAAGTTTCCAGCCCAAAGTCAGCACGGGCACACATCTCGTAGTGGTCGTCAGCAGTGATGTTCATGGAGAACAGTTTTGCCTGGCCGGTTTTATCCTGCGCGCGCTTGAGTGAGTCATAGACCAGTGGCAGCACCTTTTTGATCGGGGCAAACACCTGATTGCCCTGCGGCTCGTCGTTTTTGATGAAATCCCCCCCCAGCCAGAACTGGTAAGCCGCCTGCGCAAACGGCTCCGGGCGCAGGCCGAGCTTGGGCTTGATGATGGTGCCGGCAATATAGCCACCATCCACGACCGGGCGACCGAGGATACGCCACAAGTCAGCAATGCCTTTGGTCGGGCCGTCAAACATCTGCAGCACACGCGGCGGCACATAAAAGTCGATCATCTTGGCGTGGGCAATGTCGCCCATGCCCTGGTTGTTGCCGATGGTCAGTGTCAGGAACGACACCAGCATGAAGCGTCCGTCGGTGATGTTGCGGTCAAACAGATCCAGCGGATAAGCAATGCGCATATCCTCGTTGACTTCGTCAATCTGATAGACCAGCGCATCGACCCCCTTGGTGAAGTCGTCGGTGGTGCAAACTTCAACGTTGGTTCCAGTAGATGATTCGGCGGCGAAGTGGGCCGCGGTTTCCAGGTAAGCGTGGCCCGCCTTGGGCAGCATTTTGTAGGCACACAAAATGTGGCGGCCGGCAGCCATCAGCTCGGATTCCTTTAGGCTCAGGTCGGCGTAACGATTGGATTGGTCCATGTCAGGCTCCGGTGTTTTGGGGACGATGAGCGACACTTTAAGGAGCAATATATATTAGGTCTAGTCAGTAATTTTAAAAAATTCATCAAAAAATAATGATGAATATGCTTATGCCCAGGACTCAATCAACGGCCCGCCTTGCTCACTCAGGAAGCCTTTGAACGCCTGGCTTGCTGGGGATAAGCGGCTCTGGCGCAGGTGCGTCACGTACCATTGGCCAACGATGGGCAAGTCGGCGATGTCCACCAGCGCCAGGTGTCCCGCTGCAAGCTCGTGGCGTACCGTGCGCAATGACAGAAAACTCAGACCCATACCAGCCATCACCGCCTGTTTGATGGTTTCGTTGCTGGGTACTTCCATCACCACCTTGAGCGGTACATGGTGCTGTGCAAACAGTCGCTCCATGGCGGCGCGCGTACCAGAGCCTTGTTCGCGTACGACAAAACCATGACCGTGCAGCAAATCGAAAGCCGCGTGTTTGCGGCGTGAGAGCGGATGACCTGGAGCGCACACAATGCCCATCGGATTGCTGCAAAAAGGAGTGGCTTCGCAGTCCAGCTCGGTTGGGCTACGCCCCATGATGACCAGATCAACTTCATTGCGCTGTAGCATGGACAGAATGTTCTGGCGATTGTTGATGTGCAGTTTGACTTCGATGTCTGGAACCTGTTTGGCAAAGTGCACCAGCAGCATGGGAACAAAATATTTCACCGTGCTGACCACTGCCAATTCGATGCGGCCTTTTTTCAGGCCCACATGCTCGGCCATGCTGGCTTCAAGATTGCGGAACTGGGCCATGGCGGCGATGGCGTGCGTCAGAAATTCTTCGCCTGCCTGGGTCAGTTTGATGTTGCGCCCAATGGGGGCCACCAACGGCAAGCCGAAGGCATCCTCCAATTGGCGCAGTTGCATGGAGACGGCGGGTTGCGTCACAAACAATCGGGCAGCGGCTTTGGAAACTGATCTGTCACGCGCGACTTCGATGAAAGTCAACATTTGCTTGAGGGTGTAGTTGAGCATCTGAATTGATTAATTAAATCTGATGAATTGTCAAATAAATGTGATTTGAGTTTATGGTTGATGCGCGCTAGAGTCAACCGCTGCTGGCATTTGATTTGCCATTTTTGGCACCCCTCAAACCCACATTTTGTATGCTCCGAGCCCTGATTTTTGATGTTGATGGCACTCTGGCTGATACCGAATCCGCGCACCGTGCGGCATTTAACCAGGCCTTCGTGCAGTTTGGTCTGGACTGGCATTGGGATGACCGTTTGTACACCGACCTATTGAACGTCACAGGCGGAAAAGAACGCATCCTGCACTACATCAAAACGACGCGGCCTGATACGCGCAAATTCAGCTCCATTGGCGTGACTGAATCGGTGAATCGCTTGTTTGGGCTTAAAACCAGCGCCTATGTGCGCAGCGTGAACCACCGGCGTTTGAGCTTGCGCCCGGGCATCTTCAAGCTGATCAACGAAGCGCTGGCGCAAGGACTAAAGTTGGCCATTGCCACAACTACCTCGCCGGCCAATATCGCCGCCTTGCTCGGCTGCGCACTGGGTGTGGATTGGCGCCTGCATTTTGCGGCAATCGGCGACGGTGCCAGCGCGCCAACCAAGAAACCTGATCCGCAGGTCTATTTGCAAGTGCTTGATGCGCTTAATTTGGTGCCCGCGCAATGCCTGGCAGTGGAAGACTCGATCAACGGACTGCGTGCAGCCATGGCCGCGGGGCTGGCGACACTGATTACACCGACCAGTTACACGGCGCACAGCGACTTTCACGGAGCGCTGCGTGTTGTTCCCGATTTGAGTCAGGTCGATCTGGCACAGTTGCGACATTGGCACACCCAGCGTCAGTTGGCAACCAGTGCTGCATGAAGCAAGTCGATTTTGATACAACCAATATCACAATAGAGACCCGGCCATGGTCACGCAAAATCCAGCGATGCCGATTCTTCGACTCGCGCCGTCCATTCTGTCTGCCGACTTCGCCCGCCTCGGAGAAGAGGTGCGGGCGATTGAAGCAGCAGGTGCCGACCTGGTGCACTTTGATGTGATGGACAACCACTATGTGCCGAACCTGACCATTGGCCCACTGGTGTGTGAGGCGATCCGTGCGCATGTGTCGATCCCGATCGACGTGCATTTGATGGTCGAGCCGGTGGATGCGCTGATTCCGCTGTTTGCCAAGGCCGGTGCCAGCATCATCACTTTTCACCCCGAGGCTTCCAGACACGTGGATCGCACGCTGCAACTGATTAAAGAGCATGGCTGCAAGGCTGGCCTGGTACTTAACCCAGCCAGCTCGGTGCAATGGCTGGACCACGTGATGGCGAAACTCGACATGATTTTGTTGATGAGTGTGAACCCCGGTTTTGGCGGGCAGAAGTTCATTCCCAGCACCCTGGCCAAGTTGCGCACCGTTCGCCAGCGCATTCAGGCGCATCAGGCAAGCGGTGGGCAACCAATCTGGCTGCAAGTTGATGGCGGTGTCAAGATCGAGAATATTGCGCAAATTGTGGGTGCCGGGGCCGACACCTGTGTCGCGGGCAGCGCCGTGTTTAGTGCGCCGGATGCCGACGGCGGATACCACGGCGTGATGACGGCCCTGCGCTGTGCTGCGCACCCAGGTCAATCACTTGAATAACCCGGAGATATTCCCATGCCGTTGACCAGTCGCGCCAATCGCTCCACATTGACCCAATTCCTGATCGAAGAGCGGCGCCGCTTTCCCAGTGCCAGCGGTGATTTCAACGCCCTGATTCTGGACGTGGCACTGGCCTGCAAAGGCATCGCCCGCGCGGTGGCATTTGGCGAACTGGGCGGTGTCATGGGCAATCATGCCGCGGCTGCGGGCGGTTCGGTCAACGTGCAGGGCGAGACGCAGAAAGAACTCGACGTTTTGAGCAATCAGGTGTTTGTCAACCGCACCGAGTGGGCCGGTAACCTCGCCGGGATGGTTTCGGAAGAGATGCGCTTGCCGTATCAAATTCCGGCTCAATATCCGCGCGGCAAATACCTGATCGCATTTGATCCTCTGGACGGGTCGAGCAACATCGATGTCAATGTGGCCGTGGGCAGTATTTTTTCGATTTTGCGCGCCCCGCAGGGCGTGATCGAAAGCGGGCGTGATGTGGTGGAAGCTGACTTCTTTCAGCCTGGTACTGAGCAGGTGGTTGCGGGTTATGCGATTTACGGACCGACCACGATGCTGGTATTGACCGTGGGCAACGGTGTGAACGCTTTTACGCTCGACCCCACGCTGGGCGAATTTATGCTGACGCACCCCAAGTTGATGATTCCTGAGGACACCCAGGAGTTTGCCATCAACACCTCTAACGCGCGCTTTTGGCAGGCACCGGTCAAACGTTATGTGGACGAATGTCTGGCCGGCAAAACAGGCCCGCGTGGCAAAGACTTCAACATGCGCTGGATCGCCAGCATGGTGGCCGAAGCGCACCGCATTCTGATGCGCGGCGGGGTTTTCTTGTACCCGCGTGACAACAAAGATGCGAGTAAAGCCGGGCGCCTGCGCCTGCTATACGAGGCCAATCCGGTTGGCCTGCTCATGGAACAGGCGGGTGGTCGAGTCTCGACTGGCGCGCTGCCGCTTCTGGGTGTGGTGCCGACATCGCTGCACCAACGTATCGGGCTGGTGTTCGGCTCCAAAAACGAAGTTGAACGCATCGAACGCTATCACGCCGAGCCGGTCAAGCCGGAGCTGAAGAACCTGCTGTTTGCCGAGCACGGCCTGTTCCGAGACTGAATTCCAGACCCATGCATGACTGTCGCGACGCGCTTTCAGCGGTTCTATTTTGCTATCAATGTGATCGTTGATTGTGAATAATTCACTGGTGCTGGAAGCAAAAATTTGCATAAATTGACAACTTAGGGAGAACGCAATATGTCGGAGCGCCACCCAATCATCGCGATTACCGGATCAAGCGGTGCTGGCACCACTTCGGTGACCCGCACCTTTGAAGCCATTTTTCGACGCGAAGGTGTCAACGCCGTCATCATTGAGGGGGATAGCTTCCATCGGTATGATCGCGCTGAAATGAAGATTCGCCAGGCCGAGGCCGAACGGGCCGGCAACAAGAACTTCAGCCATTTTGGTCCCGAAAACAATCTGTTTTCCGAACTTGAAGCGCTGTTTCGCGATTACGCAACCACCGGTGTCGGTAAGCGCCGCAAGTATTTGCACGACAGCGACGAGGCTGTCCCCTACAAACAGAGTCCCGGCACCTTCACGCCTTGGGAGGCTGTTCCTGCCGACACTGATCTTCTGTTTTATGAAGGCTTGCACGGCGCTGTGGTCACGCCCGAGGTCGACCTTGCCAAGTATCCTGATTTGCTGGTGGGCGTGGTGCCGGTCATCAACCTGGAATGGATCCAGAAGCTCTACCGTGACAAGAAACAGCGCGGCTACAGCACCGAAGCGGTGACTGATACCATTTTGCGCCGCATGCCCGACTACGTGAACTACATTTGCCCGCAGTTCCATCACACGCATGTCAATTTCCAGCGGGTGCCGATGGTCGATACCTCCAACCCATTCATCGCGCGTGACGTTCCAAGCCCGGATGAGAGCATGGTGGTGATCCGCTTTGCCAACCCCAAAGGGATCGATTTCCAGTATTTGCGCAGCATGATTGACGACAGCTTCATGAGCCGTGCTAACACCATCGTGGTGCCGGGCGGCAAGATGGAGCTGGCCATGCAACTGATTTTTACGCCCTTTGTCTGGCGCATGATGGAACGTCAGAAGCAGGCTGACTGACCGGCAATCATTCCGTGGCTCGGCAGGCAGTCTCAATCAGGTGCCAGCGCGGCCTCGGGCGGTCTGCGGCGTTGCCTTTCTTGCCAATAGCACGC
>JAVHQY010000230.1:0-7486 GCA_036171375.1 Rhodoferax sp. | reverse complement strand
CGCGAGGAAAATTTTGGTAACAGTTTGCCGTTGCAGGAATGAACCGAGATGGAGAAGAGAATGAAGAAAAACCTGGCCCACTGGGGTCTTGCGTGTTTGATGGCGCTGGTGCTGACTGGCTGCGGCGGTGGCGGTGGCAACAACGGCGCGCCAGCGAGCGTTCCCGTGGTGAGCGTGCCGGCGGCCAACGCGGCGATTGCGGCGGCCAGCGCGTTGCCGGCCAACGATACGGCGATCAACCCCTCGGCCTCTTTTGCTTTGCTGCAAGACGCTGGGATCCCGGCGGTGAGCATCAACAGCGCACCCAAGGTCAACTTCGCAGTTTTCTCGGACGGCAAGGTTAAGGCCGATCTGACCACCAGCAACGTCAGTTTTGCGATTGCCAAGCTCGTCCCCGGAACCAATGGCGACCCGGACCGCTGGGTGAATTACATCTACCGCAAGGAAACCGCGGCGGCGGGTGTCGGGCCAGGAACGCCGCCGACACCGGTGCTGGCCAGCGCGATGCAGGCCACGACCGATGCCAAGCAAACCGACGCGGCGCTGCTGGCCACGCAACTGGTCTATCACGCTGACGGCTACTACACCTACACCTTCAAGACCGACATCAAGGACACTGCGCAAACCAACGGTGTGGTGTTCGAGCCCGGCCTGACGCACCGCGTTGCGATTCAGTTGAGCTACAAGAACGCAGCGGGTGCCACTGTCTCTGTCAACCCTTATTTTGATTTCACCGTGGATGCCAATGGCAAGTCGGTGCCGGTGACCGACCCGGCCAAGACGCGCAAGATGACCGATGTGGCCTCCTGCAATGGTTGCCACGGCAAACTGGCGTTGCATGGTGGTGGGCGCGTTGACACCCAGTTTTGCGTCATGTGCCACAACCCCGGAACGACCGATGCCAACAGTGGCAACACCCTCACTCTGGCCACCATGGTGCACAAAATCCACGCGGGCAAGCGCCTCATGGCCGCCGGTGAGGACTACACCATCTGGGGCTATCAGAACAGCAAGCACAGCTACGCCGAAACCGGTTTCCCGCAAGACCTGCGCAATTGCAGTGTCTGCCACTCGGGTGCCAACCCCAAGACACCGCAGGGTGACAACTGGAAGACGCGTCCCAGCAAGGAAGCCTGCCTGACTTGCCACACCAGCAGCGCGGGCTCCACCTGGGAGACATTACACACGGTGGTGGCCGGTATGCGTTACGGCAGCGGGTCGGCAGCGCTGGCGCTGAAGAATTCGGACTGTGCCGATTGCCACAAGGTGGGCTCCACCATTGCACCGGAGCGCGTCCACTTCAACCAGGTTCAGGCCAACGCGGCCAAGTACAAAATGAACATCGAAAGCGTTGCCTTCAACGACAGCGCCGATCACAAAGCACGCAGCGTGACGGTCAAGTATTTCCTCTCCGACCCGACCAACGGCAATGCCGCCTACAAACTGGTGACATCCGATTGCGCCAGCAGCACCGTGCCGACCTGTGGCAGCAGCAGCAAGTTTGGCAACCTGCGCTTTTACGTGGCGTATCAGAACATGGTTGGTCAACTCGATGCCGTGACCGAGTTCTCGGCCTACAACAACGGCGGCAGCAGCGCCAACGCCTATGCCTACAAAGGAGTGAACGATGGCTCCAACCACTACACACTGAGCATCCCGCTGCCCGACGACACGCCCACGGCAGTGGCCAAAGGGACGGCGCGCGTGGTCAGCATCGGCCAGGTCAAAGAGCCGATGTTGAGCGCCACCGCCTCAAGCGATCCGCGGCCCGAGGCGATACCGGCGGCGCTGGTCAATACGCTGGTGCAACACACTTACCAGGAACTGGCCTTGAGCGGCACGCTGCAGCCACGGCGCACGATCGTTGCCACCGAGAAATGCAATGTGTGCCACGGCGCGCTGGGGGCCACGTCCGGCTCGAACACGCTGGCCAATGCCTTCCACAGCGGCGCGCGCAACAGCGTTGAAGCCTGCGTCACTTGCCACGATGCCAACCGGATGTCGAGCACGATCATGACCAACGGCTTGAACCTTAACGAGTCGTACCAGTTCAAGCGCATGATTCACGGCATTCACGGCGGTGCCAAGCGCGTCACGCCGTTCACGCACGGCAACGTGTTGGTGGGATTGTTCAACAAGGATGGCACTTCGGCCACCGGTGGCGCGCCGCTCACCGACAGTTGCGGCATTCCGGTTGGCGTGACTTCGGTCTGCAAGAGCCCGCTGGGAACGGTGCCGTTGCTCAGCGGTGTGGCTAATTTCACCGCTGAAGTAGCCTACCCCGATGCCAGCTTGAACTGCAACGCCTGCCACGTCAACAACTCGTACCGCACTGACCTAGGCCCGCTGGGTGCGGTGGTGAAAAAACCGCTTGATCCGGTCACCGGTCTGACCAGCACCAACCCCAACGCCTGGCTGGTAATTTCGCCCAAGGCGGCCACCTGTACTTCATGCCATGATGGCAAGACGGCTTCGGGTCAAGCGGTGATCGAGCACGTGAGCCAGTTTGGCGGTGCCACGTTTGGCACCCGCACGCAGGCCGATGTGACCACAACACCGTCTGCCAGCAGCGTGCCGCGCGAAAGCTGTGACGATTGCCACGCCAGCGGCGGCTTCAAGAGCGTGGACATCGTCCATCAGTTGAATTAATTGGGAGCGATGATGATGATGACTTCAGGTTTGCAAACTCGTTTGACGCTGCGCGCCGGGCGCTGGCTGACGCTGGCAGCGTTGGGTTTTTTTGCGTCGCTTGCGCCCGCCTGGGCTGCGGGTGAAGTGGGGGCTGCGCTGTGCCAGACCTGCCACGATGAAGACGATCGGCCCGACATCAGCAAGACGGCGCACGGTTTCAGCACTGACAAGCGCGTGCCCGATTGCATCAGTTGCCACGGTGCCAGCCCCAACCATGCCAAAAAGCCGGCGAGCATGCCGGTGCAGCCGCATCCGGACCGGATGTTCACCAAAAATTCGCCGCTTAGCGCTAGTGAGCGCAGCGCCGCCTGCCTGAGCTGTCACGTCAAGGATGCCAAGCGCGCACTGTGGGCAGGCAGCCAGCACGACGCGGGCGATGTGGCTTGCAGCTCGTGCCACAAGATTCACGACAACGTGGATAAAGTGCGCAACCGTGCCACCCAGGCCGAGGTTTGCTACACCTGCCACAAGAGCCAGCGCGCGCAAATGAACCGGCCTTCGCACCACCCGGTGCCCGAAGGCAAAATGGTTTGTTCTGACTGCCACAATCCGCACGGCTCAGCCGGCCCCAAGCTGCTCAAGCGCGATACCCTCAATGACACTTGCTACACCTGCCACGCTGAAAAACGCGGCCCGTTTGTGCACCAACACGACCCGGTGGTGGAAGACTGCTCCAATTGCCACACGGTGCACGGCAGCACCATCGCTCCCCTGCTCAAGGCGCGCCCACCGCTGCTATGCCAGCAGTGCCACACGCCGCACGTGGCCGGCGGTGTGGGCGGCGTCGGTGGGCAGGCCGGGGTCAGCCTGAGTGCCACCTCCAGTGGCAAGAACGTGGTCAACCTGTGGCAGGGCCGCAGTTGCCTGAACTGCCACACGCAAATTCACGGCTCCAACAACCCATCGACTTTGAACCCGATGCCCCAGCTCATGATGCGCTGAAGGAAAAAATCATGACCCACTTTTCTACCTCATTCCATTTTCAACGCAGCCTGCTCACGCTGGCCATTGGTGCGCTGTGCGCATCGGTGCAGGCCGAGCCCAAGCCGGTTGATGCGGTGATCAGCGTCGGCATCGGTGCCGCCAGCGGTGATTCCGCAGACCGCATGCTCTCTGGCCAGTACAACGCCATCAACGCTGACCACAGCGCAGTCGGTGTGCTGGGCATTGATTACAGCCTGCGCAAACCGGCGGAGTCGCAATCGGTTGATTTCAAGGGCAGCAATTTGCTCGGTGAAACGCGCGAGCTCAACCTGATCTGGAAAAACCCCGGCAGTTGGCGCTTCAACGCCGATTACGGCGAACTGGTGCATTACGATACGCACAGCATCAACACCGGTTTGACGGGAATCGGCTCGACCACGCCGTCGGTGCTGGCCGTGGCGGCGGGCGGTGGCGCTGGGTCAGACCTGAAAACCAAACGCACCAGCCTGGGCTTGGGGCTGACCAAAATCATCTCGCCGTTGCTGCAACTCTCGCTCGATCTCAAGAGCGAGAAAAAAGACGGTGCGCGCCTGTCTGGCATCGGCATGAATTGCCCATCCTTTGTTGCGCCAACCTGCCTGGGAACGCCCGGTGCCAATACCAGTTGGGCCACCCTGTTTTTGCCCGAACCGATCAATGCCAACCACAGCCAGGTCGAAGCGCGGCTGAGTTATGCGCGTGAACGCTTTCGCATGAACCTGGGCTACTACGGCTCCTACTACCGCAACGACAACAGCACCCTGACTGCCAGCGTGCCGGGCAGTTTGAACAACCCACTGGGAACGCTGCTGCCTTTGAACACTGGCCTGCAAGCCTTGCTCAGCCAGCCGCTGGCGCTCTCACCCGACAACCAGGCGCACCAGGTGGATCTGAGCGGCAGTTTTGATTTCACCAAGACCACACGCGCCACTTTCAAGCTGGCGCGCTCAGTCGCTTCGCAAACCGACAACTTTGCCGCTGCCGGTCTGGTCAATGCGCCAGCGGGCGTGACTAACCTGGGCGCGCAGGTTAACACCCGGCTGGCCAAGCTGGGGCTGACATCGCGTCCGGTGGCCGGGCTGTCGCTGCTGGCCGATGTGCGCTACGAAAATCGCGATGACCAAACGCCGCTGGCCAACTACAGCAGTGAGAGTGGTGCCAGTTTCACCAACCGCGATCTCTCCAGCCGCAAGACCAACGCCAGAGCGCAAGCCAGTTGGCAGTTCAACAGCAACTACACCGGCGTGGTGGGAGTGGAGCGCGAGTCGATTGACCGTGACGCGTTCACTCCCAGCAGCGCTGCCGCTGGCATCAGCGCGCTGCGCCAGAGCACCGATGAGACTACCACTCACATCGACTTGCGCCGCCGCCTGGCCAACGACGTAAGCGCCACCATGAGCGTCTCGAGTGCGCGGCGCACCGGCTCCAATTGGCTCAAGGACAACAGCGGCGCGGGCTTGACTGAAGTGCTCGATCCGGCGGCCGCGGTGACAGGTTTCTTGCCCACAGCCGTGTTCATGCCCAACCTGGCCGACCGTCGCCGTGACAAGGCCAAACTGTTTACCGATTGGCAGCCCGGTGACAAGCTCAGCCTGCAAGTCAGCGCCGAAGTGGGCAAAGACCGCTTTGACACACCCAGCCAGTATGGCTTGCAGAATGCCCGCATGAATCAGTTCAGCGTCGATGCTGCCTATGCACTCTCCGCTAACTGGAACCTCACTGGCAACGTGTTTCGTGGCGTGCAAAGCTTTAACCAGGCGCGCCCGGCGGGTTACCTGATGGCTTTTGAAGACACCAACCTGGGTGCCGGCCTGGGCCTGAGCGGCAAAGCGTCCGACAAGCTGCAGCTCGGTGCCAACCTCTCTTACGTCCGGGACCGTAATGTGTATGACCAGGGACTGGACAGCTTTGCCGGTGCCGATGCCGTTGCCCTGCTGGCTGCCAGCGGCGGTTTGCCCGATGTGGTTTACAGCCAGACGGCGCTGAAATTGTTTGGCAAGCTGGCGCTGGACAAAGGTGCTTCGGTGCGCTTTGACTTTGCCCACCAGCGCAACGCATTCAACGACTGGGCCTGGGGCTACAACGGCGTGCCCTTCGCCTATGCCGACGGCAGCACGGTGCTACAAAAACCAACCCAGAGCGTCAGCTTTGTGGGCGTGACTTACATCTACCAGTTGCGTTAATTTTTGGGCCTGGTGTTGAGCCGTTGCACGGCATTTTGCAGGCCAGGCAGATTGACCCTCTCAAATCCAGATCCAGGAGGCGGCCGGTCGTGGGCGCGCCCCTATGCGGGTCAACTGGCCAACTATACTGGGTGGTCACTATATTTCAGGAGATACAACATGTTTCGTCGTCTGCTAACGCTCGGGTGTCTGTTGGCCGGATTTTTTGGCCAGGCGCTGGCGCAGGAGTACCCGGCGCGAACCATCAAGATCATCGTCGGCTTTGGTGCGGGCGGGGTCGCCGATTTGACCGCCCGCATCGTCGCGCAGAAGATGTCTGAAAACATGGGCAAAGGTGTGATCATCGAAAACCTGCCAAGTGCTGGCGGGATCATCGCCGCATCAACCGTTGCCAAGGCAGCGGCAGACGGCTATACCCTGTACATCGTCAGCAATCAAAACGCCGTCAGTCCGGCACTGATGAAATCACTGCCCTACCACCCGGTCGAGGATTTTGCAATGATCTCCAGCATCGGGTTCTTCGACCTGGCGATGGTCGCTGACCGCACGTCATCACTGAACAGTGTGGCAGATGTGCTGAAGGCGGCCGAACGTGATCCTTCGCACTTCAACATTGGCACCATTGGCATCGGCAGTACCCAGCATCTCTCGGCAGAGTTGTTCAAGTCGATGGCACATCTGGAGGTTCCCACCGTGCCGTTCAAGGGCTCGGGCGATGTCATCACGGCGTTGCGGTCTGGCACGGTGCAAATCGGCTTTGAAACCCTGCCAGCGATCATGACGCAGATCAAGGGTGGCTCCCTGAAGGCGCTGGCGGTCACATCGGAGAAGCCGTTGGCGGCTTTGCCACGGGTGCCGACCCTGGCTGAAAGTGGTTTGCCCGGCTATCGCGCCTACTCTTGGAACGGTTTGGCCGCACCGGGGAAGACCCCGCACGACATCATCACCCGGCTGAACCTGGAAGTCACGAAGGCGCTGGCCTCCCCAGACACGAAAAAGCGCCTGCAAGATATCGGCATTGAGGCCAAGGGCAGCACGCCGGAGGCATTGAAGGCGATGCTGGAGAGTGAAATCGCTAAATGGCGCGCTGTTGTGGAACGCGCCAAAATTGAGAAACGCTAGCTGCTTGTTTGGGCCGGACTCCCGGCTGGCTTTGAGCAATCCGTGATTCCGGATGGCATGGATTACCACGTTGCCGCCTCCCCAGTTGCGACGCGCGGCATCCAAGCGGTCTCCTGCCAAATTCAGGGTCTTAGTCGGCACAATCTTGATCTAAAGCAAATGCAGGGCTCCTTGACGGATGCAGAATCGGGTTGCGTAATTCGTATGTAAAGCGCTTTTTTGCGTTGGTAAAGTAAAACCAATTCTCTGATTCATGTAACCCAAACTCTCCAAAGGAGACAGTAGTGAAAAATGCAAGTTTGAAGTGTCGACCGTCCATGCTGTGGACCAAGTTGGCAGCCACCGGCCTGTTGGCCGCTGCGCTGGTGGCTTGTGGCGGCAGTGACGGCAAGGATGGTGCCAACGGCACCAACGGTACCAACGGTACCAATGGCATGAATGGCAAAGACGGCACCAACGCTGTTGCCACCGTCAGTGTTGGCAACAATGCAACCCCGGCAACTCCGGCTGCCGCGGCTGCCTGGAAG
>JAVHQY010000229.1:0-7487 GCA_036171375.1 Rhodoferax sp. | reverse complement strand
GGGATAAATGTGACCGTCTTTGTGGCGATTCCAGATTTCTCCGCGCCACTGCCCGGTGGCCATAATTTGCGACCACATGGCGGCATAAAAAGCGCTGTCCTGGCGTCCAGATGCCAGCAGACGCGGGGTCTGGCCGATCACTTCCTCGCGGCTGTAGCCGGTAATGCGGGTAAAGGCCGGATTGACTTCAATGATGCGTTGTTCGGTGTCGGTAACAACGACACCGTTGAGGGAATTTTCAAACACACTGGCCGCCAGGGTGAGTCGGCTCAGTGTCTGACGGTCTTGCGTCTGATCGCGGAACACCAGCACGACACCGGTAATCTGGCCGTCGCTCTGGCGCATCGGGGCAGCGGAATCGGCAATCGGCCGTTCGCTGCCGTCGCGGGCAATCAGCACGGTGTGGTTGGTCGACCCCACCACCACGCCTTCGCGAATCACCCGCCCCACCGGGCAGTCCATTTCTTGGCGGCTGATCTCGTCGATGATCGAGAATACTTGCAGGATGGAGCGCCTTGCGGCCTCGGCGGCCGTCCATCCCGTCAGTGCCTCGGCCACCGGGTTGATAAACTCGATCCGGCCTTCGGCATCGGTTGCGATCACGCCGTCGCCAATGGAATTGAGCGTGACGCAAAACCGTTCGGATTCTTGGCTTATGGCCGCCTGCACCGCTTGCAGTCGTTCGGCCATGCGGTTGAAAGCATCAATGACGCGGACCAGTTCCGGGCTACCCTGGGGCCGGATGCGGGCCGACAGATCGCCACGTTCCAGGGCGCATGCACCTTGGTTGAGTGCGGCCAGCGGGCGCAATCCGTTGCGCAAGATCAGCAGGACGCCAACCGAGACCAGTCCCAGCGCCAGCGCCAGCAGGGTCAAATGACTGAGAAACCGCTCCCACAGCCGGTTGATGGCGGGCGCGGCGGTCATCACCAGTGTGACCTGGCCGTAGTGGTGTCCGCCCAGTACCAGGGCGCGGCTGAGCTGCGGCGACGCTACCGCGCTCCAGTGCACAAACCAGCCGGGCGCCTGGACCGCGCTGATCTTGTCACTGGCCGTCAGCGCCTGACCGCTGGCATTGGTCCAGGTGATGCTTTCAATGTCGGTATGTTTCACCCATAGCCGCAGCACCTGCTCGATGTTGGCGTAATCGCCAATTACCACCCATTCGGACAGGCTCGGTAACAGGGATTCGGCATTTTCAGCAAGACGGTTCTCAATCTGGACGCGGGCAAAATCGGCATCCTTGCCAGTGGCAACCCAGAGCCACAAGCTACCCGTCACGACGATGGCAAAACCCGCGCCAAGCATCAACCGGGCGACCAGTGACAGGCGCGCCAACAGACGAAGGCTCACCGCCCTTCCTTCGTCCAGATGATGCGATAGACCTCGCGCTGATTCTGATACGCGCCGTCCTGTGCCGCAACGAAACCCCAGGGCGCGTTTTGCTTGATGACGGCGGCGCTGGCCTGGAGGATTTTCAGCCCCGGCGCGTCGGCCGCCATACCGATCAGGGCGGCCCGCACCGCGTTCACAACCGTTGCTGGCACGCGCGGATGCGCCGCCACCGGCAGGTTCAGGTAGGGTTCCGAATTCCACAGCACCCGGTGCTGAAAGCCCTCACGCGCTGCATATTCCTGTAGCACCCTGGAATTGACGCTTGCCGCCGGAATCGCGCCAGCACGCAGTTGCGCCATGATGCCTTCCTGGTTGCCGCCAAACACCGGTTTGACCGTCATCCCGGCCTGGATCAGCGCTGCCATCGGCGCCATATAGCCGACAAATGCATTGTTGTTGGGAAAGCCGACCTGCTTGCCTTGCAGTTCGTGCAGCCAGCGCAGCGGCGAATCTTGTGGCACCACGATCTGACCATAAATAGGTGCCCCAGCCATCCGTGCCATGACCCGGTAAGCCGCCGCCGCATGGCTCGGGGCAAAAATGTGGTTGCTATAGACAAAATCGAATTCGCCGCGTGCTTCTGCTGCGGAATAGTCCTGCGCGGTTTTCCGTGTGACCAACTCCAGCGTCACGCCGCTTTTGCTACCAACGTAAGCCAGGATCGGGTTCCAGTATTGCGCCGTAAGAACGGCACTGCGCTGCGGCAGTACGCCGAATGAATAGCTTTGTGCCGCTGCTGAAATGAACCAGAACAAGCCCAAAACGAGTGCCGCAATTTGCTTCATCCTGCTTTCCACTTTCCGCTTTCTGCGTTCTGCGCCTGGCCAATGCGATCATTCTAGCCAAACGCGCCGTGTCGGCTGGGTCGGCTGCGCCAGCGTCACCAGCCTTGAGAACCCGGACACGCCGCCAGCGGCCCACTCGGGTAGGTCCACCTACCGGCCAGGTTCAGACCAGGTGCCGCAGCTCGCGCAAGGCCACTGAAATCGGTGCCAGATCAGGGGCCTGGGTGCTGATCGTTTGCAGCAATTTGCACAGACGCGCAATCGTTGCTGCGTACTGCGTTGACCAGTCGCCCAATGCCTGCTCGCGCGTGAGCAGGCCCCGACTGATCTGGCTGGCAATCGAGTACACGTCGTCACGCGCGCTGCCACGCGCCTGCGTCTGCCACAGGGTGTCGGTGGGCAGACGGTTGATCTGCACGCGCCAGGCGCTGAGAGCGAGCGCGTCATCAATGTCAAAATAAACCCGCGCCGCCTGCTCCAGGCTAGCCTGGGTGCCTTGCGCCAGATCGACCAGATCGAGCGCCGGGAAAATAAATTCCAGCGCCGTCAGATTCTGCGCCAACTCCTGCGCCACGCCAGCAGCAGTGAGCCTTTGCGTCGCCTGCTGCCAACTGCTCCGGGCTGCGGCCGGCAGCCAGCGACCGAGTTGGCTGCGCAGCTCACGCGCACCGGGCTGGTAGCGCTGGATCAACGACGGCAGGTCAGCTCCGGCGGCGCGCACACGCAGCATCCAGCGTGAGGCACGTTGCGCGATCGCAATCAGCTTGCTCAGCAAATCAAGCTGCAAGCTGGTAGCCACCTGGTAGTCGAGCGCATCGATCTGATCCCACAGCGCTTCCAGATCAAAAATCTCGCGCGCCAGCGTGTAGGCGCGCACCACATCAGCGACATTCGCGGCGGCTTCTGCCGCCAGAAAATTGACAAACGTGGCACCGGTGCGGTTGAGCACCGTGTTGGCGACAAAAGTGGCGATGATTTCACGTTTGAGCGGGTGGCGTGTGATGGCATCGGCAAATTTCTCGGACAGGGCCTTGGGAAAATAGGCTTTCAGTGCGGCGCTGAAATAGGGGTCATCGGGCAGGTTGCTGGCCACCAGGTCGTCAAACACCGACATCTTGGCATAGGCCAACAACACCGCGCCTTCGGGTGCGGTCAAACCCTCTTTGCGCGCACGCCGGCGCAAAATTTCTTCGTCAGTCGGCAAGAACTCCAGCCCACGGTTCAGTCGCCCGGCACCTTCGAGCCACTGCATCAGACGCTGCTGACCATCGAGCACATACAGCGGCCGGTGGCAGGCAATGTCGAGCGCTTGCGTCTGGTAGTAGTTGTCAGTCAGCACCAACTGGCCGACTTCATCGGTCATCGAGGCCAACAGGTCATTGCGTTGTTTAACCGTCAGGTCACCCGCTTCCACCACCCGGTCGAGCAGGATCTTGATGTTGACTTCGTGGTCGGAACAATCGACACCGGCCGAATTGTCGATGGCATCGGTGTAGATCAAACCGCCGGCTTGCGCAAACTCGATGCGCCCGCGCTGGGTGCAGCCAAGATTGCCACCCTCGACCAACACCTTGCAGCGCAGCTCGGCACCGTTGACCCGGAACGCATCACCGGCTTTGTCACCCACCTGGGCCTGTGTTTCGTCGCTGGCCTTGACGTAGGTGCCGATGCCGCCGTTGTAAATCAAATCGACCGGCGCGCGCAAAATCGCGTGCAGCAGTTCTTCGGGCGTGACCTCGGCCGCCTCGATCGCCAGCAAGGCGCGCGCCTGCGCTGAGAGTTGAATCGACTTGGCACTGCGCGCATAAACGCCGCCGCCGCTGGAAATCAGGCCCTTGTCAAAATCGTCCCAGCTTGAACGCGGCAACTCGAACAAGCGCCGGCGCTCCGTCAGCGCGCGCGCCACGTCGGGTGCCGGGTCGATAAAGATGTGGCGATGGTCAAAAGCCACCACCAGCCGGATGTGTTCCGACAGCAACATGCCATTGCCGAAGACATCGCCCGACATGTCGCCAATACCGACCACGGTGAACTCGGTCGCCTGGATGTTGACCGACAGCGCGCGAAAATGCCGCTTGGCCGACTCCCACGCGCCGCGCGCGGTGATGCCCATTTTTTTGTGGTCGTAACCGACCGAGCCACCGGAGGCAAAAGCATCGCCCAGCCAGTAGCCGTAGGCTTGCGAGACCGAATTGGCAATGTCAGAGAAAGTGGCAGTGCCCTTGTCTGCCGCCACCACCAGATAGGGATCGTCGGCATCGTGGCGCACCACATTGGGCGGCGGCACCACCACCCCGTGTTTGAGGTTGTCGGTCAGGTCCAGCAAGCCCGAGAGCAGCACTTTGTAGCAGGCAATACCTTCGCTCATGTAGGCTTCACGCTGGCTCATGGGCGGGGCTTTTTTCAGCACGAATCCGCCTTTGGAGCCGACCGGAACGATGACGATATTTTTCACGTGCTGGGCTTTGACCAGCCCCAGGATTTCCGTGCGGAAGTCTTCACGCCGGTCTGACCAGCGAATGCCGCCGCGGGCGACTTTGCCCAGGCGCAGGTGCACGGCTTCCACGCGCGGTGAATAGACCCAGATTTCAAACAGTGGCCGCGGCTCTGGCACACCCGGCACCTGGTGCGGATCGATCTTGAGACTGAGGTAGGCTTTGCCAGCGCCAGTGGTGCTGCGCTGCCAGGCGTTGGTTCGAACGGTGGCCAAAATCACGCTGTAAAACTGGCGCAGGATGCGGTCTTCGTCCAGACTCGCCACGGCGGCGAGGCGGGACTGGATGTCGTGTGAGAGTTGTTGCTGCAGCGCGCTGCGATCAACCGTCAGGGCCGGGTCAAAGCGCGCCTCGAACAGGGCGCACAGCGCCTGCGCCAGCGCGGCGTTGCGGTTGAGCGCCGCCTCAATATAGCTCTGCGAGAAAGCAAATCCGATCTGCTTGAGGTAGCGCGTGTAGGCGCGCAACACCACGATCGAGCGGGCATCGAGCGTGGTGTTGAGCACCAACTGGTTGAGGTTGTCGCTCTCCACCTCGGCGCGCCAGACCGCGACAAACAGGGATTCAAAACGCAGTTTCAATTCGGCCATTTGAATTGAAGCGGGCAACTGCAATCCAAGGTCGTGAAGCCAGAATTCTTCACCCGCCGTGGCGGCACCGACGTGGTACGGGTGTTCATCTAGCACACGCGCGCCCATGCATTCGAGCACCGGCAGCGAATCTGACAGAGTCACTTTGGCGGTGTGGTAAATCTTGAAGCGCAACTGACCGGCGGCGGCATCGAGCGGCCGGTAGAGCTTGACCGCCATCGGCGCATCCGCCGTCAAGTCGGCCAGCACCTGGGCATCTTCCGCCGCCACCGCGGCCGGAAAATCCTCGCGGTACGCAGTGCCAAAAGCAGCGCAAAACCGATGCGCCAGCTTGAGTCCCTGGCCCTCGCCATGCGCATGCAGCAGCTCTTGCAGGAAACTGTCTTCCCAGCGCTGCGCCAGCCGGGCGATGCGGGCTTCCAGCGCCGGCAGATCCACCTGTGCCGGGGCCTGCTCGCGGGAGCGCACCAGGTAGTGAATGCGCGCCAGCGGACTGTCGGTGAGGGTGGGCGTGAATTCCAGTGACTGGCCGTCGAGCGCGTTCATGAGTTCCTGACCAACCCGCGTGCGCAGCTCGGTGTTGAAGCACTCGCGCGGAATGAACACCTGCGCCGAAGTGAAACGACCGAACGGGTCACGGCGCAAAAAAACGCGCGTGCGCTGGCGCTCTTGCAAACGCAAAATCCCAATGGCGTGGTCGCTCAGCGTGGGCGCATCGATCTGGAACAACTCATCGCGCGGGTAGGCATCCAAAATGGATTGCAATGATTTGGCGGCGTGGCTGTCTGGCAGCACGGCAGCCGCGGCAATGACCTGCGCCACACGCCGGCGCACCTGCGGGATGTCTGCCACCGCAGCCGAATAGGCGCTCGAGGTGTAAAGGCCGAGAAAACGCGACTCGCCCACCACTTGGCCGGCAGCATCAAAACGCTTCACCGCAATGCAGTCGAGCCAGGCCGGACGATGCACCGTGGCGCGCGTCATGGCCTTGGTGATCAGCACCAGTTGATCCGAGTCAAGCAGCGCCTCGGCAGCCGCCGGCAGCACGCTGCGTGGCGTGCGTACCGCGCCGCGCAAAATGCCCAGTCCGGACTGTGCATCGGCCACCAGCGTAATCTGCTCGCCATTGCGCTCAAGCCGGTAATCGCGCGCACCGAGGAAGGTGAAATGCTGGTCTTCCAGCCAGCGCAGGAAAGCTATCCCCTCTTGCCGGTTGTCGTCCGACAGCGGGCTGCCGACACTGGCGGCATCGACCGCCTGCAAGCGCTCGAGCATGGCGCGCCAATCCTGCACCACGGCGCGCACATCGCCCAGCACCCGTGCCAGATCGGCTGCCAACCCCTGGCGTTCGGTGGCGCTCACCAGCCGGTCGCATTCAACCAGAATCAGCGATTTGATGGCACCAGCTTGACCGGCACCGACGCTGGCGCGGCAGACCTGACCCAGTGCACCTTTCGCATCGCGCTCGACACGCAGCAGCGGATGCACGATCCAGTGCACGGTGCGGTTGAGGCGATTGATTGCCATGGTGACCGAGTCCACCAGAAACGGCATGTCGTCGTGCACGAGCTGGATGACCGTATGCTCGCTGACGAACCCGTCCTCCGCCAGACTCGGGTTGAAGACCCGAATTTGCACGCTTTGCGCCGCTGTCGCCGATGCCAGCAAACGCCAGTGCGCGTTGGCGATGGCAAACAGCTTGGCCGCTTCGCGCGACTCAATTTCACCAGGGTCGGTGTTCTCAAAATAGGCCGCGACGAAATCAGCCATAGAAGGTGCTGAGGTACCTGCGTGCTCACGGGTAAATGAGAGCAGGCCAGCAAACGCAGGAGTATTCATTTGATCTCCGGTTAATCTTGTGGATATCGCTGGATTCTAGGCTGAGTGGGAGCGAGGTTTGTCTTGTCGCGAGTTGCAAAATTTGTGGCAACGTAATGTTCCGGACTTATGTGGGCCGCTCTGCGTTGCCTTGGCAGAACACCCAGGCGGTCTGCCTCGCTTGAGATCAAACCGCGTGATCCTCAGCTTGCTTCTCGCGGGATCGGGCTGCCTGCGTGTTCTGCTGCGTGTCCCCCGCCCGCTGCGCGGCCTCCTCCTTGACCTTCGCAGAACACGCAGACAGCCCGATCCCGGGCACGTGGTATTTCGGCGTGCAAAACAAAGTCAGGGGTTATTGGGGTCAGAGCCCGATTCGGTGACGCTTTGTTGGCCAGCTCGCAAGC
>JAVHQY010000228.1:0-28626 GCA_036171375.1 Rhodoferax sp. | reverse complement strand
ACTTCCACATCGGGACCAAGCGTTCTAAAACCAATATTCACCATAAGCAAAAAACTAAAGAGGCTCAATATCTTGTATTGAGCCTCTTTTGTAGTTGCCTGGACCAACTGTGGGTTACTATGTACCCGATGAGACAACCATGCAATGACTGATGGTCACGACTACCGGTTGTTGAACTGCTCTAGCTGGTTTTTAACCCGCAGCGCCTGTCACCACGGGAATAGGCGTTTGATGCTCCAAAGGCGGTAACACGGGCACAACCGGCACAACGACCCTGTCGATCGGTGCTACCACAACGGGAGCGGTAAAGACGACCCCGCCGGTTCCACCCGCGGCAACAGTCGCTTCAATCGCCTTAATAGCCACCTGGGTCGCAATGGTTGCGACATCGAGCGCATTGTTACCGCTTGTGGTGGCACTGGAACCAATGGCCGTCACAAGTTGAGTTTTGATGGTGTTCACAGTCGCTTTGAAGTTCTCTGTCTGAGTGGTCGGATCAAAGGTACTGGTTGCGACCGAAGCAACGGCAGAAATAGACGCTTGAAATGCCGCTTTGTTGGCAGTGTCGGCTGCCGCGTCACCGGTCGCAACCGGCGCGCTCAGTGTGGCAACGGCTTTCACCACATTCAGCGCGGTTGACGCTGAACTAGCCACGGATGCATCAATGACAGCTTGCGTGGAAGTACTGGTGAGCTTGCTGGTCGTTCCCTGCAAATTGCCCACCAGGGCAACGGCGGTATTTTCTGTCCCAACCTGGGCGGTGGTGGCAAAAACCTTTGCTGCCGGAGCCGCTTTCAAGTCATTTTCAATGGCGGTTGTCACCCCTGCTGCCACCGCTTGCACCTGCACGGCTATATCACTGGCCTTGACGCTGGTGTTGGTTCCGGCGGCCACCTGGTTGATGACCACATTAGCGTCAGCAATAATTTTGGCTGCAGCAGCCTTGACGACTTCTTTCTTGGTCTCTTTTTCAGTCGCTGAAATTGTCGGTCCGGTGTTTGCAGCAACCGCCGCATCGATGCTGGCCACCATCTTGACGACTTCATTGCTGACGGCCGCTTTGCTGGTCTCGGCTGCATGCTCTTTTTTCAACGCTGTTGTAGTGGCGCTGGTATCGGCAGCAATGGCAGTATTCATAGCATCAACACTGGTCAGACCACCGGTAGTCACCGCACGGTTGACTGCTGCCACCACCATGTTTTCGACCGCCAGAGCGTCATGATCAACGCGACCGCCCGCTGCTACCGCCGGGTTGGTGGTGACGTTGATGGCACTTGCGCCAGTATTGATCGCGGTGGCAACCTTGGCCGCTGTCTTCAAAGAATCAGCAGCTCCGGTTTTGGTCACGCTTGCAATCTGCTGCGCGATCACCTTGCCCAGCGAATTGCTGGCAGTCACTGCCGCAGGCACATTGCCGCTGGTTGCTGTTTCAGCCGCTGCCAGCGCCACCACAGCGACAATCCGGGTTGCCGCTTCGGCAACTGCCGGGGTCCGGCTGTCCTTGTCTGCATCGCCCTTGGCCAGACCCAATGAAGTTTCAACATTGGTCTTGGCCGTGCTGATGGAAGCCGGGGTTACGGCGCTCAAGGAGGTCCCGCTCGGAACCGCGTTGTTGGCCACAATGGTGGTCACCGGATTGGCTGTCACGCTGGCACCAGCCGCCGGTGCTGTGGGCAGAATGTTGCTGATCGGCAAATTCACGGCCGGGTCGTAATTGACATCGCCGGAACCATCGCCCGGCGCGCCTATCGGACGCATCTTGCCAGTGCTGGTGGCTTCCAGCAAAATTGGAGCAGTACATACCGTAATGATGCTGATGCTGCCCTTGCCAGGCGTGACATCCCCAATGATGCCCTCTGCGTTCGCACCATTGGCACAAGTGGCCCTCATTTTTACTTTGATAAAGGGGCTATTGCCGGCACCATCAACTGGGATGACAGTTGCGCTGACGGGTGCAGTGTCGCCACCGCCACCGCCAAAGCATGCAACCAGTGCTGCGGACATCGTCAAACTTAACGTCAGTTTGGTGGTACTGAGGCCCAACTTTGCATAGTGATTCATTTGATTACCCTTTTTTAAAGATCATCGCACCCAAAAATTAACATCCACGGTCTAGAGTCAGTGTATAGCACTTTTTCATTTTATACAATTTAGAGAAAATTTCTTGCATAAACAAAAAACGCCTCCCGCATACGAGACACCTGCTCCATCAGATAGGCTTGGCTCAGGCGACCGGAGTTAAGCCGCTCCACATCCAGGTTGGATTCCAGACGAAGATCAAGTACGGCACCAGGCTGCACCAGGTTGGCTGATTGATTGGAATCAGTGATCCGGGTGCGGATGCTCTGAGCATACTGTGATGCCCCCGTGAAAATGACCGGCCCGGTTGCCATGCCCTGACGCGGTGTTAGCGGGAAGTTGAGTTGCATACCGGCAAACTGGGCCTGACCTCCCTTGCGGTAAAAAATTTGTACGCCTACATCGCCGAACCAGCGAACCCATTCGACACTAGGGCCATGGGAGCCGTCGCTGTAGCGCTGTAGACCGGCTTCAAGCCACATGTTCGAGGTCAGCAAACGCCGATAACTGGCAGCCAGTGCATGATCTTGTCCCACCAAGCCACCCGGGGCCTGATTGTAGGCAGCGGCGCGCAAACGCAGCAAGTCGTCAGTGCCCGGCACAAACACGGCCGCTTGGGCCTGAAGACCCAGCGTGTCATAGTTGAACCGTCCAGCCGCTACATTGGTCAATATCTGAGGGCCAAACCAGAGAGATTGCTCCAGTGCCAGCGTCTTGAGGCCGCGGCGCTGACGCGAAAGATCAAACACAGCGCCAACATCCATGTTGGAGGAATGCGACACCGGCAGCAGGTAACTTGAATAGATGCGTGCGCCTGCCCACAACGGGGCAATCAGTTGCAGATTGGCCGCAAGGGAATAATCAAACGCGCCCACTTCGGTGCCAAGGGTGTAATTCAAGTCTGGTCTGATCTCCACCCGCACGCGAGATGCGGGTGTAGGCTCGCTATCAATCCAACGGGTTTGGGCAGCCTGGTCGGCAGGCAGACGCTGCCACAGCAAGCTGCCTTCTACCGGGGCCGCCACTGCATCGCGCAAGAAAGTGCGGTAGGCAGCGACCCCAACCGAGGTCGCGTACAGGCGCAAACCGTCTTTAAAAGTCACCGCCTGGACGCGCTCGACACCCTTGGGTGCCAACTCGGCACCCAGCCCAAATATCAGGCCCAACGCATCCACTTCATTCTGGCCATAGCGGTGGTTTTCATATTCCACAATCAACTGATCGCCGTGCAAGCCCACACGCAGGCGCTCAAGCCCGAGCGCCTTCAAGGCCTTGAGCAACGCCGCCTGCCGGTCTTCGGAATCGGCATGGAGTTTGGCCCCCCCCGTGGCTGGCTCCTCGATGGCTGGCAACTCTTGACTGGCTTTGGGCCTGAACCTCGCCTCGCGTGCCGACAGGTCACCCAACGGTAACAGCAGTGTCAATGCAAAATTGCTGGTGTTGGCCGCCAGTTTGTCGCTCGCAAGAGTCCCTAACGAGTGCTGTACCGAGCCGACAATCTGTGCGTTGCCAAGGGCAGCGATGGGCTCTGAATGCCAGCGCAGACCAGCGTGTTTTTGCTGGCCATCGTATTCAGCCAGTGCCGATAAACCGGTATCGCCAAAGCGCCAGGAAACGCCGCCAAAACCACCATCAAAAGTTGGCGTTCTGGTCGCCCCTGCGCGTCCCTGCGCATATCCTAGCGCGAACCCCATCGGCCCATACTGGTCACTCGCCACCAAATAGCCCGACTTGAAAAAGACCGCCCCACCACCGACATCGTTGACACCCAGCGCCAACCTGGGGCCGTCCGACCAGGGTACGGGCAACTGAACTTTGATATTGGCCGAGATGTCGCGCGGGCCGTTGGCCGTGATGACACTCGCCGTGGGATTGACATAATTGGCAAAGCGTCCAAACAGTTCCAAGTGTGGTAACAATCCGACACCAAAGCTCATATTTTGCTCAGTTGCATGGCGACCCAACTGCGGCTCATGGTAGTTGCCGTAAGTCCAGGCCAACGTTCCGCTAGAGAGAACCTCAGCGTACGGTATCACCAAACCACCGGTGCCACCTTGCGTGCTAATGCCCAGGGACTGTGCTTGCACGGGCGCGGTGCATACCAGGCCAATGACCATTGCAAAGCAGTTCCAATGGCGTGTCGCCACTTCCCAATCCAAAGCCCTATTAAAAATTGTCATGTTCTAATGATAGTATCAAAACCCCAATTGAGCATCGTAACGTGAAAGTTAGAAAGCACTAGCAGGGACAATTCCCAATCAGTCACCCGATCCCGGTAAACTCCGGGACAGACACCCAAGGGCCAGTTGCCCGTGATCGCTCGTTCACCCAATTACAGCCAACCATTGGCACCTTTAACGCATGCTTAAACTTCCTCGTAGTTTTCGTCCTCAGGGTGCCGCATGCCGGCGCGCGCTGATTCTCATTTTGATGGCGAGCGCATTGGCGGGCTGCGCTTATGCACCCGGCATGTATGCGGGCAAGTTGAACACTCAATCCACTGGCACGTCATCGTCCTGGTCGCTTAGTCAGTTTCCTTATTTCGGCGCTACCAAGCCAGCCCCCAGCGACGATCAGGATGCCGTGCCCGCTGGCAGCCTGATTGCGATCACCCCCAAGCTAATTCGCGAGCAGCGTGCAAAGCATTCCACCGCCCTGCCGCCTGCGGTCAAGAAACTTTTTGACCGGGCCAAGCCCTACCAGATCGGCCCAGGGGATGTTCTCAGCATCGTTGTCTGGGATCATCCGGAGCTGTCGATCGCCTCAACCGGAATTTCAACCACCGACATGACTGGTGCGGCCGCTGTCGGCAACGGCCTCAACGTCAACCCGGACGGTTTAATCCAGTTTCCCTACGTTGGTATGCTCAAGTTGGGGGGGCTGACTGAATACCAAGCGCGCGAGCTCCTTGCCGAGCGCCTTGCCAAGTACATTAAAGACCCTCAAGTGACTGTGCGCATCCAGTCCTACCGCAGTGGCCGCCTGTACATCGACGGCGAGGTGCGCAACCCTGGCTTACAGTACCTGAACGACATCCCGATGACGCTGCCTGAAGCAATTGGTCGCGCAGGTGGCTTCACCGCCACAGCCGACCGTTCAGCCATCGCCATCAACCGCAACGGGACTACCACCATGGTGAACCTGGTACAACTCAGCGAACAAGGCATTAACCCATCCAGTATCATGCTGAGCAGCGATGACCTGGTGCGCGTGTTGGCCCGTGAAGAAGCCAAGGTGTTTGTCATGGGCGAAGTCAGCCGCTCAAACAGCCAAACACTGCGCAACGGCCGCCTGACACTCAATGAAGCGCTGGGTGAAGCCGGGGGCATCAACCAGAATACGGGCGACCCGCGCCAGATTTTCGTGGTGCGCGCGGCCAACACCGAGCAGCCCCTGATCTATCACCTCGATGCCCACTCGCCAGCCGCCTTTGCCCTGGCCGAAGGCTTTGAGCTGCAAGCGCGTGACGTGATCTATGTTGACCCAGTCCCAGTGGTGCGCTGGAACCGCGTCATCAGTCTGATTCTTCCGAGTGCCCAAGCCGTCAGTGCCACTCGATCCGCCATCAATTGATGAAACGCACACTCAAACTATGCAGCGGCAATGCCAGTGGGTATTTGCGGCCATTTTTTTGCACCCAGTAGCTTGCGTGCCGTTCCGTGCCAAATCAATTTGCATGGATCTTCTCCGCTTCCACTTCCATCTGCCCGACCAGCTGCTGCATTTGCTCCACCATCGCCTGCACCGTCTCGCGTTTGGAGAGATCAACCCCGGCTTTTTGCAATTGTTTCATCGGGTGATCGTTGCCACCGCTCTTGAGCAAATCCAGGTAGCGCCCGGTGGCCGCCGCGCGATCCGCCGCGGCACCAGTGGTCATGTCCGTGAACAGCTTGGCCGAGGATGCAAAGCAAGTGGCGTACTGATAAACGTAGTAGGGTGAATTGTAGAAATGCGGGATGCGCGACCAGGTGTATTTGTAGAGATCGTCAATCGCGACGGCATCGCCGTAATAGTCTTTGAGCAGCTTGAGATAAATGTTGCCCAACACCTCGGAAGTGACCGCTTGGCCCTGTTCGACCAGCTTGTGCGCCTGCAATTCAAAATCGGCAAAAAGCACCTGGGTGTAAAAAGTGCCAACGATTGAATCCACCGCATGCTGTAGCAGCAAGAAGCGCTCTTTGGGATCGATGGTCTGTTGCAGCAGGTGGTTGAGCAGGAAACGCTCGTTGGTGGTGGAAGCCACTTCGGCCACAAAAATGGTGTAGTCAGCCGTGACAAACGGCTGTGTCTCGTGCGACAACACCGTGTGCATGGCATGACCGCCCTCGTGCGCCAAGGTGAACAGCGCGTGCTGCGTGTCGTTGTGGTTGAGCAGCATGTAGGGGCCCACACCGTAGATGCCACTGACGTAGGCACCGCTGCGCTTGCCTTCAGTTTCATAGACATCGATCTGCCGACCGGCCATGAACTTGCGGTACTTGGCAACGTAATCAGCCCCCAGCGGAGCCACCGAGGCCAGTACCTGCGCACGCGTATCGGCGTAGGGATATTTTGTGTCAGACTGGTAGATTGGAATGCTGCCATCGTACAAATGGTAAGTGGGCAAGCGCAGCAACTTCTGGCGCAGCTTCATGTAGCGCTGCAGCGGTGCCGTACCCTGGCGCACCGTCTCGACCAGGGTTGTGACCACACTGGTGGGAATGGCGTTGCCGTCGAGCGCCGCCGCCAGCGAGCTGGGAAAGTTGCGCGCCTGTGCGTTGAACCAGTCGCGCTGCAAGACACCGTTGTAGAGGGCTGCGTAAGTATGCGTGGTGGCTGCATAGGTTTTCAGGTAGGCCTCAAAGGCCTTGGCGCGATCGGTCTGCTGGTAGTTTGTCGCCAGCACCGACTGGTAAGTGCCCGGTGAGAGCTTGATTTCCTTGCCGTCCGACAAGGTGACCAACGGGAACTTGATATCCGACGTTGACAATTCCTGAAACGCCGCTTTGGGGCTGGCAGCCAACTGCGCCGCGTACGACAACAGGCGCTCACCTTTTTCATCGAGCACGTGCTGCTGCTGACGATAGTTGTCAATGATGGTGAATTGATAGGGCTTGAGCGCTGGCGTGGCAACTATCCATTTTTCCATCTCCGTCTGCGGCACTTGCAGCAGCTCGGGCGTGAACCAGGAAGTGGCCGTGCCCAGCTTGGCAAACAGCGCCATCACGCGCTGAAATTTGCCTGAGATGTCCTGGTTGCGGGTGTCCACGTCGCGCTGCAATGCGGTGTAGCCATAGACCTTGTACTGCAACATGCCAATTTCATCGAGCGCCTGATACGCCTTGAGCACGGCCTGCGGGCCATTTTTGAGCGACCCCTTGAGCTGGGCAAACGCGTCAATGCGCTGCTCGATGTCTTTCATGCCCGCTTCCCACGCCTGCCAATTGGAATAAATGGGCGTGAAGTCCCAGCGATACTCGGCCGCAATCTCGGAGCGATTTTGCGTGGCAGGCTTAAGGGCACCGGCAGCCAGCACGGTGCCGGCCAGAGTGCAGGGAATGGCAGCGCTGACAAGGCAGCGCAACAGCTTGGTGTTCATGATGAGTTGAACTGTAGTGAAATCAATCTGGATTATCCATTGGATGCAGCGGCGACGCTGAGCCGTGGTTGTCGGGCAGATCGGCTTTGACGCGACATAATCGGCAACTGACACACTATTTTCAAACCGAACCCTTTGCCGTGAGCATTCATACCGACGATTTTGCCGCTACCCTGACCGAGCGCGTACTGGCAGCAACCCCCGCCTCGCCCAACGAGGAGGCGGTTGAGCGCGCGCTGCGTCCCAAACGGCTCGACGAGTACGTCGGTCAGGCCAAAGTGCGCGAGCAGCTTCAAATTTTTATCAGTGCGGCCAAAATGCGCGGCGAGGCACTCGACCATGTGTTGCTGTTTGGTCCGCCCGGTCTGGGCAAAACCACACTGAGCCACATCATTGCCCACGAGCTTGGTGTGAACTTGCGCCAGACCAGCGGCCCGGTACTGGAAAAGCCCAAAGACCTGGCCGCCCTGCTGACCAACCTGGAAAAAAACGACGTTCTGTTCATTGACGAAATCCATCGCCTCAGTCCTGTGGTGGAAGAAATCCTGTACCCGGCGCTGGAAGATTACAAGATTGACATCATGATCGGTGAAGGGCCGGCGGCGCGCTCGATCAAAATCGATTTGCAACCGTTTACGCTGATCGGTGCCACCACCCGCGCCGGCATGCTCACCAACCCGTTGCGCGACCGCTTTGGCATCGTCTCACGGTTGGAGTTTTATTCGGCCGAGGAATTGGCGCTGATTGTCAAGCGCAGCGCCGGTTTGCTCAACGTGCCCACCGACGACGTGGGCGGCTTCGAGATCGCCCGCCGCGCCCGTGGCACACCGCGCATTGCCAACCGGCTGCTACGCCGGGTGCGTGACTTTTGCGATGTCAAGGGCGACGGCTCGATCACGCTTGACATCGCCAACCGGGCGCTGAGCATGCTCGACGTGGATCCGCTGGGTTTTGACGTGATGGACCGCAAGTTGCTCGAAGCCGTCATCCAGCGCTTTGACGGCGGCCCGGTCGGCCTGGACAACATCGCTGCCAGCATCGGCGAGGAGCGCGAAACGATCGAAGACGTGATCGAGCCCTATCTGATCCAGCAAGGCTACCTGCAGCGCACGCCGCGCGGGCGCATTGCCACCCTGGCCGCGTACCGGCACTTTGGCATCACGCCACCCAAGCGCGATGCCGAGCTGTTCGATCGCACGCCGGATTCAGATTGATACAACGCGGTGACCAAATTCCGACAGCCGCTCTTGAATCGCCCTAGAATCACCCTCACTTGGGTCACTCGAGTGACACAGGCCAATCTGGCTTTTTCGATCAAAGGAGTATCACCATGACCGACAACATTCAACCCGTCCGGCAACGTTTTGGTTACGCCATCTCGACCGGGGAACGCAACAAGGTCTTGCGCAACACCTACTGGCTGCTGGCACTGAGCCTGGTGCCCACGGTGCTGGGCGCGTGGCTGGGTGTGGCCACCGGCATCACCCAGTCGCTCGGCGGTGGTCTCGGGCTGGTGGTGTTTCTGGGCGGCGCATTCGGCTTCATTTACGCGATTGAAAAGACCAAGAATTCCGCCACCGGCGTGCCGGTGCTGCTGGGCTTTACTTTTTTCATGGGCTTGATGCTCTCGCGCCTGATCGCCATGGTGCTGGGATTCAAGAACGGCCCGGAGCTGATCATGACGGCGTTTGGTGGCACGGCAGGTGTTTTCTTCGTCATGGCCAGCCTCTCCAGCGTCATCAAGCGTGATCTGTCGGGCCTGGGCAAATGGCTGTTTGTCGGTGCCATCGCCATCGTGATTGGCGGTGCCGTCAACGTGTTTGTCGGCTCGACGGCGGCCATGATGGCCATTTCAGTGGCGGCGATCGGCATTTTCAGCGCCTACATGCTGTTTGATTTGAAACGCATTGTCGATGGCGGCGAAACCAATTACATCAGCGCCACGCTGGCCCTGTACCTGGACGTGATCAACGTGTTCCAGAGCCTGCTGGCGCTGCTGGGCATCCTGGGCGGTGAGCGCGACTGAGGGGTCGCAACAACCACCCCAAAGGCCCTGCGGGGTCTTTTTCGTTTGTACTCCAGGTGAATTCACTCAACACCGCGCAAAATCAGCCGATAAAAAGGATGTTCCCCGAAACAATACCATGATGCCACGCCTGTTCATTGTCGCTGTTGCCACCCTGCTGTCGGGCTGCATCATCCCGGGCGTTGATCCCGATCCACGCATCGCCCAGCGCGAGGCCGAGGCCAAGGCCATCGGCTCGGCCTGCCGCTACGGTGTGCGCAGCATTGAAGACTGCTACAGCCTCAATGAAGGTGCGTCCAAGGCGCAAATCTTTGCCGGCTGGAAAGAGATGGACGAGTACATGCGCGAAAACAAGATTGAAGGGGTCAAAGCCAGCGCCGCGACGTCCGATCCAACAGAAACGGTGCTTGACGGCAAAAATTCGAAAGCAATCGAGCCGGACAAGGCGACCGAGCCCAAACCCAAAACACCTGCAAAACCAACCGCCAAGGTCGCTGGCAAGAACCCGACCGCCAGCAAATAACAGCGCCCGGCAGACCTCTCAGGCAGCCAACTCGAATAGCGCCACGCTCTCGACGTGCGCAGTGTGTGGGAACATGTTCACCACACCGGCCGCCAGGCAGCGGTAAGCGGCCCGGTGCACCAGCAATCCGGCATCACGCGCCAGCGTTGCCGGGTTGCAACTGACATAAACAATACGTTTGGGTGCACGCCAATCATTCGCCACAGCGCTGCCTACGGGGTTGGACGGAACAGGCTTTTGCTGCTGCAACTCAACCAGCGCCTGCACCAGCGCAAAAGCACCCTCACGCGGTGGGTCAATCAGCCATTTGTCAGCAACCCAATCTGCCCGCAGCGTCTCGGCCGTCATGGCAAACAGGTCACGCTTCACAAAACTGGTGGTGCACAGCTCGCGCTGGCGGCAATTGCGCTGGTAATTTTGCCGTGCCCGCTCAAGCAGTTCTTCACTGCCTTCGATGCCCAGCACCTGCGCCGCCTGAGTGGCGATGGGCAGGGTGAAGTTGCCAAGACCGCAAAACCAGTCAATCACCCGCTCGGTTTTTTGCACCTGCAACAGTGCCAGCGCATGCGCCACCAGCACGCGGTTGATGTGCGGGTTGACCTGGGTGAAATCGGTCGGTTTGAAGGCCACGGTGATGCCGAACTCGGGCAGGGTGTAGCGCAGTGGCGCACCACCTTCGTCGAGCAACTGTGCCGTCTCTGGCCCCTTGGGTTGGAGCCACCATTGCACGCCAGGGTGCGCTGCGGCAAAAGCACGCAGCCGCGCCAGGTCAGCCGCGCTCAACGGCTGCAGGTGGCGCAGCACCAGCGCCGTCACCGCATCGCCGCAGGCAAGCTCGATCTGCGGGCAGCTCTCGATGACTTCCAGCGAAGCGATCAGCAGGCGCAGCGGCAACAGCATGGCGCTCACGTGCGCTGGCAGCACGCGACAGCTTTTGATGTCGGCCACATAGCTGCTGCTGCGCTCGTGAAAACCGACCAGCACTGCACCTTTCTTGCGCACGTGCCGCACCGACAAACGGGCCCGGTAGCGGTAGCCCCAAAGCGGGCCGTCGATCGGCCGCAAAATGGTCTCGGGTCTGACCTTGCCCAGATGCCACAAGTTGTCTTCGAGCACGCGCTGCTTGACAGCCAGTTGGGCTGCCACATGCAAATGCTGCATCTTGCAGCCACCGCAAGCGCCACCGTGCAGACCAAAGTGCGGGCAACCCGGTTGCACGCGCTGCGCCGACTCTTTGTGAATGGCAGTCAGTGTGGCCTGTTCCCAGTTATTTTTATTGCGGTGGACATTGGCACTGACCCACTCGAAGGGTAGCGCGCCCTCGATAAACACCACCTTGCCGTCAGCGCGATGCGCCACGCCGTTGGCTTCCAGGTCGAGTGATTCGACCCACAGCGCAGCGGGCGGAAAAGTTTCACTAGCGCACTGTTCGGCAGTCGGGCAAGCGCTGGCGGCACCGTTAGGCATCAACCGCCGATGCCGGGCCGGGTTGGCAGGTACTTGGCCGGATCAACCGGCTTGCCCTGCTTGCGGACTTCAAAATGGAGTTTCACGCGATCGGCATCGCTGTTGCCCATCTCGGCAATTTTCTGTCCCTGCCGCACCATCTGGTCTTCCTTGATCAACAAGGTTTTGTTGTGTGCGTACGCGGTCAAATAAACATTGTTGTGTTTGAGGATGATGAGGTTGCCGTAGCCGCGCAAACCGGCACCGGCGTACACCACCCGGCCATCGGCTGCCGCCAGCACCGGCTCGCCAGCCACACCGCCGATATCGAGGCCCTTGTTTTTCTGCTCGTCAAAACCAGCCAGCACGACACCGTTGACCGGCCAGATCCAGCGCAGGTCATCTTCCAGCGCCGAAGTGACCGGCGGCGCTGATGAAGCAGCGCTGCCAGCAGCGACTGCTTGCGTGCTGACTGGTGCATGAGGCGCTGGCGCAGATGCGACGGTGGGCGATGGCACCGCAGCACCACCCGGTCCGCTGGGGCGGGTGGCAATGCGGCTGGAAGCCACCGGTGGCTCCACCCGCAACACCTGGCCGACTTCAATGCGGTTTGGATTTTCAACGCCATTCCAGCGTGCAATGTCGCGCGCCGACTGCCCGTGTTCCAGGCCGATGCGAATGAGTGTGTCGCCTGGCTTGACGGTGTAATAGCCCGCATTCCCGGCATTCCCGGCTGCTGGCAGGGGTTGGACCACAGCGCCGGCAGCAACACTGGGCTGAGGCACTGGTACTGGCCGGGTCACCAGCGGCGTGCCCCGATCTTCAACGGGTGCGCGGTTGATCACTTTGCTGCCACAGCCGCCCAGTAGAGTTCCGGCCAGCATCAGGACCACCAGCAGATCCGCACGAAAAGGCAAAACAGACATCAATGAGTTCTTCATCCCAGGCCCGATTTTAAGGGAACGAAATTGACGGCTTCAAACACCGCCCGGCGCAAACCGGTTGCAGTTTTGTCGATCACCACCAGCGCCTGCGATCCACCCGCGTTGGCCACTGGCGCCACCAGCCGTCCACCCAACGCCAACTGGTCGAGCCAGGCCGGCGGGACGGCATCCCCCCCTGCGGCAGCAACAATGCCGGCGTAGGGAGCGCCAGCAGCATAGCCCAACATGCCATCGCCCAGCAGCAAATGCAGATTGGGCCGCGCCAGGGTTCGCACATTGGCACGCGCTTTGTCGTACAAGCCATGCAGCCGCTCAATGCTGTAAACCTCCCGCACCAGCAAGCTCAATAGCGCCGCCTGGTAGCCGCAACCGGTGCCAATCTCGAGCACACGACCACCAGCGACGACGCTGGCCGTCAGCAACAACTCCAACATGCGCGCCACCACGCTGGGCTTGGAAATCGTCTGGCCCAGCCCAATCGGCAGGCTCGTGTCTTCATAAGCCTGATTGGCCAGGGCGCTGTCAACAAAGTGGTGACGCTCAACACTGTTCAACGCTGCCAGCACGCGCTCATTGGCCAACCCCAGCTCGGCCAGTCGGCGCACCATCTTCAAACGCACCGCGTTCGAATCCAGCCCCAGTCCCTGCGGCACACTGCCACTCCAGGGTTCTTGCTGGTGCCGGTTCGACCGCAACAGGGTGTCTAGGCGTGCCGGAAAAATCGCCCGCTCCTTCATGCTCATTCAGTCCACCGTAGCTGGTGCCGGGCCAAGTGTCAGTCGGGCCGCCGTTTGCGCCCAGTAACTCAGGCGATCGTGGTCGGTGAGATCGACCTTGAGCGGGGTCATGGAAATGTGACCCTGGCTGGTGGCATGAAAATCGGTCCCTTCCGCTTCGTCCTTGACCGGACCTGCGGCACCGATCCAGTACATGGTTTCGCCGCGCGGACTGACCTGGGTGATGACCGCTTCAGCCGCGTGGCGTCGGCCCAGCCGGGAGAGCTTGACGTGGCCGATGGCATCAAACGGCAGGTTGGGAATATTGACGTTAAGCAACCAGGCCTGCGACCCAATGAGCTGATTGGCCGCCATTTGCAACACCATGTCGCGTGCCTTGCGTGCTGCCGCATCGAGGTCTTTCCAATTTTTTTCGACCTGCGAAAAAGCGATCGCCGGAATGCCGAACAAATAGCCCTCCATCGCCGCGCCCACGGTGCCCGAATAAATCGTGTCGTCTCCCATGTTGGCGCCGTTGTTGATGCCAGAGAGCACCAGATCAGGCCGGTAGCCCAGCAAACCGGTCAGGGCCACGTGCACACAGTCAGCCGGTGTGCCGTTGAGATAGCGAAAACCGTTGGCAGCCCGTGTGACGTATAGCGGCGTGTGCAGCGTAAGGGCGTTGGATTTTGCGCTGTTGTTCTGCTCCGGTGCCACCACTTCCACCTGGGCCACGTCCTTGAGTGCTTCGTACAGCGCGACGATACCGGGTGCCTGGTAGCCATCGTCGTTGGAAATGAGAATTTTCATGGTCGGTCGGAATTGAGGTTCATTGTAGAAGGCTGCTTGCCACTATCATCGGTCAACTCATTGAGGAGATTGATCCATGTATGCCTGGCTTTGTGAAAACCCCACTGGTGTTGAAGCGCTGAACTGGAAAGAGCTGCCCACGCCGCAACCCGGCTCTGGTGAAGTGCTGATCGAGATCAAAGCTGCCAGCCTGAACTTTCCAGATTTGCTGATCGTACAGAACAAGTACCAGCTCAAGCCGCCACTGCCGTTTGTGCCGGGCTCGGAATACGCGGGAATGGTGCGGGCGCTGGGTGCCGGCGTGACCGGTCTCAAACTTGGACAAAGCGTGGCCTGCCTGGCCGGCACCGGCGGTTTTGCCACCCACACGCTGGCCCCGGCAGCGCTTTGTCTGCCCTTGCCAGAAAATTTTCCGCTGATCGATGCCGCTGCTTTCACCATGATTTACGGCACTGCACACCACGCCCTGATCGACCGCGGCCAACTCAAAGCCAATGAGACCGTCCTGGTGCTCGGCGGTGCTGGCGGTGTCGGCAGCGCGGCCATCCAGATTGCCAAACTGCGCGGTGCCAAAGTGATTGCCGCGGCTTCCAGTGACGAGAAATGCGCTTTGTGCAAGTCAATCGGTGCCGATGCCACCATCAACTACCACAGCACCGATTTGCGTGCGGCCATCAAAACACAGACCGAGGGTCGCGGCCCGGATGTGATCTACGACCCGGTTGGCGGCGACCTGACCGAGGCGGTTTTTCGCACCATTGCCTGGCGCGGACGCTACCTGGTGATCGGGTTTGCCGCTGGCAACATCGCCAGCCTGCCAGTCAACCTGGCACTGCTCAAAGGTGCCTCCATCGTCGGTGCTTTTTTGGGCAGCTTTGCCAAACACGAACCGGCCAACTACACCGCCATGATGCAGGAGTTGTTCCGCTGGTATGGCGCGGGCAAAATCAAACCAGTCATCGATGCCGCGCTGCCCATGGCCGACCTGAAAACTGCGTTCGCCCGTATGGGCTCGCGCGCCGTGATGGGCAAACTGGTGTTGGTCAACGCGTAGTGGCAGCAATTGATCCCAACCGCGCCCTGCCCTGGCGCGGCTATTTGTGCCTGGCGCTGAGCATGTCGCTGGTGGGCAGCTACGTCGCGCTGTCCAAATCGCTGGTGGCAAGCATTCCGGTGCTGTTGTTGGCGTGGTTGCGCTTCGGCATTGGCAGCCTGGCCATGCTGGGTTGGCTGAAGAAGCCCGCGACCGAGGCTGCGCTCGACTGGTCACTGAAAAAACTGGTTTTTCTGGAATCGTTTCTGGGCAACTTTCTGTTCACGCTGTGCATGCTCTACGGTGTCAGTCTGACCAGCGCCGTGTCAGCCGGAATCGTCATGGCCACGCTACCGGCCATGGTGGCGCTGCTGAGCTGGTTGTTCTTGCACGAACGCATCAGCTTCAAAGTCTGGTTGGCGATTGCTTGCGCGGCGCTGGCGATGGCGCTGTTTTCCTGGTCAAGGACGGTTTCGGGCGATGGCCCCGGTCACGCTGCCTCCGGTCGGCCCTGGTTGGGAAATTTGCTGGTGTTCGCAGCGGTACTGTGTGAGGCATCCTACGCCGTCATTGGTAAAAAACTCAGTGCTGCACTCGCGCCCAAGCGCATCACGGCGCTGATCAATTTGTGGGGCTTGCTGCTGATGACACCGTTGGGGCTGTACAGCGCTTTTGCCTTTGATTTTGCCAGCGTCAAAATCAACGCCTGGCTGCTGCTGCTGTTTTATTCGCTGGCGGCGAGCATCTGGACCGTGTGGCTGTGGATGACCGGTCTGAAGACGGTGGCAGCAGCCAAAGCCGGTGTTTTCACGGTGATGCTCCCGGTCACCGCAGCGCTGGTGGGGGTGCTGGTTTTGGGTGAAAAACTGGCCGCCTTGCAGTGGCTGGCATTTGGCATTGCGCTGACCGGCGTGCTGCTGGCAACCCGTCCCGAAGATGCCACTGGGCTGGTCTATGGCAAAAAAAACAACATTTCAGAGTGAAATAACGTTCTTTCTCCTAGGAAACAGCCACATTCTCCAGTAGCATCCAGTCTGCCAGTGAAGAAGCAGTTTTTTTCTGGTGATTCATCAACTTCTAGAAGGAAAATAAATCATGGCAACTGCAAAGAAAGCTCCGGCCAAGAAAGCCGCTCCGGCAAAAAAACCGGCAGCCAAAGCGCCCGCCAAGAAAGCGACCCCGGCCAAAAAGGTCGCGGTCAAAAAACCGGCAGTCAAAAAAACCCCGACCAAAAAGCGCGCGGTCAATGCCGCATTCATGAAAGCTCTGACTCCCAGCGCCGCGCTGGCCGCAGTCGTCGGCGCAGCACCGCTGCCACGCACGGCAGTGGTGAGCAAGCTGTGGGAATACATCAAAAAGAACAAGCTGCAAGATGCTAACAACAAGCGCAACATCAACGCCGATGCCAAGCTGAAGGAAGTTTTTGGCAAAGCGCAAGTCTCCATGTTCGAGATGTCAAGCCTGATTAGCAAGCACCTCAAATAGGCTGAGCTTTTATCTGCACAAAAAAACCGACGCAGGTCGGCTTTTTTGTGTGCCTGTTGACGGTCAGATTTGGGATGCAGTGCAGACTGTCAGGTTATCCATTTCAATGGTAATTTCGCTTCTAGGCTTATGCGCTCCGAGCATTGGGTCGCGAGCGCAGCGTGGCTGGCAGCGATGTGGCAATTCATGCCATCCATGGAATCCGGAGTCATTCACTTCGCTCCAAGACAGCGCTCTTTCACAGCCATCCCCAGCGCGAGCGGATTTTTGCGCTCACAGTTTCAGGGCGGCAATGCCGGCACTGGCGATCTGCGCATCCTGGTTTGATTTCACGCCACTGACACCAACGGCACCCAGACAGTCTCCGTTTTTCATGATTGGCACGCCGCCTTCGAGCATCGCCTGCACGCCGGGCACGCTCAGGAACGAAGTGCGTCCGCCGTTGATGATCTCCTCATAGCCCTTGCTTTCACGCCGACCCAACGCTGCTGTATGTGCCTTGGCGGGAGCGATCTTGGCTGAAATTGCCGCCGCACCGTCGAGCCGCTGCAGCCACAGCAAATGACCGCCATCATCGACCACGGCAATGCTGACCGCCCAGTTGTTTTTAATCGCTTCCGCTTCGGCCGCTGCGGCAATGGTTTTGACATCCGACAGCTCAAGGGTAAATTTGTTTTTCATCAATGGTTCCTGGTAAAAAATCAATGCGTTGGCTCGACCAGCCATTTTTGCAGAAATTGTGCCGTCCCCATGGCAGGATCGAGTTGGTAAGCCGAAAAACCAACGCGCCGGTATAGTCGCGTGGCAGACTGATTGCCCGCCAACACTTCCAGCGTCAGCTTGCATGCGCCCCGCTCAAGCGCAATTTCTTCCACCAGCGCCAGCATTTTCTGCGCGATGCCCCGGCCACGGTACGCCGGCAACACCACCAGGTCGTGCACGTTGACCAGAGGCTGGCAGGCAAAAGTTGAAAAACCTTCGACACAGTTGGCCAGCCCCACTGGCACCGAGTCGTGGTCGCCAGCGAACGCCAGCACACTGAAAATCTGCCCTCGCTCAGCCATTGCCGCGACCAGGTTTTGTTTGACGAGCGCCGGCAAAGGCACACCGCCGCCCATCGGGTCGCGGGCGTAGGCATCAAGCAATTCGATCAGCGCTTTGGCGTGCGCCGGGTTGGCATAATCGGCGCGGCAAATTTGCAGCTGACTCATCACTGCCAAACTCACGGCGCAAGCGTGTCGGCAATGCGCTGCGCCAGCGCGCGTGCTTGCTCGGCATCTGCTGCCTCAACCATCACCCGCAGCACCGGCTCGGTGCCGCTGGAGCGAATCAGCAATCGCCCGCGCTGCCCCAGTTCGCTCTCCACCGCTTTGGCTGCTTCGGTCAGGCGCGAGCTGGCTTGCCAATCCTGCTGCGGTTGCAAGCGGACGTTGATGAGGGTCTGCGGCAGCAACTCGATGCCCACCAGCAGTTCAGACAACGTCTTGCCGCTGCGTACACAGGCCTGCAACACTTGCAACGCCGAAATCAAACCGTCACCCGTGGTGTGCTGATCGAGCGCCAGCAAATGGCCCGAACCCTCGCCACCGAGCAACCACTGCCGCTTCTCAAGCTCTTCCAGCACATAGCGGTCGCCGACCTTGGCGCGAACAAATTCGATGCCACGCGCCTGTAGCGCCTGCGCCACGGCAAAATTGGTCATCAAGGTGCCCACCACGCCCGGCACAGGCTGTCCACAACCGAGCCGCGCGTCGGCCAGCAAATACAGCAGCTCGTCGCCGTTGTACAAGCGACCAGCCGCGTCCACCAGTTGCAGACGATCGGCATCACCGTCGAGCGCGACGCCATAATCTGCGCCGCTGGCCTTGACCGCTGCAATCAACGCCTGCGGATGGGTGGCACCGACATCACGGTTGATGTTGAGCCCGTCGGGCGAGCAGCCAATGGCCACCACTTCAGCGCCGAGCTCATGAAAGACTTTGGGTGCCACCTGGTAAGCCGCACCGTGCGCTGCATCGACCACAATTTTGAGGCCTTTAAGCGTCAGGTCATTGGCAAACCGGCTCTTGCAAAATTCGATGTAGCGGCCGGCCGCATCGTCAAGCCGCCGGGTTTTGCCCAGGCTTGCGCTATCGGCCCACACTGGCTCCTGCACCAGCGCGCGCTCGACGGCCAGCTCCCAGGCATCGGGCAGCTTGCTGCCGAGTTCGCTGAAAAACTTGATGCCGTTGTCGGCAAACGGGTTGTGACTGGCACTGATCACCACCCCCAGCGAAGCGCGCAAAGCCCGCGTGAGGTAAGCCACACCAGGTGTCGGCAACGGTCCAAGCAAAACGACATCAACACCGGCTGAGTTAAAACCGCTCTCCAGTGCGCTCTCGAGCATATAGCCCGAAATGCGGGTGTCCTTGCCAATCAACACGGTTGGGCGTTGGCTGGATGTTCTGAGCACTTGCCCGACCGCATGCGCCAGCCGCAAAACAAAGTCAGGCGTGATCGGCGAGCGCCCGACGGTGCCGCGAATGCCATCGGTGCCAAAATATTTTCGACTCATTGAAACTGCCTGTGGTTGTCTGGATTATCCGGGATGATCGGCGTTGAGCGCCGCCAGCACCCTAAGCGCCTGCACCGTCTCTTGCACATCGTGCACGCGCACGATCGATGCGCCACGCTCGATGGCGAGCAAAGCAGCAGCGACGCTGGGCACCAGGCGTGGGCGCTGATCGACCGGCGACACCGGCATCGATTGCAGGCCGCAGACGGCGCTCAGCGACGACTTGCGCGACCAACCCAGCAGCAGCGGGTAACCGGCCGCCAGCAGTTCGCGCTGACGCGCCAGCAAGGAAAAATTCTGCGCCACGGTTTTGCCAAAGCCGATGCCAGGGTCGAGCACGATGCGCTGGCTGGCAACGCCCTGTGCTTGCAGATCCTGCGCCGCCGTCTGAAGGAAAGTCAGCACCGGCGCGACCACGTCGCCTTCAATCGGACTGAGTTGCATGGTGGCGGGCTCACCGTGCATGTGCATCAGGCACACACCGCAGCTTGCGTGCCGCACCAGCACCTGCTGTGCGCTGGGTGCGTCGGCTTGCGCGCTGCGCCAGCGCAGCGCCCAGATGTCGTTGATGATGTCGGCACCCAGGTCGAGCACCGCCTGCATGACTTGCGGCTTGTAGCTGTCCACCGAGATGGGAACGCCCAGCCGCACTGCTTCGCGCACCACCGGCAGCACGCGCGCGAGTTCATCGTCGAGCGCCAGCGCAGTGGCCCCAGGGCGTGACGATTCGCCACCGATGTCCAGGAGATCAGCACCCTCGCCGATCAACTTCTCACAATGCTGCAAGGCAGAGCGCGTGTCGGCATAGCGACCGCCGTCCGAGAATGAGTCGGGTGTGACGTTGACAATGCCCATCACCTGCGGGCGGCTCAGATCAATCTGAAATCGGCTGGTATTCCACTGCATAAAACTGCAACGGGGCCTCTCAGCCCCGTTTAAATATTTCGACCAGACGCTCAGGCCACCGTTGGCGCTGCATCAGGCTTGACCGCTGGTGTGCTGCCGCCACCATCGCCGCCGGCACCGGGCACGGTGCGCGGCGTCCAGTCCTTGGGTGGTTGCGGCTGTTTGCCGGCCATGATGTCGTTGATTTGATCACTGTCGATGGTTTCCCACTCCAGCAGCGCTTTGGCCATGGCGTGCATCTTGTCACGGTTGTCTTCAATCAGCTTGCGCGCCTGGCTGTACTGCTGGTCGATGATGCGCCGCACTTCGGCATCGACTTTTTGCATCGTCTCTTCGCTCATGGTGGTGGTCTTGGTGACCGAGCGCCCCAGAAATACCTCACCTTCGTTCTCGGCATAAACCATGGGGCCGAGCGCATCGGTCATGCCGTAGCGCGTGACCATGTCGCGCGCAATATGCGTGGCACGCTCAAAATCGTTGCTGGCACCGGTCGTCATCTGGTTCATGAAAACCTCTTCAGCGATGCGTCCGCCAAACAGCATGGAGATCTGATTTAGCATGTATTCGCTGTCGTAGCTGTAGCGGTCCTGCTCGGGCAGGCTCATGGTCACGCCCAGCGCTCGGCCGCGCGGAATGATCGTGACCTTGTGCACCGGATCGCACTTTGGCAGCAGTTTGCCAATCAGGGCATGGCCTGATTCGTGATAAGCGGTGTTCTTGCGCTCGCTCTCGGGCATGACCATGCTCTTGCGCTCGGGGCCCATCAGGATCTTGTCCTTGGCCTTTTCAAAATCGACCATCTCAACCGTGCGCGCATTGCGCCGCGCCGCCATCAAAGCCGCCTCGTTGCACAAATTCGCCAGGTCGGCACCCGACATTCCTGGCGTGCCGCGTGCGATGATGCCGGCCTGCACGTCCTGCCCCAGCGGGATTTTGCGCATGTGCACGTTGAGAATTTGCTCGCGACCGCGGATGTCCGGCAAAGTGACATAGACCTGACGGTCAAAACGCCCCGGGCGCAACAGCGCCGAGTCGAGAATATCGGGCCGGTTGGTTGCTGCCACCACAATCACGCCGACGTTGGTATCAAAACCGTCCATCTCAACCAGCATTTGATTGAGCGTTTGCTCGCGCTCGTCGTTGCCACCACCCAGGCCAGCGCCGCGCTGGCGGCCGACAGCATCGATTTCATCGATAAAAATGATGCAGGGTGCATTTTTCTTGGCGTTGTCGAACATGTCGCGCACGCGCGAGGCGCCGACACCGACAAACATTTCAACAAAGTCAGAGCCGGAAATGGAAAAGAATGGCACTTTGGCTTCACCCGCAATGCCCTTGGCGAGCAAGGTTTTGCCGGTTCCCGGTGGCCCGACCAGCAGCAGGCCGCGCGGAATGCGGCCACCAAGCTTCTGGAATTTTTGCGGGTCTTTCAAGAACTCAACGACTTCCTGCACTTCGGCCTTGGCTTCGTCGCAGCCGGCCACGTCGGCAAAAGTAACGGTATTGGTGTTCTCGTCAAGCAGGCGCGCTTTGGACTTGCCAAAACTGAAAGCACCACCTTTGCCGCCGCCCTGCATCTGGCGCATGAAATAAACCCAAACCCCGATCAGGAGCAGCATCGGCCCCCAACTCACCAACAGGGTCATTAGCAGCGAACCTTCCTCGCGTGGCTTGACATCAAACTTGACACCACTGGCAAGCAAATCGCCCACCAGCCCGCGGTCAAGATAGGTGGCGGTGGTTCTGACCTTGCGGTCGTCCTGCGTGACGGCAAGAATCTCGGTGCCGCCCTGCCCTTCCTGAATAATCACACTCTTAATGCGCTTGCCGCGCACTTCTTCCAGAAAGTCTGAGTAACCGATGGTGCCGGCACCACCAGGGCTGCGCGTATCAAACTGTTTGAAAACGGTAAACAGCACCAGCCCAATGACCATCCAGACGGCAATTTTCGAGAACCACTGATTATTCAAACAAGGCTCCAACAGATGTGGAAAAAATGAGACTGCCCTTAGGGCTTATTCATGAACAAGCCCTTAGCTGGGCCCGATTTTAGACGTTTCAATAGACACCGGTGCGCTCTGTAGGCCAATTCCCACCAGATAGGTTTCGGATGATTTGCCGCGCGAGGCCTTGGGTTTGATCCGCTTCACTGCCCGGAACGTGCTGGTGAAGCGACGCACCAATGGATCGTAAGCAGCACCATGAAAAACCTTGGCCACCAAAGTGCCTTGCGCTTTCAGGTGTTGCTGGCTGAAGTCAAGCGCCAGCTCCACCAGGTTTTCAATGTTGGCCGAGTCAACTGATGCAATGCCCGACAAATTGGGTGCCATGTCGGAGACCACCACATCGGCCAGACGACCCTGCATGGCATCAGTCAAGCGCTGCAGCACTGCGGCCTGCCCAAGGTCTCCCTGCAAAAAGACGACACCTTCAATCGGTGCCATGGGCAGCAAATCGAGCGCCACAATGCTGCCTGCGAGTTCGCCTGCGGCAGCCCCGCCACCGGTCGCCGTCCTGGGCGACATCTTGCGCCGCACGTACTGGCTCCAGGCACCCGGTGCCGAGCCAAGATCGATCACCAATTGACCCGGCTGGATCAGGTGCAGGCTGTCATCAATTTCTTTCAGCTTGTACGCCGCGCGCGCGCGGTAGCCCTCAAGCTGGGCGAGTTTTACATAAGTGTCGTTGACGTGGTCATTGAGCCAGGCGCGGTTAACCTTGCTGCTTTTGCTTCTGGATGTCATTGTGTGTCACCGATAATGTGGTCATGCCTCAAATTCAACTGACTCCGGTTCAACGCAAACAACACCGCGCGCAAGCGCACCACCTTGACCCGGTCGTGATGATAGGCCATGAAGGCTTGAGCGCGGCGGTCAAAAAAGAAACCGACGCTGCGCTGAGTGCCCATGGCCTGATCAAAGTACGCATCTTGTCGGACGACCGCGCGGCACGCGAAGCGATTTTTCAAACCCTGGCCGATGAACTCAGTGCCGCGCCGATTCAGCATATCGGCAAGCTGCTGGTGCTGTGGCGTCCGGTGCCAGCGCGTGAAAAAACGCCGGCCGAAGACCGTATGCCAGGGCCGCGCAATGTGAAAGTTCTCAAATACAGCAAACGCGGCGGTCAGCGCCCGGAAGTGAAGATTCTGCGCGTGCTCGGCAACCAGCGCCTGAGCTCCGGCGGCCAGATCAAACGCGCCAAACCCAGACAGGTCAGCATCAAGAAACGAGGCCTATCCTGATACATTGTGGGACAGACCGCAGTTACACGCAGTGAACAAGCTCTGTCCCCAACAAATACCGGGATGTTGGAAGTCCACCTTGTGGGACAGACCGCCATCAGATATACCGCACCGCCATCACTTCGTAATTTTTGATCCCGCCCGGCGTTTTTACCTCGACGCTGTCGCCAACTTCCTTGCCAATGATGGCACGTGCAATGGGGCTGCCGATGTTGATTAGCCCGAGCTTGATGTCGGCTTCGTCTTCGCCGACGATCTGGTAGCTTAACTGGGTGCCGGTATCTTCGTCTTCCAGATCGACGCTGGCACCAAACACCACTTTGCCCGCGGCCGACAAATCAGTCGGATCAATGATCTGGCAACCACCGAGCTTGCTCTCGATTTCCTGAATCCGCCCTTCGATGAAGCCCTGACGATTCTTGGCCGCCTCGTACTCGGCGTTTTCACTCAAGTCCCCATGCGAACGCGCCTCGGCAATGGCGTTGATGACCGCTGGTCTCTCGACGGTTTTAAGTTGCTGCAATTCAGCCTTGAGCTTTTCGGCACCGCGCTTGGTGATGGGGATGGTAGCCACTAGATTCTCCACTGACAGATTGAGCAAAAACGAAACCGCCGAGCGTTCCCGTTCGGCGGTGGTTGTCCCGATTATGCCGTGGTTTTTACCATGCCTCTGCACACATCAACCGCCCGGTATGCGATGGCTAATTTATTAAAACAGTTGTAATTGTCAGCTGTCGCGGCATAATAAATAAAAACGCAAATCAGCACCATGCAAAACAACCCCACCTTCAGCCTCGACGAGCTCTGCACGCTGAGCGACACACCTAAGCGCACCGCTCGCTACTACATCCAGATTGGCCTGGTGGATGTCCCCATTGGCAGCACCAAGGCGGCGCATTACCTGCCCAAGCACCTGGAGCAACTGCTCAAGATCAAACAGCTCAGCCAGGCTGGGGTCTCGCTGGAGCGCATTCGTGAAGTGCTCTCCGGCGAGGCACCGCCGGTACCACCGCGCCAGCGCAAACCCGGCTCAGTCGAAGTGCGCAGCCATTTGTTCATCGCCGACGGGGTCGAGCTGGAAATCTCACCCGAACAAGCCGGCCTGAGCCCGGAGCAGGTTCGTACCCTGGTGCGCGCTGTCATCCAAGCCTATCAAGATTTACAGGGAAAAACAAAATGAACAGCGAGACCAAGCCAAACACACTCATCGGCACAAAAGGCGAGACCGTAGGGCTCAAGTCAGTCCACATTGATGGTCGGCTCGACGGCCTGATGCTCAGCGTCAAAGTGCGCCAGAGCTACCGCAACGACTCCGGCAAGAACCTGGAAACGGTCTATACCTTTCCCCTGGCCTGGGGTGCCACGCTGCTGGGTATGAACGTGGAACTCAACGGCAAGCGCATGCAGGCCGCAGTGCTGGAGAAAACGCAGGCCACCGAGAAATACGAAAAGGCCATTGATGAAGGCGACACCCCCGTCATGGTGGAGAAATCGGCTGGCGGCCTGTACACCGCCAACCTCGGCAATCTCATGGCTGGTGAAGAGGCGGTGATCGAAATTGAATATGCCCAGTTGCTGCACTTTGAGCAGGGCCGCATCAGGGTGTCCATCCCCACCACCATCGCACCGCGCTTTGGCGATGCGCACCGCCAGGGAGGACTGGCACCGCATGAGACAGATGCCGTCAACCCAATGGTGGAGTACCCCTTCACGCTCAAGCTCGACATTTGCGGTCAGGCCGCTAAAGCCAAGCTGAATTGCCCCAGCCACAAGGTCAACATTGTGGCCATTGATGACGGCATGTCGGTGCGGCTGGAACAGGGCGCCATGCTGGACCGTGACTTCATCCTGAGTCTGGACGGCCTGGAAGGGCAATGCTTTGCCGTGACCGCGCCCGATGGCGAGCAACATGCCGTGCTGGCGAGTTTCTGCCCAAAACTGCCAGCGCAAGAAGAGTCACCGCTACTCCTCAAGATTCTGGTGGACTGTTCAGGCTCCATGGGTGGCGACAGCATCGCGCAGGCACGCGCTGCGCTGCATGCGGTATTTCAATATTTGACTCCGACCGACCGTGTTTCCTATAGCAAGTTCGGTAGTACCGTCGAACACGTCGTCGCCCGGATGGAGCCCTGCACGTCGCGCTTCGTGGGCAAGGTACTCGCTCAAGCGCTGAAGGCTACCGATGCCACCCTGGGTGGCACTGAGCTCAACCAGGCGCTGCTATCCACCTTCGATATCAAAACGCCGGAAGGCAATGCGCAAGATGCCGCCGTGTTGCTGATTACCGATGGTGGGGTGTGGGATATTGAACATATCGTGTCTTCGGCTGCCAAATCGGGGCAGCGCATTTTTGCCGTTGGCGTTGGCAGCGCTCCGGCTGAGAGTCTGCTGCGTGATCTTGCCGAAAAGACCGGCGGCGCGTGTGAGTTGGTCTCGCCCAACGAGGACATAGCCCAGGCCGTGCTGCGTATGTTCAAGCGGATGCGCTCAGCACACGCTGTCGATATGGAAGTGAATTGGGCGGATAAACCGCTGTGGCAATCCAGATTGCCGCGCCAGTTGTTTGACGGTGAGACGGTGCATGTGTTTGCACAATTTGCCATTGCGCCCAGCAGCGCGCCGGTGCTGGTCTGGCAAGCCGATGGGCAGCGCGCCCAAGTGCAAGCGGAAATCCTCAGCGCCGATGTGCACGGCACTGTGGCGCGAATGACGGGTGCCAGGCGAATGATTGAAACGCCTACAAGCGAAGAATCATTGGCACTGGCTTTGAAATATCAGTTGGTCAGCGCTCAGACCAATTTGATTCTGGTGCATGTTCGTGCTGAAGGCGAGAAGGCAAGCGGTCTGCCCGCACTACAACAAGTTGATCAAATGTTGGCCGCAGGCTGGGGCGGGTTTGGCAACGTCAGGGAAAGTCGGGTTCTCTTTAGTACGCAAGGGGAATCCCAAGCCATGATCACACCCAGTGTTTGGCGCACATGTGATCGATCAGTCGATACGCAGGCCGTTGGCGACGCACTTCATTTTGAGATCCCGGCTTTCTTGCGCAAGCCAACTGACTCCTACGACGTGCCCTTCATCACGCCTACCGGGCTTCTCACGCCCGCCGAGCTGTTTGTTGAGTTCAATGACGCTTCCCTCAAGGCCAAAGATTTTGGCGAAGCACTGCAAGAGATTCTGAGGCAGAAGATCGGCGCGGGCATCGTCAACTTGGTTAACACCGTCACCAGGAAAGCAGGCAATCGGGAAACCGCCTGGGCCTTGCTGCTGGATTGGTTGACGACTCAACTGGCGGGCCAGTGCACATTGAACCGCCATGCCCAGCGGTTGCTGCGGTCGCAACTGGCCGGGGTCGCGGAAAACGTGAAGTTGTCGGCAGCGAAAAAGTTTGCATCCGCTCTGCCCGATGTCGACAGCGAAAACTGGGGGACGCCGCAATTAACTCTGCTCGATAAGATCAGCAAACGGCTCCAGAAAATCAGTGCCTGATTGAAAGCAAAGCGCCGCAACATCAAGGCACACTGATCGAACATCAAAACGGTGACGCGCCGGGGGTATTATTCCAGCGTCGTAACCAGCGGTACAAACCCGATGGACAAGTCACCCCTCGATCTTCTCGGCAAACAGTGTCTGGAGCTTCTTGCTGCCCATTTGCCACAGCTTTCACCGGACTGGTGGCAGGCGTTGGTCGTGGACCAACTGACGTATCAGCAACAACAGTATCTCCGCGAGGGCTGTATCACCTCACTCGATAAACTGGACATCGCCGCATTACTGCGACTCGTCGACAAAAACTGGTATGAACTTGCGCAGGCGCTTGCTTGGCCAATCGCCGCCCGCAACTGGCTTAAGGAAGCACAGACCATACGCAACCGCTGGGTGCATGCGCCGACCGCCGGTCTGAACGATGCGGACACCTATCGTGACCTTGACACGCTTGAGCGGCTGATGGCGCTGCTTGGCGCAAACCCGGAAATATTGGAGAAGCTGCGAAAACAAAAGTCATCCCTTATGGCATCCCTGTCTGGCCAACCAACCCTCAAGCCAAAATCGGCAATCAACCCACCTGCCCCGAGTTCCGGGTTCGGCAGAGGAACCTTGGTTCGTCTCAAGGCCCGCCCTGCCGTTACGGGCGCCATCATCGACCATCTTCCCGGGGACCCCGAAGACCGTTACATGGTCTTTCACGATGGCGCAGTCGCCACCTACTACACCAGCCAGCTCGAGCCCACCGCCGCAATATCGGCCAGGATGGAAGCTACCCCAGACGCTCTGCACGCCGCGTTGACGGCCCTGCAACTTCGCCACCCCAGTACCAGCCACCTGTATTCCCTGTTTGCGTCGCGCGTCAATTTCGTTCCCTACCAGTTTCGCCCGGTCCTTAAGCTCATCCAGGCCGACCGGCCCCGCCTTCTCATCGCCGACGAGGTCGGTGTCGGCAAGACCATTGAAGCCGGGTTGATCCTCAAGGAACTCCAGGCCCGGCGAGAAATACGTTCCGTGCTGGTGATCTGCCCCAAGCCGCTGGTGGCCGAGCGCAAGTGGCTGGAAGAAATGAAACGCTTCGACGAGCAATTCATGCAGCTTGACGGCCCGGCTTTGCGTTACTGCATCGACGAAACCCATCTTGATGGCGTCTGGCCGCAGCAATACGCTCGCGCCATTCTGCCGTACTCGCTGTTTGATGAAACCCTGCTGATGGGCAAGCAGCAAGGCCGGAAAAAACAGCGTGGCCTGCTCGACCTCGACCCGCCGCCCGTCTTTGATCTGGTGATCGTCGACGAAGCCCATCACATCCGCAATACCGACACCTGGGCCTACCGCACGGTACGCTACTTCTGCGACAACGCCGAAGCCGTCGTTCTGCTTACCGCCACCCCGATTCAAATGGGCAGCGACGATCTTTTCACCTTGCTCCACCTGTTGCGCCCCGACGTGCTTCCAAACCGGCAGGCCTACGTGCAGATGGCCGAGCCCAACCCGCATATCAATGCCGCCATTGAATCGGCCCGTGCGGTGCGCACCGACTGGCAGGCAACCGCCCGGCACGCCATCGGGCAGGCCGTCGCCACCCCTTGGGGTCAAGGCGTCATGACCGCTGATCCGCGCCTCCAACAGGCTTGCGATCTGCTCGATGCCGACGCTACGGACGCCGAAGCCAGACTGACGTTAATTCGGCAACTGGAAAATCTGTATACCTTCGCTCCCCTCATCAACCGTACCCGACGCCGCGATATCGGCAGCTTCACGCTGCGCAAGCCCGAGACCATCGCCGTCGATTTCAC
>JAVHQY010000227.1:1528-7599 GCA_036171375.1 Rhodoferax sp. | reverse complement strand
GGACAGAGCTAAAGGTCTGTCCCGCAAGTTTTTACGCTTGACCGCGGGCGCGCAGGTCTGCGAGCACCGAGTCGATACCGTTCTTGTCGATCATGCGCAGACCGGCGTTGCTGATGCGCAGGCGCACCCAGCGATTTTCAGACTCGACCCAGAACCGGCGGTATTGCAGGTTGGGCAGAAAGCGGCGCTTGTTTTTGTTGTTGGCGTGGGAAACCGTGTTTCCCACCATCGGGCTTTTGCCCGTGACTTCACATACGCGTGCCATGTGGACACTCCGATATTTGCATACGGTTTTGCTGACGCAAAACCTCACCTCGCCAAGAGTAGGGTGGCGGTAACCCGTTGCTGAAGCATTGCCATGACGGCTCCGTTTCAGCGAAGGCGCAGATTATAGCGGCAAGGTTTTTGTTTTTGCGCTCGCCAGCGGGGCAGGCCGGGTCTCATTGGCCAGCTCGAACGCACAGACGCGAATCGGGATTCGACACCAATAGCCCTTGGGCCAGCTCGTCAGCCGTGCCCCGAATTCGGATCCGATGAGCTTGCGCTGGAGGATAATGTGGGTCGTTCCACAGCTTGGTGGGCACTCGGCTATTGGATGAATAGCAATTGATATTGGTAACGGATGACCGATTTATCTTCTGAATTGAACGACCAGACATTGCCGCTGGCTTTTGCCCAACTGCAATTGGCACCGCCGCTGGCCCGCGCCATCGCTGACTTGGGCTACGAGACCATGACACCGATTCAGGCGCAAGCGATCCCGGTGGTGTTGCAAGGGCGCGACGTGATGGGCGCGGCGCAGACCGGCACTGGCAAGACGGCAGCTTTTGCGCTGCCGCTGCTACAGCGCATGCTGGCGTACGAGAACAGCTCAACCTCGCCCGCGCGCCACCCGGTGCGCGCGCTGGTGCTGCTGCCCACGCGCGAGCTGGCCGACCAGGTGGCGCAAGCGATCAAGGATTACGCCGTGCATACGCAGTTGCGCAGCACGGTGGTGTTCGGCGGCATCGACATGAAACCGCAAACGCTGGAGCTGAAAAAAGGTGTCGAGATTCTGGTCGCCACGCCGGGGCGTTTGCTCGACCATCTGGAAGCCAAAAACACGGTGCTCAATCAGGTCGAGTATGTCGTGCTCGACGAGGCCGACCGTATGCTCGACATTGGTTTCCTGCCGGACCTGGAGCGCATCCTTGCCTACTTGCCCAAGCAGCGCATCACGCTGCTGTTCTCGGCCACGTTTTCGCCCGAGATCAAGCGCCTGGCGGGCAGCTACCTGCAGCAGCCGGTGACGGTTGAAGTGGCACGCTCCAACGCTGCGGCTTCCACCGTGGAACAGCATTTCTACAGCGTGGATGGTGAAGAAAAACGCCATGCCTTGCACCAGATTTTGCGCCAGCGTGAGCTCAAGCAGGCTTTTGTTTTTGTCAACAGCAAGCTCGGTTGCGCGCGGCTGGCGCGTTCGCTCGAGCGTGAAGGGCTCAACACGACAGCGCTGCACGGCGACAAGAGTCAGGATGAACGTCTGAAAGCGCTTGATTCATTCAAATCGGGCGCGGTCGATCTGCTGGTGTGCACCGACGTGGCAGCGCGCGGTCTGGACATCAAGGACGTGCCGGCGGTGTTCAATTTTGATATTCCGTTCAACGCCGAAGATTATGTGCACCGCATCGGTCGCACCGGGCGCGCCGGAACAGCCGGCCTGGCGGTGAGTTTTGTCTCCGGCAGCGATGCCCGCCTGGTGTCGGATATTGAAAAGCTGCTGCACACCAAAATTGAGCTCGAAGCAGTCGAGTACGAAGAAAACGTTCCCGACATCCGCCGTCAGGGCCGCATCAACGATGGCCGGCGCATGTACGGTGAAACCGCGCCGCGCGATACGCGCCACGCCAGCCACCGTCCTGGAGCGGTGCGTGATGTCTCGCACGAAGGGCAGTTTGCTCGGCCCGATCGCGGCTCCGGACGTGGCGACCGGCAGCAACCGGCACTCAAGCCGCACGATCCATTTTTTGATCGACCCTACGAAGCACCGGCAACCGAGGCAGTACCGGTTGCGACCGCAACGGCAACGCTGGCAGTGGGCGGGCGCGGACTTTCTGCCAACATCAAGCCACGGCACCGGGTGGCGGCGTTGTTCAAATCACAATGACCCTGAATTTGATGCGCGCGCCATGGGACAAATTCGCGCTTTGGCCGCCCTGCCAGCGCTACTGATTTTCGTGATGAACTGGCGCGCTGCCATCAGCCGGACGTGACTGAACTTGAGCAAACTGCGGCAGCGGGCAACCCCAACAGCAGGCTGGAGTTCTTGTTGCAGCGCATGCGGCACAAGACCGATTTTCCGGCGCTATCCGAAGCCATTGTGCGGATTCAAAGGATGGCCACTTCCGACACCGAAAGCGTCAACAGCATCACCAATGAGATTCTCAAGGATATTGCGCTGACCAACAAGTTGCTGCGTTTGGTCAACAGCGCGCATTACGCCCGCAGCGGCAACATCAGCACGGTTTCCCGGGCGGTGACGCTGGTCGGTTTCAATGGCATTCGAAACATGGCGCTGAGCCTGGTGTTGCTCGAGCACATGAACGACAGGGAACAGGCGCGCAACCTCAAGGACGAGTTTTTGCGCTGCCTGCTGGCGGGCTCCATTGCCAGCGAGTTGTGCCCGGTGGCAGCGCAGGGCGAAGAGGCGTTCATCGCTGCCATGTTTCACAACCTGGGGCGGTTGCTGGCGCGTTATTACTTTCCGGACGAGGCCGATGCGGTGCTGCGGCTGGTCAACGACCGGCAACGACCGCTGGGCGAGGCAGCAGCAGCAGTGCAGGTGCTGGGGTTGAGCTTGGAGGACCTGGGCTCGGGTGTGGCCAAAGCCTGGGGTTTGCCACCGGCTATTTGCAATTGCATGCACAAGAGCGTGGCAGACCCCCCCGCCCATGGCGGCCTGGATTCTTCCGAGCGGCTGCGCTGGACGGCCTTGATGGCCAATGAAATGTCCGAAGCCTTGTTGCTTGATGCGCCCTGTCAACTCGACAGAAGTCTGGTCCAGATTGGCAAGCGCTACGCCAATGCAGTAGGTTGCGGGGTCGGTCAAATCCAGTCTGCCACGACGTTGGCGTGCCGCAAGCTGGTCGAGATGGCAGCAGCGATGGAGATCACGGCGCGACCTGGGTCGGCGGCGGCCAGATTGCTCGAAGAATCGGCCCAGACCTTGAGCGCCGCACCCGCCGCTACCGACACTGAGCCCGATTTGTTGCTGTCGCTTGAGTTGCAGGCCAGCCCGCAGGCAACACCGGCAGCGATCGGTGCAGCGCCAGATGTGGCGCAACAGGCAGCGCAAACGCTCAGCGCTGGCATCCAGGACATCACCAACGCGCTGGTGGAAGACTTCAACCTGAGCGATGTGCTGCGCATGATTCTGGAGACCATGTACCGGGCAAAGAATTTTCAGCGCATCATTTTTTGTCTGCGTGATGCCAAAACCGACGTTCTGAGCGGGCGCTTTGGCCTGGGTCAGGATATCGAAACCATGGTCAAACTTTTCAACGTCTCGCTGCGTGGCAATCCACCCGACATGTTCTCGCTGATCTGTAGCCGCGGCGTTGACACCCTGATCCGGGATGCCAGTGATGGCAAGATTGCCAGTCACCTGCCGCCCTGGTATCGCCAAAGCATCGCTGCCGCTACTTTTTTGCTGCTGCCGGTCACCGTCAAGACCCGTCCGCTGGGACTGATTTATGCCGATCAGGCGCAGCCGGGTGCCTTGCTGCTGGACGACCGTGAGCTGGCGCTGCTGCGTACGCTGCGCAATCAGGCGGTGATGGCTTTCAAGCAATCGGTTTGAGTGCAGTCGGCTTGAATTACCATGCGCTCAATTTGATCGGAAATTCACCATGACCGAACCCAGCCTGAACTATGTGCAATGCCCGGACCCTGACGGTGGTCACCGGATGGCTTACTGGCAGTGGGGCAACCCCCACGCCGGGCGCGTGCTGGTCTGCGTGCATGGACTGACGCGCCAGGGACGCGACTTTGACGTGTTGGCGCAGGCCCTGTGCAAGCGCACTGCTGGCGACTTGCGCGTGGTTTGTCCGGATGTGGTGGGTCGTGGCAAGAGCGACTGGCTGAAAAATCCGGCCGGCTACCAGATACCACTCTATGCATCCGACATGCTGGCGCTGTTGGCGCAGCTCAAACCGCAGCGGCTCGATTGGCTGGGAACCAGTCTGGGTGGCCTGATCGGGATCGTGCTTTGTGGTCAGGCTGATTTGCCATTGCCGGTGCCGGTGCGCCGTTTGGTGCTCAATGATGTTGGGCCGGTGATCGAATGGCAGGCGCTACAGCGCATTGGCCAGTATGTGGGCCAGACCGGCAAGTTTGCTTCGGTGCAGGAAGCGGCCACTGCGCTGTGGTCGATTGCCAGCAGTTTTGGTCCGCACACGCCGGAGCAGTGGCTGGCGTTGACCGCGCCCATGCTCAAACCGCTGGGCGACGCACAGGGCAGTCTGACGCTGCATTACGACCCCGGGTTGGCGCTGCCGTTCCGCAGTGTGACGGCCGAGTCGGCAGCGCAGGGGCAGGCGGATTTGTGGCGGCTCTACGATCAGATCACAGCGCGCACCCTGCTGTTGCACGGCCTGGAATCGGACCTGCTGTCGGCGCAGACCGCGCTGGCGATGACACAACGCGGCCCGCAGGCGCGGCTGGTCGAGTTTGCGGGTGTGGGTCACGCGCCCACGCTGGTTTCCGGCAATCAGGTGCGCGCGGTGGTGTCATTTTTGCTGGAAGACTTTTGAATCGGGGCGAATGGAAACTTTGACATCGCACACCGGCGAAACACCGTCGCTGACGCAACAATTGCCCCAGTTGCTGGCGGCCACCGTGCAAACCCTGCCCGAGCAAATTGATGCGCTCGATCGCGCGCGCGCTTTTGCCCAACCGCTGCTGGTGGGCCAGACGCTTGATACCGGCGAAAACACGCTGGCGCACGCCGATGCCGTGGCTACCATTGTGCAGTCGATCGGTGGCTCAAGCGCCATGCAGGCGGCGTGTTATCTGGTTTACGCCTGCGAGCATTTGCAAAAGCCGCAGGACGTGATTGCCAACGCTTTTGGTGAAAACTTTGCCACGTTGGCGTTCGAGACCACCAAGCTGGTGCGCGTGCAGCGTCAGGCGCGCCAGGCCCAAGCGGCATCGCCTCAGGCAGCGGCGCTGGCGCAGAGCGCGGCCGTGCAAACCGAGAATGTGCGCAAAATGCTGCTGGCGTTTTCGCGTGACTTGCGCGTGGTGCTGCTGCGACTGGCATCGCGACTGCAAACACTGCGCTTTCTCGCTGCCAGCAAACGCACGCCGCCGAGCGGCCTGGCGCAAGAATCGTTGCAGGTTTTTGCACCGCTGGCCAACCGGCTCGACATCCGCGAATTCAAGTGGGAACTCGAAGACCTGGCGTTTCGTTTTCTGGAGCCGCAGACTTACCATCAGGTGGCAAGCCTGCTCGATGAAAAGCGCTCCGAACGCGAACACCAGATCGGGCAATTGCGCCAACGCGTCGAAGCCGAACTCAAGGCGCAGGGCATCGTTGCCACCGTGCAAGGACGGCCCAAACACATTTACAGCATTGTCAAGAAAATGCGCGGCAAGTCGCTGGCTTTTGCGCAGGTGCACGACATCCGTGCGCTGCGCATCATCGTGACCAGCGTGCCGGACTGTTATGCTGCCCTGAGCTGGGTGCACAGCCACTTCACGCCGGTGACCGAGGAGTTTGACGACTACATTGCCAAACCCAAACCCAACGGCTACCAGTCCTTGCACACGGTGGTGCGCGACCAGGCTGGGCGGGCCATTGAAATCCAGCTTCGAACCCATGCCATGCACGAGCACGCCGAGCATGGCGTGGCGGCGCACTGGGCCTACAAGGAGGCCGGTGTCAAAGGCTATGCCGGGGTGTCGGCCAGCAGCGCTTACGATGCCAAGATCGCGGTGCTGCGCCAGTTGCTGGCGTGGGAGCGCGATCTCTCGGGTGTGACCGAACAGGGTGCGTTCCAGGACCGCATTTATGTGCTCACGCCGCAAGCGCG
>JAVHQY010000227.1:0-1428 GCA_036171375.1 Rhodoferax sp. | reverse complement strand
CGCAGCGGCGGTGGCCGAACCGATGCTTAAAAAGCCGCGTGGCGGCACTGGCAAGGATGGTGTGCTGGTGGTCGGTGTGGGCTCGTTGCTGACGCAGTTGGCCAAGTGCTGCAAACCGGCACCACCGGATGCCATCTGTGGCTTTGTCACGCGTGGCAAGGGCGTGAGCGTGCACCGTGCTGACTGCTCCAACCTGCGTGAGATGGTGGCGCGCAATGGCGAGCGAAAAATTGAAGTGCAGTGGGGCGCAGCACCGGCGCTGACCGCCGTTTATCCGGTCGATGTGGCCGTGCAGGCGCAGGACCGCCAAGGCTTGTTGCGCGACATTTCCGAGGTTTTTACCAAGGAAAAAATGAACGTGATCGGCGTGCAGACGCAGTCGATCAAAGGCACAGCCTGGATGACCTTCACGATTGAAGTCTCTGATTCATTGCGGCTGACCAAGGTGCTCGCGGTGGTGGCCGACTTGCGCGGTGTCCAGTCAGCGCGCAGAAAGTGAGAACGTGCCTGGCAGACCGACGCAGCCTCGCCCTGGGGTTTGATGCTGGTTGCTGCCCCTGCTATCGATTTCTGTGTAACAATATGCCCATATCAAGAAGTATGGGTGCCCATATGAAAACCACCATCGATATCTCTGATGCGCTTTTTGCATCATCAAAAACTCTTGCGCAGCAGAACCAAACCACCTTGCGCGCCCTGATTGAGGAGGGTTTGCGTCGCGTTCTGCGGGATGCCAAAACAAACACCCAGTCGGCCTTTAAGCTCAAAGATGCGCGTGTTTATGGCCAAGAGATATTGATGACCGATCCGCGTGATTGGCAACAACTCGAAGATGATCACTTGTCTGAGCGTATTGCCAAACACGAGTCATGATCGCAGTTGATACCAACGTCCTGGTTTATGCGCACCGGGCCGAGTCGGTTTTTCACGAACGTGCATTTGAATCTGTGAAAAGCTTGGCAGAAGGCAAGCGTCCCTGGGGAATTCCGGTAAGTTGTCTGCACGAATTTTTGTCGGTCGTTACCAACCCCAAAATCTTTCGTCCGGCCAGTACCTTTGAGCAGGCACTGGATCAGGTGGACGCCTGGCTTGCTTCACCGGTGGCCCACGTTCTGCACAGCAGCGCCCAGCATTGGCGCATTTTGTCGGACTTGACGCGAAAGGCCAAGCTACAAGGCGGGCAGTTTCACGATGCCCGAATTGCCGCTATTTGCATTGAAAACGGTGTGTCTGTTTTGTACAGCGCTGATCGCGACTTTGGACGCTTCAAAGCCCTCAAAACGACCAATCCGCTGGTCGCTTGACTTGGACCGTGGGCTGGGCAGATGCCGGGGCCTCTCAACGCTCCGCTTTTTAAAATCGGCTCCGACATCCACACAACCCGCAGCCCTGTTTGTGGCGGTTGCTGCTGACGCGGTCGGTGCTGTG
>JAVHQY010000226.1:0-7611 GCA_036171375.1 Rhodoferax sp. | reverse complement strand
TTCTGCTGTCGATCGTCATCAAAGTCACTTACAAAGGCACGGTGCAGGCGCAGGCCAAAGCGGCGCAAGCGACCGAGGTGGCCGAGTCTGAATCGTTGAAGCGCCAGGTGGTGGAAGCACGCATGGCCGCCATGCAAGCGCAAGTTGAACCACACTTTTTGTTCAACACCTTGGCCAGCATCGAACACCTGATCGAGACCGACCCGGCGCGCGCCAGCAAGATGCAAAAGAATCTGATCGACTTGCTGCGCGCCAGCATGCCGACCATGCGCGAGGCCAACGCGAAAGGTGGTGGCGATCTGGGGCGCGAGCTGGCCATGGTTCGACCCTACCTGGAAATCCTCAAGGTGCGCATGGAAGAGCGCTTGCAGACCGAAGTACGGGTGGGCGACGGCCTGCTGTCGGCGGAGTTCCCACCGATGATGTTGCAAAGCCTGGTCGAGAACGCCATCAAGCACGGTCTGGAGCCCAAAGCCGAGGGTGGCCGCTTGACAGTCAGCGCTGAAATAGTTCATGGCAAACTGGTCGTGACCGTCGCTGACACCGGTCTTGGCTACGGCAAGGCGGCGACCAACGGCACCGGCATTGGTTTGAGCAACATCCGCGAGCGGCTGGCTTTGCTGTACGGTGACAAGGCCGGTTTGACCATCACCGAGCCGGCGGGCGGCGGCACTGCGGCTACCATTACCTTGCCCTACAGTGTCAAAACAGATTTGAATTCAAAACCGACCGCTTGACATGCCAACCGCCCTGATTGCCGACGATGAACGCCTGATGCGCGAACAACTGCGCGCCCGCTTGCGCGAGGTCTGGCCTGAGCTGGAGATCGTGGCCGAAGCCAAAAATGGCCAGGAGGCGGTGCGGCTCACCGAGCAGTTGCATCCCGATGTGGTGTTTCTCGACATTCGCATGCCGGTGCTTACCGGGGTTGATGCCGCGCGGCAAATCGCCCAGCTTGCCACCTACGACGAAGCCAACGGCTGGCCGGGCTGTGAAATTGTTTTCATCACTGCCTATGATCAGTACGCGGTGCAGGCGTTCGAGCAGGGCGCGCTGGACTACGTTCTCAAACCGGCCGATCCAGAGCGATTGCGCTTGACGGTGCAACGCATCCAGCAGCGCCTGGCTGAATGCAGGGTCCACAACGACGCGGGAGCGTCAGACGCGTCGCTGGCCACTTACACGCCTGCCATGCAGCAATTGCTACAGAAGTTGACGGCGCAAATCAATCCCCGCAGTACACCCAAATTGCGCTGGATTCAGGCTTCGATCCGCCAGACCATCCAGATGATTGCGGTGGAAGATGTGCTGTTTTTCATCTCCGACGAAAAATACACCCGGGTGCAAACGGCAAAAATGGAAGCGCTGATTCGCACCCCGATCAAGGAACTGGTCGAGCAGATCGACATGACATTGTTCTGGCAAATTCACCGCTCCACGCTGGTCAACACCAAGGCCATTGCTGGCGTGAGCCGCGACGAGCGCGGCCGCCAACTGGTCAGCGTGCACGGCCACAGTGAAAAACTCGAAGTCAGCCGCAGCTACGCCGGCCTGTTCCGGGGAATGTGAGCGCTGGTCAGTGGGTGTGGCTCGCTCACGTTGCAGCGCGCCCTGACCCTATTGCCTTACCCCTCCCCAGCGAAGGGGATCAACGTGCTGCGGCACTGTAGTGCCGCTTGCCATGCTATTTTCACGCCGTGTTCCACCTATCGGGAGTCGTGTCATGTTGATTCAAACCAGCCGCAACGGTCTTGGTTCTTTGCCGGCCAGCGAGATCACGCCGCAGCATATTTTTTCGGATCGGCGCCGCTTCATCGAGCTGATGGCCAGTGCTGCCGGTGGCACCGCGCTGGCAGCGCTGGCGTTGCCCGCGGCGCACGCGCAAAGTGCGGCCGCCACTGCGCGCAGTGGAAAGTTGCCGGCGTTGGCATCGGTCAGGTCGTCGCTGGCGGGCGCGCACACGATGGAAAAGCCGACGGACTATAAAGATGCCACCAGCTACAACAACTTTTATGAATTTGGCACTGACAAGGCCGATCCAGTGGCCAACGCCCATTCGCTGCAAACCCGTCCCTGGAGCGTGGTGGTGGAAGGTCTGGTGAAAAAACCGGCGCGCTACACGCTGGAAGATTTGCTCAAACTCAGCGCCATGGAAGAGCGCGTCTATCGTCTGCGCTGTGTTGAGGGTTGGTCGATGGTGATTCCGTGGCTGGGATATTCGCTCGCCGCGCTGATCCAAAAGGTGGAGCCGCTGGGCAGTGCCAAGTACCTTGAGTTTGTGACGCTGGCGGATCCGAAAACGATGCCTTATGTGGGTTCACGCGTGCTCGAATGGCCCTATGTCGAGGGCTTGCGCATGGATGAAGCAATGCAGCCCCTGTCCCTGCTGGCTTTTGGCATGTACGGGGAAATTCTGCCCAATCAAAACGGCGCACCGCTGCGTCTGGTGGTGCCATGGAAGTACGGCTTCAAGAGCGCCAAAAGCCTGGTCAAAATCCGTTTCACCGAGCGTCAGCCCAACACGGCGTGGGCCAAAGCGGCAGCGCGTGAATATGGTTTTTATTCCAACGTCAATCCCAACGTCGATCATCCGCGCTGGAGCCAGGCCAGTGAGCGGCGCATCGGCGAAGACGGCTTGTTGACGCGCAAGCGCAAAACTTTGCTGTTCAATGGCTATGAAGCGCAAGTCGGCCAGCTTTACGCCGGCATGGACCTGAAGAAATTCTTTTGACCAGGCCAGTGATGCAATCGGAAATGACTGCCTTGCTCCCGGGAACCGGGCTGGGGTGACGGTGCGGCTTCAAGCAGTCTTGTTGCACCGCCTGGCCAAGCCGGTCGTGTTCGCGCTGGCACTGCTGCCGTTTGCCTGGCTGGTCCTGGCGATCGGCTTGAATCAGCTCGGAGCCAATCCGGCGCAAGCGCTGGAGCGTGCCTGTGGTGACTGGACGCTGCGTTTCCTGTGTCTGGTGCTGGCGTTGACACCGCTGCGGGTGATGAGCGGCATGGCAGTGCTGGCGCGGTTTCGGCGCATGCTGGGCTTGTTTGTGTTTTTCTATGCCGTACTGCACCTGCTCAGCTACAGTTGGTTCGACATGGGCTTTGAGATCGCCGACATTGTCAAAGACATTCCCAAACGCCCCTTCATTCTGGTAGGCGTTGCGATGTTTGTGTTGCTGAGTTTGCTGGCCATGACTTCTTTTAACCGGGCCATCAAATGGTTGGGCGCGCGCCGCTGGCGCAATTTGCACCGCTTGATCTACGTCGTGGCGGTACTGGCGATCCTGCATTTCTTCTGGATGCGCGCGGCCAAAAACGATTTCACTGAAGTATGGGTTTATGCCGCCGTGCTCGGGTCACTGCTGCTTTGGCGTGGTGCCTATTTCATGCAGAAAAAGTTGCGCCCAAAGCGGGTGCGTCCAACTGAGGAATCTAGCTTGAAACCAGCTGGCTGAGATTTTCTGCGGCACCGACGGCCCAGCAAGCCTGGATCAAATCGCCGCTGCGACCGCTGCCAAGCACGGGGTCAGCCAGGCCGTGAAATTTTTCTTCCAACTGCGCGTCGGTCATCGGGTTTTGCAGTGAACCGATGGCATGTTCGACTCGCACCTGGACTTGCTGCCCGTCTTTGAGCCAGGCAGTGACATCGGCGCTGGCTTCGCTGATTGAGTCGTCAACTTTGGCGATGACTTTGGCACGCAGCGCCACCATGTCCGGGCGGTTGACGATCTGCTCGGAGAATTCAGCTTCACCGGCGCGGCCAAAAGTGAGCCCCGCCGCGCAGCCGTGATAAACGCTGAATTTGGCTTGCAGGCCGGTCACCGGTGTCTTCTTGCCGGTGAGTTCCAGCACCAGCGAATGCACCCGGAGTTCGATTCTTTCAACCTGTTGCGGTCGCACGCCCTTGGCGCGCAACTGCGCGCAGGCATCGATGGCGGGATGAATGACGATGCCGCAGGCAAACGGTTTGTAGGTGTTGACGTTGATTTCAAAACGCTCACCCAGCCCATCGGTGATCTCGCGCCAATCGTTTTTGGTCGAGACGGTCTGCATGAAGCCGCGGGGTGCTTCCAGCGCTTTAGGGCTGGCATCGAATCCTTGCTGCGCCAGCAGTGCCGACATCAGTCCGGCGCGCGCCGCGGCACCCGGATGAAAGGGCTTGGTCATGCTGCCAAATTGCTCGCGCATCCCGACCGGCTGCGAAGCGGCAATGCCCAGCGCCATGCTGGTTTGCTGCGGGTTCAATTTGAGCAATCGGGCACAGGCCGCTGCCGCCCCCAGCATACCGACCGAGCCGGTGATGTGCCAGCCACGGTCGTAATGGTCGGGGTACATGGCAGCACCCACACGGCAGCTCACGTCAATGCCCAGCACCAGAGCGTCCAGCAATTCTCGTCCCGATGAACCGTGGTGTTGCGCCAGTGCCAGCAGTGAGGCCGCGACCGGTCCGGCCGGGTGAATGATGGTTTTGAGATGGGTGTCGTCAAAATCAAAAATATGCGAACTAATCGCGTTGATCATGGCGGCGCTGGCCATGTCCACTTTCTCGCTGCGACCCAGCAGGCTGGCTTGTGCTGTGGGCTCCAGCAACTTGACGGCGGCCAGTGCCGCAAGCGTCGCCGGGTGCTGCGATGCGCCGACGGCGCAGCCGACCCAGTTGAGGAAAGTCCGGTGGGCCTGGTGATCCACTGCGGCGTTCCAGCCGCCGGCCAAAAAACCCGGCTGGCTGGCGACGAATTGGCCCAGCAGTTGCGTGATGGGCGGTGCGTTGTGGTCGGCAGCGACCTGGGTATTGATGGCCATGAAAGTTAGGGCTTGTTCACAAAAAACATACACATTTGGCGCGCCGGATTTGGGCGCACTGTGTCGTTGCGAACCGCTTGTTTAGCAGAGCTAAACGGCACGCTTTGCGCCTCGCATTGCATCCCAACTCCAGCGGCCAAATGCATAGCTTATTCATGAACAAGCCCTTAGTTGAGTTCGATGTGGCGCTCTTTGGCCAGCTTGGTCCAGCGCGCAATGTCGGTTTTGATGAATTGGGCAAATTGCTCGGGCGACATGATGATGGTCTCGATCGCTTCCACCGAAAGTTTTTGATTGAGTTCCGGATTCTTGAGCACCAGCGCCAGTGACTGGTTGAGTTGCTGCACGATGGCCGCGGGCATCCCGGCGGGACCCACAACGCCGTACCACTGCTGCGCGTCAAAGCCCTTGAAGCCCGATTCATCCAGCGTCGGCAAATCTTTCATCGCCGGATGTCGTTGCAGACCCGTGACCGCCAGCGCGCGAACTCTTCCCGAGCGGATGTGCGGCATGGCTGCGGCCAGGCCCGGAAACATGGCTTGTGTCTGGCCGCCGATCAGATCGGTAAAGGCCGGTGCGATGCCGCGGTAAGGAATGTGCACCATGAAGGAGTTGATTTGCTGCTTGAATAGCTCCATCGTCAGGTGCGTCAGCGAGCCCTGGCCGGCCGAGCCGTAGCTGATTTTTCCAGGGTTCTTCTTCACGTAGTCGATGAACTCCTTGACCGTTTTAACCGGCAATGTAGCGTTGACCACCAACACGTTGGGCGTGGCACCGATCATGCCGATGGCGGTGAAATCCTTGACCGCGTCGTAAGGCAATTTGCGCGTTGCTGGGCTGGTGCCGTGGGTGGCGACATAGCCTTGCATCAGGGTGTAGCCGTCGGGTGCGGCGCGCATCGCAGCCTGGCTGGCGATGATGCCGCCGCCGCCGCCCTGGTTGTCAACGACAAAGGTCTGCTTGAGCTGTTGCGCCCAACGCTCGGTCAAGGTGCGTGCCACCATGTCGCTGCCGCCGCCGGCGGCAACCGGGACGATGTAGCGAATCGGTTTGGTGGGATAAGCGGCTTGGGCAAAGGCCAGGTCGGAGCCGCAAAGCAGAGCCGGTGCCACTTGCAACAGGGTGCGTCTTTTCATAATGTTCCTCAGTTTATCAATATCTCGTTGTGCAGCTGATCGACAATGCTTTCGCGCTGGCGGATCAGGTGTGACTGACTGCCATCGACCAGTATCTCGGCGGCGCGACCGCGCGAGTTGTAATTGCTGGCCATGCTCATGCAATAGGCTCCGGCCGACAGCACCGCCAGCATATCACCCGACTCAAGCGCCAGCGCGCGTCCATGGCCGATCCAGTCGCCACTCTCGCAGATGGGGCCGACCACATCCCAGGTTTGCGCGGTCTCATGGCGGGGGTTGAGCGGAACGATCTGATGATGCGCCTGGTACAGGGCGGGCCGCGGCAAATCGTTCATGGCGGCATCGACGATACAAAAGTTCTTGCTGCTGCCGGGCTTGAGGTACAACACTTCGGTCAGGCAAACTCCCGCGTTGCCGACCAGCGAGCGCCCCGGCTCGATCATCAGTTGGCGCTGGCCAAAGCCGCGCGCATCCAGTTTTTCCAGCAACTGATTCCAGAGCGAGTCGGCGCTGGGGGGCGTGTCGTCCTGGTAGTTGATGCCCAGCCCACCACCAAAGTCGATGTGCTGGATGGCGATACCGTTGGATTCAATGCCCTGCACCAGTTCCAGCATTCGATCCATCGCATCGAGGTAGGGTGCCGCACTGGTAATCTGCGACCCGATGTGGCAATCGATGCCAACGACACGCAGACCGGGCAGTTGCGCGGCGTGCAAGTAGGTGGGCACGACGCGCTCGTGCGCGATGCCAAATTTGTTGTCCTTGAGGCCAGTGGAAATGTAAGGGTGCGTTTGGGGATCGACGTTGGGGTTGACGCGCAGGCTTACCGGCGCGCGCAGTCCCAGCGCCAGTGCCACTGAATTCAATGCCTCCAGCTCGGCTTCGCTCTCAACATTGAAGCAGCCGATGCCAAGTCGCAGGGCGCGCTGTATTTCGCTGCGCGTCTTGCCAACGCCAGAGTAAATGATTTTTTCCGCGCTGCCACCGGCGGCCAGCACGCGTTCGAGTTCACCGCCCGAGACCACATCAAAGCCGCAGCCGGCGCGGGCAAAGACCTCGAGCACTGCCAGCGTTGAGTTGGCTTTCATGGCGTAGCAGATTTGCACTTTGCGCCCGGCAAACCCCTTTTGGTAGGCCGCCAGCGCCGACAACATGGCGGCTTTGGAATAAACAAAAAGCGGCGTGCCGTGCGCCCGCGCCAGCTCGCTCAGGCGAACCTGTTCCAGAAATAATTCGCCGCCCTGGTAAGCCAGGAAAGGTTCTCCAGGGAGGTGCTGATGCTTCATCGTGCTTGACTGGCAGCCGGTGCTGGGGCAGCGACGGCCGGTGTTGGTGCAGCCGGAGCTGGCAAATACAGCGGACCCTGCTGGCCGCAAGCGACCAGTGTTGTCACCGCGGCCGCAAGAATCGTTGGCAGGGTGAGAATATGAAGGCTGCGCAGCATGGTCAAATTGTAATGAACCAGGATGGCCAAAGCAGTACCCTGCTGTCCCGTGATTGTGCGCCCGCAATGACGAGACTGGACGATGAACCCGATTCGTCATTGCGAGGAACGAAGTGACGCGGCAATCCATGAACCCAACGAATGCATGGATTGCTTCGCTCGCTTCGCTTAAGCGCGGTCTGTCCCGCAAATCTTAATCAGTTGGGGACAGAGCTAAAGGTCTGTCCCGCA
>JAVHQY010000225.1:0-7677 GCA_036171375.1 Rhodoferax sp. | reverse complement strand
GGTTAGGGGTTAGGGTGGCGCGCTGTAGTTTGATGTTCGCCACCAGGCCGCTGGGGGAGGCGTTGGCAAGCTCGAGCGTGGCACCCATGCGGGCGAGGGTCTTTTCCACGATGGCCAGTCCCAGACCGGCACCGTTGGCCGCCGTGCGTGCTTCCTCCCCGCGGTAAAAAGGCATGGTCAACTGGGTCAGTTGCTCGGCTGTCACGCCTGCGCCGTGGTCGCGCAACTGCAACCACACCCACGATTCTTGCTCGCTGGCGCTGATTTCGACTTCGGCCACACCGCTGTTGGCCGATTTGCCATAGCGGCGTGCGTTTTCCAGCAAATTGGCAAGCACCCGATCCAACTCCACTGCATCGGCTTGCACCCACAGCTCGCCCGCTGGCAACGCCAGCCGGATTTGCAGATCGCTGCCGTGGCGCAAGCGCTCGACGCCAGCTTCGATCACTGTACGCAGGCTCACGCGATCGAGCTTGCCCAGGCCGGGCCGCGCATAGTCCAGAAACTTGTCGATGATGGCATCGAGCTGGGTGATGTCGTCGGCCATGTGTTCGCGCGCTTCATCGTCGCTCACGCCCAGCTCGGTTTCCATGCGCAGCCGCGCCAGCGGCGTGCGCAGATCGTGCGAGATGCCGGCCAGCATGACGGCGCGGTCGCGCTCAATCTTGGCCAGCTTGCGGGTCATGCGGTTAAAGCCGATGTTGACCGCACGGATTTCGGTGGTCGCCACCGCCTCGTCGAGCTCGCTGGCATCAAAATGCCCCGCACTGACGCGGCTTGCCGCCGCCGATAACTGTTTTAGCGGTCGGTTGATCAAACGCGCGATCTGCGCCGCCCCAGCCAGCGACAGCGCCGCCGCCGTCATCAGCCAGATCAGCCAGGTGCGTCCAGCGGCATGGTTGAAGCGGTTGCGGTCAGCCAACAGCCAGTAGCTGTCACCTTCAATCAAAAAGCCGACCCACAGGCCGCTTTCGTTGTTGACGCGGTTGGTCACCACGGTATAGGGGCCGAGCCGGCTTTGCAGCTCTTGTGCGATACGCTGGCCAATGTCATCCGCGTCAAAGGGCTCAAAGTGGTCACTGGGTTCACGCGGAATGATGCGCACGCCTTCTTGCTCGGCCATGGTCTTGAGCAGCGAGATGCGGTTGATGGCGTCGGCGTGCACCAGCGCGGCACGACTCAGATTGACCAGCGAGGCGATTTGTTGCGCGGTCTGGCGCGCGCGTGGTTCGAACTCGAGCGAGCGCAGGGTCTGGATCCAGGCTGCAATGCTGCCCAGCAGCAGCAGTGCCAGCAGAAAAAAAGTGCGCCAGAAAAGACTCAGGCTCCAGCGCCGCGCTGCCGGCCTGCGCTTGCTCAAAGCAGGCATGGCGCTCAGGGCTTGTCGCCGTCAGGAACAAAGACATAGCCCACACCCCACACCGTTTGAATGTAGCGCGGGTTGGTGGCATCGACTTCGATCAGCTTGCGCAGGCGCGACACCTGCACGTCCAGACTGCGGTCAAATGGCTCGAACTCACGCCCGCGGGCAAACTGCGCCAGCTTCTCGCGCGACAACGGCTGGCGCGGGTGGCGTACCAGCGTTTTTAGCATGGCAAACTCGCCGCTGGTCAGCGCAAGGTCATGGCCGTCCTTGCTCAGCGTGCGCGCCCCGAGGTCAAAAGTGAAAGCGCCAAAGCGCACCGTCTCGCTGCTGGCGGCAGGCGCGCCGGGAACTTCGGGCGGTGGGCGCCGACGCAGCACGGCCTGGATGCGGGCCAGCAGCTCGCGCGGATTGAACGGCTTGCCCAGATAATCGTCGGCACCAATTTCAAGGCCGACGATGCGATCCACGTCTTCGCCCTTGGCGGTGAGCATGATGATCGGTGTGGTATCGCCCGCAGCACGCAAGCGCCGGCAGATCGACAGACCATCTTCGCCCGGCAGCATCAAGTCGAGCACGATCAAATCCACCGGCTCGCGCAGCAGCACGCGGCTCAGGGCTTTGCCGTCTTCGGCTTGCAGTGCGACAAAACCCTTTTGCGTCAAATAGCGCCGCAGCAAGTCACGCATGCGGGCATCGTCGTCGCAAATCAAAATTGTGTCGCTGCGTGGTGGGGTCGGGTTCATGGTCGCTTCAGTGAATTTGTAACAACCGTGATTTTGCAGTTGGTTGGGCCGTTGCGCTGGCGATCTCAATCCAGATTGACACACTGTTACACATCTTTGCGCGCCGCACCAGCCGGTTTGGCGTTATCTTCGCGGCATGCGCTTTCTGCTTTGGTTCCTGTTGCTTGCTACGTCACATCCGGTCTGGTCACAGAGCGGCTGGCAGCACGACGGCGAACGTCTGCCAAGCCCCGAGCAGCAATGGCGCGAAGAGTTGCGCTCGTCCCTGCAAACCAGACACACGCGCCCGCTGTTGCTGATCGAAGCCACGCCGCAGCAACCCGCCGCTGAGCCGCCGCGTGCCCATCACCACCACCTGTCAGCGCAGGAGCGCCTGGAACTGCGCCAGCAGTTGCACCAGCAGTACCTTGAGGCGCTCGGTAAGCGTGCCAAGCTGCCGGTACCACCGGCACCGGAATGAAGACGCTCAGCCAGCGTTGCCGCGTGACCTCCAGGCACCCCACAAAATCACCAGACCGGGCAGCAGAATCATCGTCCAGATGATTTTGTCGAGGTGCTCTTTCACCCAGGCAATATTGCCAAAGAAATAACCGGCGCTGACGATACCGCCGACCCACAGTGCGCCACCGGTGACATCAAACAGGGTGAAGCGGGTGCGCGTCATTTGCGCCACGCCGGCGACAAACGGCGCAAAGGTTCGCAAAAACGGCATGAAGCGCGCCGCCACCAGCGTGATGCCGCCCCAGCGTTCATAAAAATTGTGGGCCCGGTTGAACGCTGCCTTGTTGAACAGGCGCGAGTTTTCCCACTTGAAAACGCGTGGGCCAAAGTAGCGCCCGATGCTGTAGTTGGATTGGTTGCCAAGGACCGCGGCCGCCAGCAGCAGCGCCACCGATAGCGGGTAGCTCATCAGCCCGATGCCGCACAGGGTACCGATCACGAACAGCAGTGAATCACCTGGCAGGAACGGCATGATCACCAGCCCGGTTTCAACAAAAATGATGACAAAAGTCAGCGCGTAAATCCAGCCACCGTAACTGACCACCCACTGCGTGAGATGACTGTCCAGGTGCAGCAGCACGTCCATCAACGAGAGAAGAATTTCCATGCAGCGGATTATCCGTGCATCGTTGGTTCCCTAAAATGGGCGCATGAACACCCAGCCCCTGATTCTTCCCGAGCGCCGGGCAATTTGCGCGCTGGGCGATGAGTTGATCAGTCAGATCGCTGCTGGCGAGGTGGTCGAGCGACCGGCTTCGGTGGTGCGCGAACTGCTTGACAACGCGCTTGATGCCGGCGCCAGCCAGATCACGGTGCGGCTGACGGCGGGCGGCGTGCGCCAAATCGTGGTGGAAGACGACGGCATGGGAATTTTGCCGGGTGAGCTGGCACTGGCGCTACAGCGCCACGCCACCAGCAAGATTGCCAGTCTGGCCGAGCTGGAGCGAGTCAGCAGCCTGGGTTTTCGCGGCGAAGCGCTGGCCGCCATCCATTCGATTGCTGAATGCGCGCTGGTATCGCGCGCCGCCGGTCAGGAGCACGCCTACCGGCTTGATGCCAGCAGCGGCGAGGTGCGACTGGCAGCGCGCGGCCAGGGCACGACGGTGGAAGTCAACGAGCTTTTCTTCAGCACGCCGGCGCGGCGCAAATTTCTCAAAACCGATGCCACCGAACTGGCGCATTGCATGGAGGCCGTGCGCCGTCAGGCGCTGGCCCGGCCGCAGGTTGGTTTTTCCCTGTGGGCCGATGGCAAGCTGGTCGAGCAATGGCGACGCTGCGAAGCACCGATGCACGGCGCTGCGGCGCTTGAGCAACGGCTGGCCGACGTGCTGGGCAGCGATTTTGTCGAGCATTCGCTGGCGCTGGACTACCGCGCCAACGCGGCACAGCGGCAAGCCGATGGCACGCCGCAGATCCACATCTGGGGTCGTGTTGGCGTGCCCGAGCTGGCGCGCGCCCGGGCTGATTTGCAGTTTGCTTATGTGAACGGCCGTTTTGTACGCGACAAGGTGCTGGCGCACGCGGCGCGCAGCGCTTTTGACGATGTGCTCCATGGTCAGCGCCAGCCGGTGTACGCGCTGTTTGTCGAACTCGATCCGGCGCGGCTCGATGTGAACGTGCACCCGACCAAAATTGAAGTGCGCTTTCGCGACAGCAGCGCGGTGCACCAGGCGCTGCGCAACGCGGTGCAGGATACGCTGGCCGAGTCGCGCGCGGGCAACGCGCCGGCAACGCCCGTCGCCGGCAGTCCAATGGTGGTGTCTGAGCGCTCCAGCACCGGCGCCGCCTGGTGGCCGCAGAATCGCCTTGATTTTGCCGCCCGCAGCGACCATTGTCTGAGCGATGTGGCAGCGTTGTGGCAAGCACAGCCGATTACTGACGGTGCGGCACCACCGGGCGCAGCCGTCAGCGCGGACGAGCCGTTGGGGCAGGCACTGGCGCAACTGGCCGGCATCTACATCTTGGCGGAAAACGCGCAGGGCCTGATCGTTGTGGATATGCACGCCGCGCACGAACGCATTGTTTACGAGCGGCTCAAAACGCAGTTTGCTGGCAGTGGCGCTGGCCCGGCTCGGCTGCCGAGCCAGCCGTTGTTGTTGCCGCTGACTTTTGCCGCCAGTGCCAGCGAGATCGCCTGCGCCCAGACGCAGACCGACGCGCTTGCGCTGCTGGGGTTGGACATCAGCGCTTTTTCTGCGCACACACTGGCCGTGCGTGCGGTTCCCAGCGCGCTGGCGCGGGGCGACATCGTTGGACTGGCGCGCGCGGTGCTGGCCGAATTGAGCGAACACGCAACCAGTTCGGTCATCGAGTTGGCGCACAACGATTTGCTCTCCACCATGGCCTGCCACGGCGCGGTGCGTGCCAATCGCCAATTGACCCTGATGGAGATGAACGCGCTGCTGCGCCAGATGGAAGCCACCGAGCGTGCCGACCAGTGCAACCATGGCCGACCTACCTGGCACAGCATCAGCGTCAAGGAGCTCGACGGCTGGTTCATGCGGGGCCGTTGACGCACAGTGTGATGACTGCCACTGCACCCGTCACCGTTGCTCGCGGCATCGACCATTACGAGAATTTTCCGGTGGCCTCCTGGCTGTGCCCGGCGCAGTTGCGCGCACCGATTGCTGCCATTTACCACTTTGCGCGCTGCGCTGACGACCTGGCCGACGAGGGTGCGGCGACAGCGGCGCAGCGGCGGCGCGATTTACAGGCCTACCGGCAGGATTTGCTGGCGGCGGCCGATCCGGCGGCAGCGCTCAGCCCGCGCTGGCAGCACATTTTTTTTCCGCTGCGCAAAGTGATCGTGGCACACGCCTTGCCGTTGACGCTGTTGCAGAATTTGCTGGATGCCTTTGAGCAGGACGTGAACCGGACGGAAACGGCGGGTGGCTACGCCACCCAGGCCGACTTGCTCGACTATTGCCGCCGTTCGGCCAACCCGATTGGTCGGCTGCTGCTGCATTTGTACGGCGTGGGCGACCAGCCGTCGCAACTGTTGAGCGACGACATCTGCACTGCTTTGCAGCTCATCAATTTCTGGCAGGACCCGAGCCTGGATTTGCCCCGCGGTCGCAATTATTTTGTGCGGGAGGACTGCGCGCGTTTTGGCGTTCGTCCGGACGATTTGGCGGCCTGCCGAGACACGCCGCAGCTCAGAAGCCTGCTGGCGGCCAACGTCGCGGCGGCGCGCGCGCGTATGCAGCGCGGCGCGGCGCTGGTGCACCGTGTGCCAGGTCGCGCCGGCTGGGAGCTGCGCCTGGTGGTGCAGGGCGGGCTGCGCATCCTGGACAAAATTGAAGCGCTGCAATTTGCCACGCTGGCAAAGCGTCCCCGGCTGCGCTGGTGGGATTGGGCGCTGCTGTTGTGGCGCGCGGCGCGAATGTCACAATGAGGCGATGACTCCGCAGCAATACGTCGAGCAAAAAGCAGCCGCTTCGGGCAGCAGCTTTTATTACGCTTTTCTATTTTTGCCAGCGCCACGGCGTTTGGCGATCACGGCGTTTTATGCGTTTTGCCGCGAAATCGACGACCTGGTCGATGAGACTACCGACCCTGGCGTGGCGCGCGTCAAACTGCTGTGGTGGCAAAGCGAAGTCAGCAAGGCGTTTGCCGGTCAGGCCAGCCACCCGGTGTTGCAGGCGCTGCTGCCCGGTGTGGCGCTTTTTAACATTGAGCAGCGGCATTTGCAGTCCGTTATCGAAGGCTGCCAGATGGATTTGTCGCAAACGCGCTACCTTGACTACCCGGCTTTGCAGCACTATTGCCATCTGGTTGCTGGCGTGGTGGGCGAAGTGGCAGCGCGGATTTTTGGCCAGACGCAGGAGCAAACCACGCGTTACGCGCACAAACTGGGGCAAGCTTTGCAGCTCACCAACATCATTCGCGATGTCGGCGAGGATGCGCTCAAGGGGCGCATTTATTTGCCCATGAACGAGTTGCAGCAGTTTGATGTCAAAGCGCGTGACATTCTTGAGCGCAACTACTGCGATCGTTTCACCGCATTGATGGCGTTTCAGGCGCAACGCGCCCACGGTCTCTACGATGAAGCCTTGGCACTGTTGCCGGCCAGCGACCGGCGCGCGCAAAAACCGGGGCTGATGATGGCCAGCATTTACCGAGCGCTGCTGCGCGAAATCGAGCGTGACCAGTTTCAGGTGCTGCACCAGCGCATCAGCCTGACACCGCTGCGCAAACTCTATCTGGCCTGGAAGGTGCAGGCGCTGGGACGGGTCTGACTGCCATGAAGCTGGCCATCATCGGTGGGGGTTGGGCCGGTCTGGCAGCGGCTGTTGAAGCCACCCAGGCCGGTCACCAGGTGAGCGTTTTTGAAGCCAGCCACGCCTGCGGCGGGCGCGCCCGTGCGACGACGCTTCGAATGGGTGACGACACGGTGCTGCGCGTTGACAACGGCCAGCACATCCTCATCGGCGCTTACCGCCAGACGCTGCGCCTGCTGCAAGTGGTGGGAGTTCAGGCCGAGTCGGCGCTGCTGCAAATTCCCATGACGCTATTGACACCGCAGGGACAGGGAATTCGCTTCCCGGCGCTGCCCCGTCCGCTTGACGCGCTGGCGGCAGTGGCGTTGGCCAAGGGCTGGTCGCTGGCCGACAAAGGGTCTTTGTTGCGCGCGGCGATTGGCTGGCAGCGCAGGCACTTTCAATGTCCGAACGCGTGGACGGTAGCGCAGTTGTGCCAGGGCCTGCGCCCGCGCGTGCTGGCTGACCTGATTGCGCCGCTGTGCCTGTCGGCGCTGAACACGCCGCTGGAGCGCGCCAGCGCGCAGGTCTTTTTGCGCGTGCTGCACGATGCGCTGCTGGGTCCTTCGGGGTGCTCGTGCCTGTTGCTACCACGGGTGGATTTGTCGCAGCTTTTTCCCCAGCCGGCGCAGCGCTGGCTGCTTGCGCACGGTGCCCAGTTGTATTTGGGTGTCGCCGTTGAGTCCTTGCACCCGCAGGGCGGTGGCTGGCAACTCGCCACGCGCCCAGGCTTGGCGGCGACGACCGCAGCCAGCGGCTTTGACGCGCTGATTCTGGCGACATCGGCGCACGCCGGTGTTCGTTTGCT
>JAVHQY010000224.1:0-1583 GCA_036171375.1 Rhodoferax sp. | reverse complement strand
GTCGAACACCTGCTGTGCATTGCACGCAACGATCACGCGGATGTCATCTAACTTTTAAGACGGTCCAACTCAGAAAGAGGAATTTTCGATGCCACTCAACAGCCTGTTTACACCTTTTGAATGCAAAACGCTCAAGCTGCCCAACCGCTGGGCGATGGCCCCCATGACGCGTTCTTTTTCACCGGGCGGCGTGGTCACGCCCCAGGTGGCAGACTATTACCGTCGCCGTGCCCAAGCGGCGGTCGGATTGATCATCTCAGAAGGAACGGTGGTCGAGCGCCCCTCGTCATCGAACGATCCCAACGTGCCGCGTTTCTGGAGTGACGATTCTTTGGCTGCCTGGAAACAGGTGATCGATGGCGTGCACGCTGTCGGTGGCGTGATGGCACCGCAACTTTGGCATGTGGGCGCGGTGCGCAACCGCCGCACCGAGTGGGTGGCACCGCCACCCGTGGACAGCCCGTCGGGGCTGTCATCACCGGGAAAACAATTTGGCGAACCGATGAGCGACAGCGCTATTGCCGACACCATCGCGGCTTTTGCTCGCGCCGCGGCGGCTGCCAAGGCGCTGGGTTTTGATGCGGTTGAACTGCATGGCGCACACGGCTACCTGATTGATCAGTTTTTTTGGGATGGCACCAATCATCGCAGCGACCGCTACGGCGGTGCCACGCTGGTGCAACGCAGTCGGTTTGCCGCTGAAATCCTGCGCGCCGTGCGCACTGCGGTGGGGCCGGACTACCCCGTCATCATTCGATTGTCACAATGGAAGCAGCAGGATTACGCTGCCAAGCTGGCCACGACACCACAGGAAATGCAAGACTGGCTGCAACCATTGGCAGATGCGGGTGCGGATATTTTTCACTGTTCGCAGCGGCGCTTCTGGGAAAGCGAATTTGAAGGCTCGGATCTGAATTTTGCCGGCTGGGCCAAAAAACTCACCGGCAAACCCACCATCACCGTGGGCTCGGTCGGTTTGACTGGCGAGTTCATTGCCTCTTTTGGCGGCGAATCGTCCAAACCCGCTGCGCTCGACGAGCTGTTGCGTCGCTTCGATCGCGGCGATTTTGACCTGGTGGCGGTCGGGCGTGCCTTGCTGGGCGATCCACATTGGGTGGAGATAATTCGCGACGGTCGCAGCCACGAGCTGCTCGATTTTTCCCCGACGGCGCTGGCTACGCTGTTCTGAGGACCAATTTACCGCGCTGGATCACCCATCACTACAATTCGGGTTCATCCAAGGAGCGTTGCAGCGGGCCCGATGGTTCGCCAGGCTTGGACCTTTCCAACGACGCTCACCTCTTTCTGATGGGTGAGTCACATGTCTGAAAACGTTTTTCTGCCCCTGAGTCTGGCGGGATTGGAGCCGCTGCTGATCGGCATGCCCATTTCTCCAACCGATGACGCGCCGACGACACCACGCGCGAGCTTTGTCAACATCGGCGAGCGCACCAACGTCACCGGCTCCAAAGCCTTCGCGCGCATGATTTTGAACGGCGACTACGAGCAGGCGCTCTCGGTGGCGCGTCAGCAGGTGGAAAACGGCGCGCAGATCATCGACATCAACATGGACGAGGCCATGC
>JAVHQY010000223.1:0-1589 GCA_036171375.1 Rhodoferax sp. | reverse complement strand
GAGTCGCGTCACAGCAATGTGGTGGCGCTTGAGCTTGCACACGGCAGTTGTATTGGCCAGGTGATAGAGCAGTACCGTTTGCCCGAAAAACTCGTGCATCTGGTGCTGCTCAACGGCATCTACATTGAACCCGAAAACCGCGCCCGCTGGACCCTGAGCGAAGGCGATGTGCTGGCGATCTGGCCAGCCATTGCCGGCGGCTGATGCAATCCTTCTATCCCGAACGCTTCGAGCGCGACATGGGCTGCACGCAGGCCGATTGGCTGCGCTGCTTGCCGGATGCGATTGGCGTGTATCCGTGGCAGCTGGGGGCAAATACTGCGATGGTGCGCATCGGCGCTGGCGCACTGGAGTTGCGCTGGCGCTGCGGCGAGCCGCGTGTCATTGCCTGCGTGCACCTGCCGCGGCTGCTGGTGAATTTCTGCTTCAGCGGCCTCACTGAGCTACAGCGTGGCGCGTTCATGCAGCGTTTTGATTTGCACATGCAGCGGGGAGGCGGGTGAGCACCTCAGCCACGCTCTGCTGCCAAATATGCCGATACACCAGTTGTGCCAACTGTCCCTTCTCAATTTGTGTGTAAGGTGGCTCCGGCAGTTTCTGGTAAACGTGATTGAGAATGAAAGTCTCGACCTCCGCCTGGGTTTGTTCTTTTTCCGTCCAGTGGTCCATGGTGGCGATAACCTTCAACACACCGGCCAACAATTCACAACTGGCCTGTTTGATGCGCTCCCGATCTGCCTTGCTCAAATCTTCCCGCCGCAGCAAATCAAACAAGGCCAATTGGTCTTCGCTCAGACCCTCTTCCACAGACCGGCGCTGTTCGGCATCCAGGCTGCGGGTCAGGTCGATCAACCGGGCAAACGTGTCCTCCACCGTCGCCCGATCCTTATCCTGGTTGTATTCGGCGATGATCTCCTGGTACTTCTTTTCGTAGTTCATGCGCAGCGGGTTGCGGGCCAACATTTGGGCCAGCTTGTCTTCGACGATTTTCCGAATGTCCTCGATTACCGTGGCCTTGCGTTTCACCAATTTGGCAAACTCGTCGCGCAGCTTTTCCATGTTGATTTTTGAGAGGTCCACGGTCAGCCCAGTGGCCTGATCGCCACCCGGCCCTTGCGCGGCTATCGCTTGGTTGACGATCCGGTGCAGCACTTTGAGCAGTTCGGTGACATCGGCTGTGTCGCGGCGTTCGGTCAGCTTTTTGTAAATGGCTTCCAGGTTGTCGTGCCGCTCGGCGTAGAGCAGCGCGGAAGGCTCCACCAGCAGCGCCTTGAACCGGTTGAACACCACACGGCACAAGATTTCATAGCGGCGCTTTGATTCATCGCTGGTGTAAACCGCCTCAACGGCATCGGCCAGCAGCTCTATGCGGCTAAACCCCTTGGTGCCCAGCAGGCTGTCGGCCTCAAAGCCCAGATCGCGCAGGTGCGCCTCCGTCACCGCGATGGCATCGGCCAGCGCCGCCACGCGCTCTTCGATGGGGGCCACAATTTCAGGCTCGCCCGCGTCATCACCCAACGCGTATTGCGCCAGGGCTTCGCGCAGGCTTTTCAGCATGCCGTTGTAGTCCACGATCAGGCCAAAGTCTT
>JAVHQY010000222.1:0-7743 GCA_036171375.1 Rhodoferax sp. | reverse complement strand
CGCGCTTGTTTATCATGACCTTGCGCTACTCAAGGCGCAGCTTTCGCCGGGTCGTGTGGAAATCCAGTCAGGAAACCTGGGCCCGGCTGCACGAAGAGGCTTGGGCGTACTTTGGTGGTGCCTGCCGCTACGTGGTGCTCGACAACCTCAAGGAGGGTGTCATCAAACCCGACCTGGCACGGTGGTGCTGCCCATGGCAGAGCGGGTCTTCAATCCATCGCGCCAGACTGTTGTTACTGCGAACGGACGCTACCCTTTAAATGTTGGTGGCCTGGGACGGAATCGAACCATCGACACAAGGATTTTCAGTCCTCTGCTCTACCGACTGAGCTACCGGGCCAAGCGGGCAAATTATAGCAGTTGAGTTTGCTTCAGGACGCGGCGCGTTTGCCGCGCGTGAGGTCAACTCCGAGCTGCTTGAGTTTGCGGTAGAGATGAGTTCGTTCGAGACCGGTTTTTTCCGCCACGCGTGTCATGGAACCGTTTTCCTTTGCCAGGTGGTATTCAAAATAGGCTTTCTCAAACTCGTCGCGCGACTCGCGCAGCGGCTTGTCAAGAAAAAAACTTTGCTGCGGCTGCAATCCGTCGGCCAGCGCCACACCCGCATCGGCCGCTTTGCCCACTACGCCAACAGGCAAAACGCCGGTGCTTTTGACAGGGGGCAGCGTCAGCTTGCGTACCAAGTTGCGCGCCAGACCCTGTTCGACGGCACCGAGAAGTTTTTGCAGCGTGATGGGTTTTTCCAGAAACGCCAGTGCGCCAATCTTGGTCGCTTCCACCGCGGTGTCGATGGTGGCGTGCCCGCTCATCATGATCACCGGCATGGTCAGCGCGCCAGTGGCCGACCACTCCTTGAGCAGCGTCACGCCGTCGGTGTCGGGCATCCAGATGTCGAGCAGCACCAGGTCGGGTCGCTCACGCAAACGCGCAGCACGTGCTTGCGCCGCGTTCTCGGCCACTTCAACGGTGTGGCCTTCGTCATTGAGAATTTCCCACAACAGATCGCGGATACCGAGTTCATCATCCACTACCAAAATATTCGCCATCTTCAGCACGTCCCTTTGTGTACAGCGTGATCCAACAACCAGGCCCGATCCGGATTCATCAACATCACTACAGAGCGGTGCCAGCACCGTTGTCGATAGCGAATGATAACGACACTTGGGCACCGCTGACTTTGCCGCCCAGCATCCGGTTTGAGATGTCCACCCTGGCCCCGTGTTCATCGGCAATTTTCTTCACCACGGCCAGGCCCAGGCCGGTGCCTTTGTCCTTGGTCGTGACGTAGGGCTCGAACGCGCGCTTGAGAATGTGCTCGGGAAAGCCCTGGCCGCAATCGAGCACGCTCAAGCGCAGCCGCGCGCTGCTCTCATTCCAACTGGTCTTGATGACCACCGCGCCGTCGGACTGGGCCGATTCGCACGAATCGTGCGCGTTTTGCAGCAAGTTGTGCAGCACCTGGCGCAACTGCTGCGCATCGCCCTGGATCATCGGCGCGCGCGGATCGAGTTCGGTGCGCACCGGCACCGGCAGCGCTTCGCTGTTATAGAGGTGCAGCACGTCGAGCACCAGCGCGTTGAGATCAACCGGCTTGAGCTCAGCCACCGGCAGGCGGGCGTAATCCCTGAATTCATTGACCAGCCGCTTCATGGCATCGACCTGATCGACGATGGTCTTGACGGATTTGTTCAGCAGCGTCTGTTCAGGTTGCGCCAGCTTGCCGGCCAGCTTCATGGCCAGACGCTCGGCCGAGAGCTGAATCGGCGTGAGCGGGTTCTTGATTTCATGCGCCAGGCGGCGCGCCACTTCGCCCCAGGCCTGCGCACGCTGGGCTGAGACAATTTCAGAAATGTCGTCAAACACCAGCAAGCGCGCCTGACCTGGCAGCTCGGCACCACGCGCGATCAGGGTCAGCGTGTGGTTGGCCTGCTTGCCACCTTGCTCGGGTGCAGCACCGAGCTCAAACGATTGCTGCCAATGGTCCAGACTGGCTTCACTGCCTTCGCCCAACAGCAGCTCAAATTGGCTCTGAACTTTTTTGCCGAAGCTCTCCAGACCGTCAATTTCCTGCAATCGCCGGCCGCTGAAATCCGCCAGCGGCACGCGCAAAATTCGCGTCGCGCCCGGGTTGGACGAAACGATTGCGCCCTGCGCGTCGAGCACCACCACCCCCGAGCTGAGGTTGTCCAGAATGGTCTGCAAGTTGGCGCGCGCCGCGCTGACTTGCTCCATGCTGGCGTGCACCGCAGCGCGCGCATCGGAGAGCTGCTGCGTCATGTCGGCAAACGAGCGCGTCAGGCCGTCGAGTTCGTCGCGCCCCTGCAAGGAGGCTTTGGGAGTCAGGTCACCGGCGCTGACCTGGCGCACGCCGTCTGCCAGCAACAGCAGCGGCCGGGCGATCTGGTTGCCCAGCACGACCGCCAACAACACCGCACCGAACACCGCCAGAAACAAACTCAGTGTCAGCGTGCCAATGTACATGCGGCGCAAACCCTCACGCGCCAGCGCTCGCTCCTGGTACTCGCGATTGGCCTGCGTCACCGCCAGCGCGTTGGCCACCAGCGTTGGCGGCAGCGCCTGCGACACCAGCAGGAAACGCGGCTCACTCAGCGTCCCCAGGCTGGTGCTTGGCACCAACACCAGCGCCTTGAGGCGAGCATTGCCACCGGCGGCGTTGCCGGCTTCATCGAGACCTTCAATCCAACTGGCAACCCGTTGGCTGCGCACATTGCGCAATTGCTGCTGACTGGGGCGTTCAGGATTGAGTTGGTAGCGCGCCTCGCCAGCGGCAGCAATCAACTGGCCGGAGGCGCTCCACAGCGTCAGGTCAGCAGCGCTGAGTTGCTCACGCGCGCGCTCCAGCGACAACGCCGCGTTGATGCTGGACGTGTCGGCCAACTGCTGCGCCGAACTGCGCGCCTTGGCTGACAAGTCGCTGGTCATGGTTTCCAACGTGACACGGCCAAGATTGAGCCCGGCCTCGAGCGCGCCTTCAACCTTGACATCGAACCAGCTCTCAATGGAGCGCGCAACAAACTGGTACGACACCACGTAAATCAGCACGCCCGGGGCAAATCCGGCCAGCGCAAAAACCGCTGCCAGTTTGATCAGCAGGCGGCTGCCAAATTTGCCCTGACGCAAGCGCCGCAGCAGGCGGTAGGCGATCCAGCCGATGGCCAACAGTAGCAAGCCAGCCACCAGCGCATTGAGCACCAGCAAGCGGGTGTAGTTGCGCTCGTACATGGCGCGGTTGGTGGTGGCCTGCGTCAGCAGAAACAGCAACACCAGGCCGATCGCCACCATTGCCGCCAGACCCACCCCCAGCGCCCAGCGCAGACTGCGCGTCGGCTGGTGGGCTGACGCGCTCGGCAGCAGACCAGGCAGCATCATTTGATCTCCACCAGCTCCAGCGGACGGTTCGCGCTGGCCGAGACATTCCAGTCGCTTTGTCCCAACAGCCCGATCTGGAATGGGCGCGGCAATTGCGACAGGTCGAGCGCGAAATGAAACTCGACCTGGTAGCTTTGCCCGCTGTCAAAATCGCTGGCGTTGGCGACTTTCCAGCGCGACAGATTCTTCACCGCTGCCAGCGCATCGGCGAGCGAATCAAACTGCTGGTTCAGCGACAGACCGAGTGCGCCAGGGTCAATCGCTCCTGAGACCACGTTCAGGCGCCAGCGCCGGGTCAGCGGTTGATAGGCCAGGCGCAAGTAACGCTCGGCGTTGACAATGACCTGATTGCGCCAGTACCAGCGTTCGCGCAGAATTTTTACCCGCGTGACAAAAACCATCGGAATGCCTTTGAGCAGCGCGTCTTCCACCGCCAGCGGCAAATCGAGTTTGACGTTGGCGCTGAGCAGAATATCGTCGCCAGCGCGCTCGAACTTCAACGCCGAGATCACCGCGCCGCCGCTCTGCGCTAGGGTTGCGCTGGGCCAGGCACCGATCAGACATGCCGCCAGCCAGAGCAGTTGCAGGTCAAATCTGGCGCTTTTCCAGCAGTGCGTAATAAAAGCCATCATGGTCACCAGCCTGATTGTCCGGGACAGCGCCCTGGTTGGTGAAAATTGTTGGCAATAAATGCCCCGGCGACGGCAGCAACACCGCGTCAGTGTTGTGCGCAAGAAACGTTTGCACGCGCTCTTCACCCTCGCTCCGGAACACCGAGCAGGTGCTGTAGAGCAAGCAGCCACCGGCTTTGAGCAGCGGCCACATCGCCTGCAGCAAGCGCTGCTGGGTAGCAGCCAACTGGGCCAGATCAGATTCGCGCCGCAGCCAGCGCACATCGGGGTGGCGACGCACGATGCCCGAGGCGGAACACGGCGCGTCGAGCAAAATGCCATCAAACGCCTGGCCGTACCACCAAGTTGAAACTGCGGCCGCATCAGCCACCACCAGTTGCGCGCGCAAACCCAGGCGCTGCAGCGTCTCTTGAATGCGCTGGCAGCGTTGGGCATCAATGTCGCAAGCGCTCACCTGGCAATCGATGAGCTCAAGCAGATGCGCCGTTTTGCCGCCCGGCGCGGCGCAGGCATCGAGCAAGCGCAAGCTCACGTTGCCGCTCAACCTGGACAGCAGCAGCGGCGCTGCCAACTGCGCGCCCGCGTCCTGCACCGACACCCAGCCCTGCTCGAAGCCCGGCAACGCCGACACCGCCACCGGGTCGGGCAAGACAATAGCGCTAGCACCGCTGGGCCAGGCCCGCAGACCGGCTTGTTGCAGCGCTTGCAGGTAACTGGCCACGCTCGAGCGACGTGCGTTGACGCGCAGCGTTAACGGCGGGTGGCAGTTGTTGGCCGCCAGCAGCGCCTGCCAGTCATTCGGCCAGTCGCGCGCTAGCCGCTCAATCCACCACAGCGGGTGGTTCCAGCGCGCCACTGGATCGGCATCGGTCAGCGCCACCAGCTTCGCGCGCTCGCGCACGAAGCGGCGCAAACAGGCGTTGATGAAGGCTGTCTGCCCACGCATGGCGGGCGTATGCTTGGCAGCTTCCACCGCCTGGTTGACCAGCGTGAATATCTCATACGGCGCGTCACTGTCTTGCCACGCCAGCGCCAGCGCGACACACAGCAAGGCATCGCTGGCCGGCGGCGGCGGACGTTTGACCAGTTGCGCGCGCAACGCCTGCGCCCGCCCCAGCGCGCGCAGCACGTGAAACAGCAGCGACTGCACACCCGCGCGCGCGCTGGCAGGCACCTGCGCCAGCGCCGTGTTGGCCGAGCTGCCCGCGAGCACGCGCTGCAGCGCCGCTGCCGTGGCCTGCAACTGCTGCCACAAAGGAACTCTGGCTGGCATCGACTGCATGGCTGCGTGGTTGAACAAAAATGCGCTGCAAGCCCCGGTGGATCAGGACTTGCAACGCATGGACGGGTCAACGCCAGCGCGCTACTTAGTCGGCGCTGCCAGCGCTGTCGTCACTCGGCGTTGCCTGGCTGGCTCCGGCCAGCTCGGCCGCTTCGGCTTCAGCGATGGCACGCCGCTCGGCTTCATCCATGTTCTCACGAACTTTGCGCGCCTCGTGGTAGGCCATGCCGGTGCCGGCTGGGATCAGTCGGCCAACGATCACGTTTTCTTTCAGACCACGCAGATCGTCGCGCTTGCCCATGATGGCAGCCTCGGTCAGGACACGGGTGGTTTCCTGGAACGATGCCGCGCTGATGAAGCTGTCGGTCGAAAGCGATGCCTTGGTGATGCCGAGCAACAGGTTGGTGAACCTGGCCGGAATCTTGCCTTCAGCCAGCAGCGCATCGTTGGTGTTGAGGATTTCGGAGCGTTCGACCTGTTCACCGTTGATGTAGTTGGAGTCGCCCGCGCTCTCCACCACCACCCGGCGCAGCATCTGGCGCACGATCACTTCAATGTGCTTGTCGTTGATTTTCACGCCCTGCAAACGATACACGTCCTGCACTTCATCGACGATGTAGCGCGCCAGCTCCTCGGCCCCCAACAGGCGCAGGATGTCTTGCGGATCAGCCGGACCATCGACCACGCTCTCGCCCTTGTTGACGATCTGCCCCTCGTGCACGATGATATTTTTCTCTTTCGGCACCAGTTCTTCCCACACCGCGCCGTCGGGATCGGTGATCTGTAGCCGCACCTTGCCCTTGGTTTCCTTGCCGAACGAGACGGTACCCGTCATCTCGGCCAGTACGCCTTTGTCCTTGGGCGAGCGCGCTTCAAACAGCTCGGCCACCCGTGGCAGACCACCGGTGATGTCGCGCGTTTTCTGGCCTTCGATCGGAATCCGCGCCAGCACTTCGCCGGGGCTCAATTCCTGGCCATCGCGCACCTGGATCAAGGCACCGACCGGGAACCCGATCGCCACCGAGTGGTCGGTACCGGGAATCTTGACCTCGTTGCCGACGCTGTCGATGAGCTTGACCAGCGGGCGCACCACCTTGGTGGAGCCACGGTGCTTGGGATCGATCACCACCATCGTTGACAGGCCGGTGACTTCATCGACCTGCTTGGCAACGGTGAGGCCTTCTTCCACATTCTCAAAGCGCGCCGTGCCGGCAAATTCGGTAATGATCGGGCGTGTGAGCGGATCCCAGTTGGCCAGAATGGCACCGGACTTGATGGCCTGGTCGGCCTTCACCAGCAGCACCGCGCCGTAGGGCACTTTGTGGCGCTCGCGCTCGCGTCCGTGCTCGTCGTGAATGATGATCTCGCCGGAGCGCGAAATCACCACCAGCTCTTTCTTGCCGCTGGTGACGTAACGCATGGTGGCGTTGAAGCTGATGTTGCCGCCGGACTTGGCTTCCACGCTGGAAGCGATGGCAGCGCGCGAGGCGGCACCACCGATGTGGAAAGTGCGCATGGTCAACTGCGTGCCCGGTTCGCCAATCGATTGCGCGGCAATCACACCGACCGCTTCGCCCTCGTTGACCAGTCCGCCGCGACCGAGATCGCGGCCATAGCACTTGGCGCAAATGCCGTAACGCGTTTCACAGGTCAGCGCCGTGCGCACCTTGATTTCATCGATGCCGGCGGCTTCGAGCGCCTCGATCATGTCTTCGTCGAGCAGGTCGCCCGCCTGCGCCAGCACCGCGTGGTTCTCCGGATGCAGCACGTCGTCGGCGGTGGTGCGACCCAGCACGCGGTCGCGCAACGACTCAATAACTTCACCGCCTTCGACCAGCGCGCGCATCAGGTAGCCGCCGTGCGTGCCGCAGTCTTGCTCGGTCACCACCAGGTCTTGCGTCACGTCCACCAGACGGCGCGTCAGGTAACCCGAGTTGGCCGTTTTCAAAGCCGTGTCGGCCAGGCCTTTGCGCGCGCCGTGGGTGGAGATGAAGTACTCCAGCACGTTGAGGCCTTCGCGGAAATTGGCCGTAATCGGTGTCTCAATGATGGAGCCATCGGGTTTGGCCATCAGGCCGCGCATACCCGCCACCTGGCGAATCTGCGCCGGTGAGCCGCGCGCGCCGGAGTCGGCCATCATGTAGATCGAATTGAACGATTCCTGCGGCACCTGCTTGCCGTGGCGGTCGGTGACCATCACCTTGGAGAGCTGCGCCATCATGGCTTTGGAGACCTCGTCGCCGGCTTTGCCCCAGATGTCCACCACCTTGTTGTAGCGCTCGCCCGCCGTCACCAGCCCCGAGCTGTACTGCTGCGCGATTTCCTTCACCTCTTTTTCGGCGCGCTCGATGATGAGCGGCTTTTCGGTCGGCACCAGCATGTCGTCGATGCAGATCGAGATGCCGGCCTTGGTGGCCAGACGAAAGCCGTATTGCAGCA
>JAVHQY010000221.1:0-29343 GCA_036171375.1 Rhodoferax sp. | reverse complement strand
TCAGCGGCGCGTGGTCGGAGAATTTTTGCGCCTTGTAAATCGAGGCGGTTTTGGCCAGCGCGGCCAGCGCCGGTGTGGCCAGGTGGTAGTCCAGCCGCCAGCCGACGTTATTGGCGTAGGCCTGGCCGCGGTTGCTCCACCAGGTGTAGGCTGCATCGGTGGCGCTGGGTTCAAGTTGCCGATAGACATCGACCAGTCCAGCGCTGCCCAGTAGTTGCGTCAGCCAGGCGCGCTCTTCGGGCAGAAAACCGGAATTTTTCTGGTTGCTTTTCCAGTTCTTCAAATCGATTTCCTGGTGCGCGATGTTCAAGTCGCCGCACAGGATGAATTCGCGCTGGCTTTTAAGCCGTGCCAGGTGCGGATAAATCTGCTCCAGAAAGCGAAACTTGGCACTCTGGCGCTCCGGCCCGGAAGAGCCGCTGGGAAAGTAGCAGCTGATGATCGAGCGCTTGAATTTAGCGCTGTCAAAGCGCAGCTCCACCCAGCGGCCTTCGGCATCAAACTCGCTGGAGCCAAAACCGGTGATTACGTCGCTGGGAGTCTGCGCACTGTACAGACCGACACCCGAATAACCTTTTTTCTCGGCGAAATGAAAATAGCCTTTGCGACCCGCCAACTCCTCAAAACGCCCCTGCACGTCGGCAACCTGCGCTTTGACCTCCTGCACACAAATACAATCAGGAGCCGCTTTTTCCAGCCAGGCACGCAAGCCTTTGCTGCTGGCCGAGCGGATGCCATTGAGGTTGAGAGTGGTCAATTTGAACAAGGAATTCCCCATGTCAGGTGATGCAACGGCGCAAACTTTAACAGCCTCGGCAGAAGATGAGCTGGCGCAGGAATTTGTGCAATTTGCGCTGGACTGCAAGGTGCTGGGTTTTGGTGAATTCAAAACCAAGGCGGGGCGCATCAGCCCGTATTTTTTCAACGCCGGCGGTTTTGACGACGGTGCCAAACTGGGGCGGTTGGCGCAGCTTTACGCACGGCGCCTGCTGCAAAGCGAAATTGAATTCGACATGATTTTCGGCCCGGCTTACAAAGGCATCGTGCTGGCCAGCGCGGTGGCGGTGGAACTGGCGCGGCTCGGCCACAACGTGCCTTTTGCCTACAACCGCAAGGAAGCCAAAGACCACGGCGAAGGCGGCGTGCTGGTGGGCGCGCCGCTACACGGTCGCATTCTGGTCATCGACGATGTGATGTCGGCTGGCACCGCAGCGCGCGAAGCCATCGCCATCATCCAAGCCGCTGGTGCCCAGCCGCATGCTTTTGTGATGGCGCTGGACCGGCAGGAAATGGCGACCGAAATGCGTGACGGGAAAGTGATCGACGTGCCTTACAGCGCCGTGCAGTACGTGCGCGAGCAATTGGGACTGGAGGTTTGCGCGATTGCCAAACTCTCAGACCTGATGCGCTACTTGCAGCAGGGCAGCCGCGCGGTCGCTGGTGCTAACGCGCAGCAGATGCAGGCGTACCGGCAACGCTACGGTGTTGAGGCTTGACAAGCTGCTCCTGAGCGCGAGCCGCCGCAGGTACCCCGGGGGCGAGTGCCTCATGCTGGAGTACCAGAAATCGGCTCTCACCCCTGGGGCCCCTGCGGCTGACGATTTCGGGCAAGCCAGCGGTGGCAACAGCGGCAGGCTGCCTTAGCCGAGCTTGCTGCGCAGCAGGTCAGTGACCTGCTGCGGATTGGCTTTGCCCTGGCTGGCTTTCATGATCTGACCGACCAGCGCGTTGAGCGCCTTGGCGTTGCCAGCCTGGTACTGCTCGACGTTTTTCGGGTTCGCCGCCAGCACCGCATCGACAATTTTTTCCAGCGCGCCGCTGTCGTTCATCTGCTTGAGCCCTTTGGCTGCAATTGCCGCGTCGGCATCGCTGAACTGCCCGCTCCAGAGCAGCTCCCAGACCTGTTTGGCCGCGTTGTTGGAAATGCTGCCGTCGCTGATGCGTGTCAGCAGTTGGGCCAATTGCAAAGCTGATACCGGCGCTTTTGAAATCTCGATCTGCCCGGCGTTGAGGCTGCGTGCAACTTCACCCATCAGCCAGTTGCTGACCAGTTTGGGCTGGGCGCAGGCTTTTGCCGCAGCTTCAAAATAAGCCGCGGTCGCAAGGCTTTGCGTCATCGCCGTGGCATCGCTTTCCGCCAAGCCGTGGTCGGCGACAAAACGTTGCGCCATGACGCGTGGCAGCTCGGTCATCGATGCCCGCACGCGCTGCACCCACTCGTCGGCAATCACCAGCGGCGGCAAATCGGGATCTGGGAAATAGCGGTAATCGGCAGCGTCCTCCTTGCTGCGCATGGCGCGCGTCTCGCCGGTGTCGGGGTCAAACAACACGGTGGCCTGGTGAATTGCATGGCCGTCTTCCAGCTGTTCGATCTGCCAGCGCACTTCATAATCGATCGCCTGTTGCATGAACTTGAAGCTGTTGAGGTTCTTGACCTCGCGCCGCGTTCCCAGCACTTGCCCCGGCTTGCGCACCGACACGTTGGCATCGCAGCGAAAACTGCCCTCTTGCATATTGCCATCGCAAATGCCGATCCAGCTCACAATCTTGTGCAGCTCGCGGGCGTAGGCCACGGCTTCCAGGCTAGAGCGCATGTCGGGCTCGGTGACGATCTCCAGCAGCGGCGTGCCGGCCCGGTTCAAGTCGATGCCGGTCTGGCCGATGAAGTCTTCGTGCAGCGATTTGCCCGCGTCTTCTTCGAGGTGCGCGCGCACCAGGCGCACACTGCGCTTGTCACCGTCAAGGTAAAACTCGACCCGGCCGCCCTGCACCACCGGAATTTCAAACTGGCTGATCTGGTAACCCTTGGGCAGATCTGGATAGAAATAATTCTTGCGCGCAAAAATGCTGCGTGGCGACACCTTGGCACCAATCGCCAACGCGAACTTGATGGCGCGCTCGACCGCACCGACGTTCATCACCGGCAAAGTGCCTGGCAGCGCCAGATCGACGGCGCAAGCCTGCGTGTTGGGTGCCGCGCCAAAAGCGGTGGAGGCGCGGCTGAAAATCTTGGACTGCGTGGTGAGCTGGGCGTGGGTCTCGAAACCGATGACGACTTCATAGCCTTGTACCAGCGCTGACTTGGATGCTTGCATGTTCAAAATCCCTCCGGCTTGGCGTTGTGCCAGTCGGTCGCCTGCTGCAAGCGGTGCGCCACGTTGAGCAGCCGGGCCTCCTGCAAGTAGTTGCCGATCAGTTGCAAACCCACCGGCATTGCGCCAGCACCCAAACCAACCGGCAGGCTCATTGCCGGCAGACCCGCCAGCGAGGCCGGCAGGGTAAAAATGTCGGCCAGGTAATTGGCCAGCGGATTGTCATTTTTTTCACCCAACTTCCAGGCCACGGTCGGGGCCACCGGGCCGGCGATGATGTCGCAGTGCTGGAATGCCTGCTGAAAATCGTTGGCAATCAGGCGCCGGATTTTTTGCGCTTGCAGGTAATAGGCATCGTAATAGCCGTGCGAGAGCACGTAGGTGCCGATCATGATGCGGCGCTTGACTTCGTCGCCAAAACCCTCGCTGCGGGTTTTTTTGTACATCTCAGCCAGGTCGCGATAGTGCGCCGCGCGGTAACCGAACTTGACTCCATCGAAACGGCTCAGGTTGCTCGACGCTTCAGCCGGCGCAATGATGTAATAGACCGGGATCGACAGCTCGGTGTGCGGCAGGGAAATATCGATCAGCTCGGCCCCCAGCGCCTGGTATTGCTTGAGCGCCGCATCGATGGCCGCGCGCACGTCGGGTGCCAGCCCATCGGCAAAAAATTCTTTCGGGATGCCGATGCGCAAACCGGCAATGGAATTTTCCAGCGCGCGCGAGAAATCCTCGGCCGGCACATCCAGCGAAGTGGAATCGCGGTCGGCATCGACACCCGCCATGGTTGAGAGCAGCAAGGCACAATCCTGCGCGCTGCGCGCCAGCGGCCCGGCCTGGTCGAGGCTGGAAGCAAAGGCCACCATGCCATAGCGCGAGACGCGGCCGTAAGTCGGTTTGATGCCAGTGACACCACAGAACGCGGCCGGCTGGCGGATCGAACCGCCGGTGTCGGTGCCGGTGGCGGCTGGTGTCAGACGCGCTGCCACGGCTGCCGCGCTGCCGCCCGATGAGCCGCCCGGAACGCGCTTCAGATCCCACGGATTCCTGACCGCGCCAAAAGCCGAGTTTTCATTGGACGAGCCCATGGCGAATTCGTCGCAGTTGAGCTTGCCCAAAGTCACCATGCCGCTGGCACCGAGCTTGGCGACCACCGTGGCATCGAATGGCGAGCGGTAGCCCTTGAGCATTCGGGAGCCCGCTGTGGTGGCGAAGTCGCGTGTGACGAAGATGTCCTTGTGCGCCAGCGCGATGCCCAGCAGGGGCGACGCGCCACCCGCTGCCAGCGCCAGGTCGGCGGCGCGGGCCTGCTGCAAAGTGACTTCTTCGTTGAAGTCGAGGAAGGTACCGAGCTCGGCGTGGGCCTGGGCGCGCGCCAGAAAATGTTGCGCCAGTTCCAGCGCAGAAAACTTGCGCGCGCGCAGTTGCGCTGCCAACTGGGCGAGCGTGAAGTTGTGCAGTGCACTGCTACTCATGTTATTCAAGCACCTTTGGAACCAGAAACAGGCCACCCTCCAGCGCCGGCGCATTGCGCTGGTTGACTGTGCGCTGGTCGGGCTCGCTCGCCACATCGTCGCGCAAGCGCAAGGCCACCTCCTGCACACCGGCCAGCGGATGCGCCATAGGCTCAATGCCGGCACAATCGACGGCACGCATTTTTTCAACCAGTCGAAAAAAATCGTTCATCTGCACGAGCAGGTGTGAACGCTGCTGCGGCTGAAGTTCAAGTTGCGCCAGATCGGCGATACGTTCAAGGTCGGTGGCAGTGAGGGACATTTTGGTTTGAAACGGCTTGTAAAGCGCCAACTTTGGTCGGTTGCAGGCGCAGGTTTTAGCAGGCGATGGAGTATTATCCCGCCTTTGCAACGCGGCACTGTGGCGTCACAGTTTAATTGCCGTAGGCGGTCGATTTATACGGTCATTGATGCGGTCAACACGGCGGCGGCAAAGCGGCGCGCCCGCCCTGCCCGAGAGGATTTTTGATGTTTGGAACATTTCGTCAGTATTTTTCCACTGACCTGGCGATCGATCTGGGTACGGCCAACACCCTGATCTACATGCGCGACAAGGGCATCGTGCTCGACGAGCCGTCGGTGGTTGCGATTCGCCATGAAGGCGGCCCCCAAGGCAAGAAAACGATACAGGCGGTGGGCAGGGAAGCTAAAGCGATGCTGGGCAAGGTGCCGGGCAATATCGAAGCCATTCGGCCCATGAAAGACGGCGTGATTGCCGACTTCACGGTCACCGAGCAAATGCTCAAGCAATTCATCAAGATGGTGCATCCACGCTCCATTTTCCGCCCCAGTCCGCGCATCATCATTTGCGTTCCCTGTGGCTCAACCCAGGTTGAGCGTCGCGCCATTCGCGAGTCAGCGCTGGGAGCGGGCGCACGCGATGTCTTTTTGATCGAAGAGCCGATGGCAGCGGCCATTGGTGCCGGTCTGCCGGTGGGCGAGGCCAGCGGCTCGATGGTGGTCGATATTGGCGGCGGCACGACCGAAGTCGGTGTCATCTCGCTCGGCGGCATGGTCTATAAAGGCAGCGTGCGCGTCGGCGGCGATCGTTTTGACGATGCCATCATCAACTACATCCGGCGCAACTACGGCATGCTGATCGGCGAGCCCACCGCCGAGACAATCAAGAAGAGCATCGGCTCGGCCTTTCCGGGCAGCGAAGTGCGCGAGATGGAAGTGCGCGGACGCAACCTGTCTGAAGGCGTGCCGCGCAGCTTCACCATTTCCAGCAACGAGATCCTGGAAGCGCTGACCGAACCCATCAACAACATCGTCTCGGCAGTCAAAAATGCGCTCGAGCAAACCCCGCCCGAGCTGGGTGCCGACATCGCTGATCGCGGCATGATGCTCACTGGCGGCGGGGCCTTGTTGCGCGACCTGGATCGCTTGCTGGCGGAAGAAACCGGTCTGCCGGTGTTGGTGGCAGAAGACCCGCTGACCTGCGTCGTGCATGGCTGTGGCATTGCGCTGGAGCGAATGGAGCGCATGGGTTCGATCTTCACCAGCGAATAACTTGCAGGTGCGGCGATGCCACTCGGTACGCTGAACGCAACGCCGCCGTCTTTTTTCAAGCAGGGCCCGTCGGCCCTGTCCAAGCTCGCCCTGTTTAGCGCCTTGGCGCTATTTTTGATGGTCGCCGACGTGCGCCTGCACCTGACGCAGCCGTTGCGCGTGGCAGTGGCCAGCGTGCTGTACCCGGCGCAGTGGTTGCTATTGCGCCCGGTGCTGTGGTGGCGCGACAGCGGCCAGTATTTTGAATCGCTCAAAGCCTCGCGCGCCGACACCGATGCAGCGCAGCAGCAACTCAATCTGCAATCCCAGCGTGCGCACCAAGTCGAGCAACTGTTGCTGGAAAACAAGCGTCTGCGCCAACTGCTGGGGTTGCGCGAGCGCTTCAGCAGCAGTGCCCAGGCAGCGCAGATTCTCTACGATGCGGCTGACCCCTATACGCGCAAAGTCATCATCGATCGCGGTCTGGTCGATGGCATCCCCGACGGCGGCGCAGTGATCGACGAAAGCGGTGTACTGGGTCAGGTCACCCGGGTGTATCCGCTGCTCAGCGAGGTGACGCTGGTGACCGACCCGGAGCACGCCATTCCGGTGCTCAACGCCCGCACCGGTGCACGCAGCGTGGCTTTCGGCGACAGCGCCTTGCACGCCAACACGCTGGAACTGCGCTTTACCGCCGCCAATGCCGACGTGCAAGTGGGCGATCTGCTGACCACCAGCGGTGTCGATGGCATTTACCCCAGCGGATTGCAAGTGGCACGGGTGGCCAAGATCGAGCGTCGGGTTGACTCGGCGTTTGCCCGCATCATCGCAGCGCCCCTGGCGCTGGTCACTGGCACCGGTCACGTGCTGGTGCTCAACCCGGCCTCCGTGCTGGCACCACGCCCGGCCGAGGTACCGGCAGCGTCAGTGGACGCGAAGAGGGGCAAAAAATGATCATGCACCCGGGCCACCAACTGCTGTTGCCGGCCAATCCATGGTTCATCTGGAGCAGCCTGGCGGCGGCGCTGAGCCTGAACATACTGCAAAACATGAGCCTGGGGCGGGCCGACTGGATGCCCGATTTTGTCGCGCTCAGTCTGGTTTTCTGGACTGTCCATCAACCGCGGCGTGTCGGTGTCGGCACCGCTTTTGTTTTTGGCATTCTGCTCGACGTGCATCAGGGTGCCATGCTGGGTCAACACGCGCTGGCCTACACCGCGCTGAGTTTTCTGGCGATCGCCATTCACCGTCGCCTGCTGTGGTTTGCGGTGCCGCTACAGGCGTTTCAGGTGCTGCCCTTGTTTTTGACTGCACATGCCATCGAATGGGTCGTTCGCCTGGCGGCGGGCGGCAGTTTCCCGGGTTTTTGGTTGCTGCTGGCACCGCTCATCGAGTCGCTGCTGTGGCCGCTGGCGAGCGTGCTGTTTTTATTGCCGCAGAAGCAGGCCCCGGATCCTGATGACACGCGGCCACTTTGAGCCGGAACCGGCATGACGGCGCTCAACCACGTTGAAGCCGAGCTGGGCCAATTCCGCAACCGCCTGCACGTTGCCAGCGTGCTGGTTGTGCTGTGCTTCTTGCTGGTGGCTTTGCGCCTGGTCTATTTGCAGGTGTTGCGCCACGATGAGCTGCTGGACCAGGCCGAGAACAACCGCACGGCCATCGTGCCAGTGGTGGCCAACCGTGGCTTGATCCTGGATCGCAACGGCATCGTGCTGGCCAGCAATTATTCTGCCTACACGCTGGAAGTGATGCCATCGAAAATTGTCAACCTGGAGCAAACACTCGACGCGCTGGCGCAGGTAATCGAGATTTCCGCTCGCGAGCGCCACCGCTTCAAAAAACTGCTGGAGGAATCCAAAAGTTTTGAGTCGCTGCCGCTGCGCACTCGTTTGAGCGAGGAAGAAGTTGCCAAGTTCGCTGCGCAACGCTATCGCTTTCCCGGCATTGACATCAAGGCCCGGCTGTTTCGCAATTACCCGTTCGGCGAATTGGCAAGCCACGTCATCGGCTACATCGGGCGCATCAATCCGGCTGAAAAGGAGCGGCTGGACGACTCTGAGGAAGCCGACAACTACCGTGGCACCGAGTACATCGGCAAGCTGGGCATCGAGCAGAGTTTCGAGTCGCAATTGCACGGCATCACCGGCGTCGAAGCGGTGGAGACTTCGGCTGGTGGCCGCGCCATGCGCCGCATGTCGAGCAGCCCGGCCACGCCCGGCAACACGGTGCAACTGGCAATCGATATCCGGTTGCAGCAACTGGTCGAGGCGCTGTTTGGCGAGCGGCGCGGGGCGTTGGTGGCGCTCGACCCCAGGAGCGGCGAGATTCTGGCGTTTGTGAGTAAACCAACTTTTGACCCCAACCTGTTCGTCGAAGGCATCGACAGCGAAAACTGGCAAGCGCTCAACCAGTCGATCGACAAGCCGCTGCTCAATCGCGCCCTGCGTGGCACTTACCCGCCGGGCTCGACTTACAAGCCATTCATGGCGCTGGCGGCGCTGGAGACCGGCGTGCGCAAGCCCGAGCAAACCATTCACGACCCGGGTTATTTCATGTTTGGCGGGCACCGTTTTCGCGACGACAAAGAAGGCGGTCACGGCACCGTCAACATGTACCAGTCCATCGTGCAATCGTGCGATACCTACTACTACATGCTGGCCAACGATCTGGGGGTGGATCGGATTCACCAGCAGATGCAGCGCTTTGGCTTTGGCGAGCTCACCGGCATCGACATCGAAGGTGAAGTGCATGGACTGCTGCCATCAACCGCGTGGAAGCGCAAAGCCTACAAGCGTGCCGATCAGCAGAAATGGTACGCCGGCGAAACCATTTCGCTCGGCATCGGGCAGGGCTACAACAACTTCACCGTTTTGCAACTGGCATCGGCGGTGGCGACGCTGGCCAACAACGGCATCAAAATGAAACCGCACCTGGTCAAGGAAGTCGTCGATGTGCTCACCCACCAGTCCAGCGCGACCGTCCGGCAGGCGCAGGGCCAGGCGATCGCCCAGCCGGCCAACATTGCGGTCGTCAAGAACGCCATGATGGGTGTCAACCTAGAGGGCACTGCGTCGGCCAGCTTTCGCGGCGCGCCCTACAGCAGCGGCGGCAAGACCGGAACGGCGCAGGTGATTCAGATCAAGCAAAATGAGAAGTACGTGGCCTCCCGAACCGAAGAACGACTGCGCGACCACGCCTTGTTCACCGCTTTTGCCCCGGCCGAAGAGCCAACCATCGCGCTGGCGCTGGTGATCGAAAACGCCGGTTTCGGTGCCAAATATTCAGCGCCAATTGCGCGGCGTGTGATCGATTACTGGCTGCTGGGCCAATACCCCAGCGAAGAGGACATTGCAGCGGTGCAAAAAGGCCAGTCCCCGGCACCGCTGGGCAAGCCGCGCAGCCTGGCCGAAGTACCATGGCCGCCGGCAACGCGCTGAGGTTCAGCGCAGGAAAGCGTCATAGCCGGTTTTCAGAATCAACGCCAGCACCACGACGATAAAAAATACGCGCACAAAACCGCTGCCGTGCCTGAGCGCCAGGCGCGTGCCCAGCAGACTGCCGATCACGTTGGCAACCGCCATCGCCGCTGCGAAGTGCCACCAGATGTGACCTTTGAGCATGAACAGCAACAGCGCGGCGATGTTGGTCGCAGTATTGATGAGCTTGGCCGAAGCTGACGCGTTCAAGAAATCAAAACCCATCACGCGAACCAGCAAAAAGACCAGAAAACTGCCGGTACCGGGACCAAAAAAACCATCATAAAAACCGGTTCCGACGCCGATCGCCACCATCAGAAGCGCTTCCATACGGCCGCTGAAACGCGGCGCGTGCGTGCGTCCAAGTTCTTTTTTCAGCACCGTGTAGAGCAGCACCGCCAGCAAGATCAGCGGCAAGGCTTTGCGCAAATAATTGGGTGAGACCTGTGTCACCAGCCAGGCACCCGAGAGCGAGGCCACAAAGCCGGCCACCGCCGCCGGCCACAGGGCCGCCCACGGCAGTTGAATGCGACGGCTGAAATGCCAACTGGCAAACGATGTGCCCCAGACGGCAGCGCCTTTGCTGGTGCCAAGCAGCGTGGCCGGCGCAGCGCTTGGGAAAGTGGCAAACAGCGTTGGCACCAGCACCAGGCCGCCACCACCGACAATTGAATCGACGAAACCGGCCACCAGCGAAGCCAGCGTCACAATCAGCAAATCCATTGGCTCCTCAGCGCGATCGAGTGGTTGGTAGCACGGGCGCAACCCGCTGCGTGGCACATTGTCGCATCCGGCCCGGCCCGCCACCCACCATCATCGACAGCATCGCTGCTGATTCCGGGAACGAAAAAAAGGCACCGACTGCGGGGTGCCTTTTTGGGGCGCAGCTTCTTGTGGCCGCGCCGTCATGCCATGTCTTTGATGGCTGTCTCCTGGGATCCCTGGCTTTTGGCCAGTGCCGACCACTACGCCAGCGGTGAACCGAATCTACGCCGCAAAACAGGTGCTGCCCATCGGGATTTACCCTTTACCCGGTTTTACCATCGACGTGGCGGTTTCAAGATTGACCTCGAACAGTGCTACTTTCACACCCATGCCGACCAGCGCCTGTGTCATGGCACCGCGCCGCGCGCCACCGGCAGTGCTGCTGACGGCCACTTTTCGGCACCATTCAAAGCGCGGCAAAACACTGTCGTTCATGAACGTCCTGTTGCCGAGTTTGAAACTCGCATTGTCGCTCGTGTGGCGTGTCACAATGGCTACACCAATACCGGTTTGGAGGCTGGGCGAAATGCGGATTTTGTTGGCGGAGGATGACCCACTGTTGGGTGACGGGTTGCGCGCGGGCTTGCGCCAGCTTGGTTTTCAGGTCGATTGGGTGCGCGACGGCGTGGCCGCCGAGCGCGAGCTCTGTAGCGGTGACTATTCAGCCGCCGTGCTTGATCTGGGGCTGCCGTTCAAGGACGGCATGGATGTGCTGCAAGCGCTGCGCGCCCGCAAAATCGCAACCCCGGTGCTGGTACTGACAGCGCGCGACACTTTGCCCGACCGCATTCGTGGCCTTGACCATGGTGCTGATGACTACGTCGTCAAACCGGTTGATTTGAATGAACTCGGCGCTCGCCTGCGGGCACTGATGCGCCGCGCGCACGGTCAACCACAAAGTGCCTTGGGTTTTGGCAACGTGCTGCTTGACCCGGTGGCGCGCCAGGTCAGTCTCGACGGCAAAACGGTACCACTGTCAACGCGCGAATTTGATTTGCTCTACACGCTGATGCTCAACGCCGGGCGCGTGCTGTCGCGCGAGCAGATCGAGCAGCAGCTCTACAGTTGGGGTTATGAAGTTGAGAGCAACACGGTGGAGGTGCACGTGCATCACCTACGGCGCAAATTGCGGCCCGATCTGATCCAGACGGTACGCGGCGTAGGCTACGCGGTGCTACAGGAAAAGGGGTCTGCCTGATGCTGCACTTCGGAGCGCGATCGATGCAGCGGCATCTGCTGCTGGTAATGCTGGGCATCCTCAGCGCCATCTGGCTGGGAGCCGCCATTTTTATCTGGATCGATGCCAGCGACGAAGTCGATGAACTTTTCGACGGTCACTTGACGCAAACTGCCGCGCTGCTAATGCTCAACGGCAGCGGACGTGAGGACGACGCGGCGGCGCAGGAAGCGCCGTTGCTGCACAAATACGCGGCCAAAGTGATTTTTCAGGTGTTTGTCGATGGCCATCTGGTGGCCCATTCCAGCAACGCCGCCGGCGCGCCGATCAGCGCCACGCCGGAAGGGTTTTCCATGCTGCGCCAGAGCGACGGCAGCCAGTGGCGCGTGTTTGCCACCCGTGCCCCCGATCGCGCGGTGCAAGTCTATGTGGGCGAGCAGATGGAGTCACGTCAGTCGATTCTGTACGCCGTGCTGGGTGGCATGATGTGGCCATTGCTGATCGCGCTGCCGCTGCTGGCAGCCGGACTGTGGTGGGCCGTGGCGAACGAACTTGCGCCGCTGCGCCGGCTGAGCCAGTTGCTCCAGCAGCGCCAGCCGCACAGCGCCGAAGCACTCGACCTGCCCAAGCTGCCGTCCGAGATACAACCCGTGGTGCAGGCTCTCAACGAGCTGTTTGGGCGCATCGAGCAGATGATGGAGAGCGAGCGCCGCTTCACCGCCGATGCCGCGCATGAGCTGCGCACACCGATTGCTGCCATTCGCTTGCAAGCCCAGGTGGCAATGGGTGCCAGCGCTGATGCCGCGCAATTGCAGCACGCCTTGCGCGCCACGCTCGAAGGCTGCGACCGCGCCACCCGGCTGATTGAACAATTGCTGACGCTGGCGCGGCTGGAAGCGCTACCACTGGCGCAAGCGAGCGCACCCACCACGGCGGATTTAAGTGTCATTGCCCAGCGCAGCGCGGCGCTGCACGCGCCCGCTGCGTTGGCGCGCCAGCAGGTGCTGACGCTGGCCGCACCGCAAAGCTGCCCGGTCAGCGGCGACGAAACCTTGATCGAAGTGCTGCTGCGCAATTTGATTGACAACGCGCTGCGCTACAGCCCCGACGGCGCGCAGGTCGAAGTCAAAGTCAGCCATGAAGCGGGGGCGGCAGTGTTGTCGGTGCATGACAGCGGCAAGGGCTTGAGCGAGAGCGAGCTGGCGCGTTTGGGCGAGCGTTTTTTCCGTGGTCTGGGCAGCGGTCAGTCGGGCAGCGGTCTGGGCTGGTCGATCGTGAGAAAAATTTCCCTCGTGCTGGGTCTGCAACTGCAACTGAGCCGCTCGGAGCGACTGGGCGGGCTGGCAGTGGTGCTGCGCTGGCATCCGGCCGCTGCTGCCAATACGCCATGAAAATCCAGTCGCTGGCGTTGCCGCTGGCTGCTGTGGCCTTGCTGGCGTGGGCTTTTTACCGCTACGGCTGGGGCGGTCTGGTTGCGGCGCTGGGCGCGTTGCTGTTGTGGCTGCTGTTGCACTGGACCCAGACGATGCGGGTGCTGCAACGCGCGGCCCGGCGACCGATTGGCAGCGTGGGCAGCGCCGTCATGCTCCACACCAAACTCAGGACCGGCATGACGCTGTTGCACGTGACGGCCTTGACGCGGGCGCTGGGTCAGGCGTTGCCGGCCGATGCTGCCGACACGGAAAATTGGAGCTGGCAGGATGAGTCGGGTGCGCAGGTGAAGTGCGAGTTCCAGCGCGGCAAGCTCAAACGTTGGCAATTGCTGCGACTGCCACCGGATCGCGGCCCGCTGCTGATCGAGCCAGCACCAGGCCCGTAAAATCAGCACATTCAACCTATTCACTACTGAAGGAACACCGATGAGTCCTCTACCTCCCTCAATGGCCGATCGCGACGGCAAAATCTGGATGGACGGCCAGATGGTTGAGTGGCGCGATGCCAAAATTCACGTGCTCACCCACACGCTGCATTACGGCTGCGGCGTTTTTGAAGGCGTGCGTGCCTACAACGCGCTCGGTGGCACGGCGATTTTCCGGCTGGCCGAGCACACCACGCGCCTGTTCAACAGCGCCAAGATTTTGCGCATGAAAATTCCGTTCACGCCCGAACAGGTGAGCGCGGCGCAAAGGGCCGTGGTGCGCGACAACCAGCTCGAGAGCTGCTACATCCGCCCGCTGAGCTGGATCGGCTCGCAAAAGCTCGGTGTTTCGCCCAAGGGCAACACCATCCACCTGATGATTGCTGCCTGGCCGTGGGGTGCTTACCTCGGCGACGAAGGCATGAAGCGCGGCATCCGCGTCAAGACCAGCAGCTACACGCGCCACCACGTCAATATCACCATGACGCAGGCCAAGGCGGTGAGCAATTACACCAATTCCATTTTGGCCAACCTCGAAGTCTGCGATGACGGCTACGATGAAGCGCTGCTGCTCGACAGCTCGGGTTTCGTCTCCGAAGGCCCGGGGGAGAATATATTCATCGTCAAAAGCGGCGTGATCTACACGCCCGATTTGTCGGCTGGCGCGCTCAACGGCATCACGCGCAATACCGTGATGCAGATTGCCAACGACCTGGGAATTGAAGTCGTTGAAAAACGCATTACCCGCGACGAAGTCTATATTGCCGACGAAGCGTTTTTCAGCGGCACGGCGGCCGAAGTGACACCGATTCGCGAACTCGACCGGATCGAGATCGGCTGCGGCAGCCGCGGTGTCATCACGGAAAAAATTCAAAGCGCGTTCTTTGACATCGTCAACGCTCGCAACCCCAAATATACCCACTGGCTCACGAAAGTTGCCCCATGAAGCAAGCCACCATTGAACTTAACGCCAAAGAACTCAATGCCCAGGGTGGCGTTTATTGCCCGAGCGACAAAGCCGACATGAAGCTGTGGAACAACCACCCCAGGGTTTACCTCGACGTGGCCCACAGCGGCCAGGCCAAGTGTCCGTACTGCGGCACGCTGTACCAACTCAAGGCGGGCGAACATTTCGCCAGCCACTGAAGCGGCACGCTCGCGCGTGCGCCTTGACCGGGCCACAGTGCCAACTGGAGCGCGCTGAGTTGCCCGCCGACAAGCGCTCACTGATCATCGCGCCGCAGTGGATTGGCGACGCGGTGATGACCGAGCCGCTGCTGCGCCGCTTGCACGCACGCGGCGAGCAGCTCACGCTGGCGGCGCTGCCCTGGGTGGCACCGGTGTATCGCACCATGGGCCAGGTCAGCGCGGTCATTGAACTGCCGTTTGTCCACGGCCAATTGCAGTGGCGCCAACGTTTCGCGCTGGCGCGATCGCTGCGCCAGCGCTTTGACCTTGCCTACGTTTGTCCCAATTCCTTCAAAAGCGCCTTGCTGCCGTGGCTGGCGCGCATACCGCAGCGCATCGGCTATCTGGGCGAGCAGCGGCACCTACTGCTGACCCAGCACCTGCCCAATCCGCAAAAGGGCCAGCGTGCGCCAATGGTGGCGTTTTACTCGGGCCTCAGCGGCGAGCCTGAGGTCAGCGACGACCGCCCCCGTTTGCAGCTCGATGCGCAACAGGTCGAGCGCACGCTGCGGGCTTTTGACCTGCGGCGCGGTGACTATTTGGTTTTTATTCCGGGTGCCGAGTTTGGTCCGGCCAAACGCTGGCCAACCGGCCACTTTGCGGCGCTGGCACGCCAACTTGATGCCAGCGTGCTGTTGCTGGGCGCGGCCAAAGATTTTGAACTGTGTGAGGAAATTGCCGCCAGCGCCAACGCCGGGCAAGCCGGCCGCTGCCTGAACCTGGCTGGCAAGACTTCGCTAATGCAGGCTTTCGAGCTGTTGGCCGGTGCGCACACGGTGCTCAGCAACGACTCCGGCTTGATGCACGTGGCAGCAGCGCTGGGCGTGGCGCAAGTGGGCATTTTTGGCTCCAGCAGCCCATTGCACACGCCGCCGCTGAACGACCGGGCCAAAGTGCTGTGGCTGAAGAACGATCCCGACTATCAGCCGGCGCTGAACTGTGCGCCGTGCTTTGCGCGCGTCTGCCCGCTCAGCCACACGCGCTGCCTGGTGGACATCCCGGCCGAGCGGGTGCAGCAAACCATGGCCAGCCTGCACGCTGCCAGTGCAGTCAAGGGGCCAGCGGCAAAGTCAGAATGAAACAACTGCCGCCACCGGCTCGATCCTGACACTGCACCGTGCCACCATGGCGCATGGCGATGGACTTTACCAGCGCCAGACCCAAACCGATACCGCCGTCGCGCTCACTGGCACCGGGCAAACGGTAAAAAGGCTCAAAGATGCGCTCGCGCTGCGCTGCTGGCACACCCGGGCCGCGGTCGCAAACGGCGATGCGGGCGTGAGCGTCATGGCGCTCCAGCGTCACGCTGATTTCGCCCGGCGCATGGCGACGCGCGTTTTCCAGCAGGTTGCGAATGGCGCGCTGCACCAGCCGGGCAACGCCAGGCACTGGCAGTTCAGACGCGCCCAGCTGGCTGGCATCCAGATCGGCACCGACGCGGGCGCATTCTTCCGCCACCAGGGCCACCAAGTCCACCGCTTCGATCGCGCCCAGGTTGGCTTCCTGCGCGTCGAGTCGACTGGCCAACAAGACTTCTTCCACCAGTTGATCGAGCTCGGCCACGTCGCGTGAAATTTCGGCCTGCCACTCGGGCGAGGGTGCCTCGCCCATCAGCTCCAGCCCCATGCGGATGCGCGCCAGCGGCGAGCGCAACTCGTGCGAGGCATTGGCCAGCATCGCACGCTGCGCCTGCAACAGGCTCTCAACGCGCTCGGCTGCATGATTGAAGCGCCGGGCCAGAAAAGCCACTTCGTCGCTGCCACCTTCGGAGACGCGCACCGACAAGTCGCCCTGACCCCATTTTTCCACCCCTTCCTGTAGCAGCGCCAGGTGGCGGGTGAGCTTGCGGATGATGGGATAGGTGACCAGCGCGGTGACCGCACCCAACAGCGCCAGCAGCCAGAAAAAACCCACCGGCGTGCTGCTCCAGCGCCACAGCTCTGGCACTTTGCGCTGTGGCAACTGCAAGCGGACGATTTGCCCGTCGGTCATCAGGACCGCGTATTCATGGCCACGGTCAGTGGCATTTCCCAGTCCGAACGACAGCATCTGTGCATCAAAACCGTCACCGTTTTTGGCTTGCGTGCTGGCCCCCGGTGCACGCCGTCGGCTGGCTTGGCCGTTGCCGATAATTTGTCCGGCATCGTTGCGGATCACCACTTCGCGCGGCAGCGGATCCGAGGTCTGCTGCCAGGCCCAGCCAACCACCACCGTCAGCGCCGCCAGCGCCAGCAAGACCGCCAGCCAGATGCGAACGTAGAGGCGCTTGAACAGCATTCCGGCGCTCAGTCCTGCTGGCGTGCGAACATGTAGCCGACACCGCGCAGGGTGAGAATGCGCTTGGGCTTTTTGGCATCTTCTTCTATGGCAGCGCGAATGTGACCCATGTGGACGTCGATGGAGCGGTCGGCGGCATCAAACTCACGCCCGCTCACGGCCGCCATGATCTGGTCGCGGCTGAGCACCTTGCCAATGTTCTCCGCCAGCAACAACAACAGGTCAAACTGGTAAGCGGTGATTTCGCGCGGCTCGCCCGCCACGCTTACCGAGTGCGCATCACGGTCTATCTCCAGGCTGCCAAAGCGCAGCCGGCGCTGCGCATCGGGTGCTGGATCAGCGCGGCGACGCAATACGGCACGGATGCGCGCCAACAGTTCACGCGGTTCAAACGGCTTGGGCAGGTAATCGTCGGCACCCATTTCCAGCCCGATGATGCGATCCATCGGGTCGCCCTTGGCGGTCAGCATCAGCAGCGGCGTTCGCGCCACCACGCCGGGCAGCGCGCGGATGCGGCGACACACTTCCAGCCCGTCCAGATCGGGCAGCATCAAATCGAGCAACACCAGAGCGGGTGGGTTGGCCTGTAGCGCTGCCAGCCCGCTGCTGCCGTCACCGGCATGGTGCACCTGGTAGCCGTTTTTGCCCAGGTACTGAACCACCATCTGGGCCAGCCGTGCGTCGTCTTCAATAATCAATAAATTCTGGTTCATAAGAACAGTCTAAGGGCTGTCGGCGTTGGGCGCAAACTGATGGCGTGTGGCCAGCGCCAACAACGCCAGTACCGGCAGCCCCAGCAAGGCAGTGGCAATGAAAAAATTTGGGTAACCGAATGCGTCCACATAGCGGCCCGAATAACCGGCCAGAAATTTTGGCAGCAGCAGCATCACGGAACTCAGCAAGGCGTACTGGGTGGCCGAGTAATTGATGTTGGTCAGCGACGACAGATAAGCGATGAACGCCGCCGAAGCCATTCCGCCGGCCAGATTGTCGGCTGAAATGACCAGCACCAGCGCGCTCACATCATGCCCGATGACGCTCAGGCCGGCGAACAGCAAATTGGTCGCCGCGCTACCGATGGCACCAAGCATGAGCACACGCATCACCCCCCAGCGCAGCGACAGCACGCCGCCGACAAAAGCGCCAACCAATGTCATCACTACCCCAAACACTTTGGTCACCGCCGCCACTTCGTCCTTGCTGTAACCCATATCGACGTAAAACGGGTTGGCCATTACACCCATCACCACGTCACTGATCCGGTAAACCGCGATCAGCGCCAGCATCAGCACGGCTTGCCACCGGTAACGCCGCACAAAATCGGCAAAAGGATCGACCAGCGCTGTGCGCAACCAGTCAAGCACACCTTTGGCCCGGGCCATGCGGCGGGGCAGCGGCTCGGGCGAGAGCAACACGGTGAGCATTCCTGGCAGCATGCTCGCGGCCATCACCAGGTAGGCAAAATGCCAGGCATCGTGCTGGTAGCCGGAGAGCCCGGCGACGCTGGCACGCGCGGCCAACCATAGGGCACCGGCACCGGCCCAGATCATCGCCAGCCGGTAGCCGGTCTGGTAGGCAGCAGCCAGCGCCGCCTGGCGTTCGCTGCCGGCCGATTCGATGCGAAAGGCATCCAGCGCGATGTCTTGCGTGGCAGAACCAAAGGCGACAGAGAGCGCGCCCCATAACACCGGCTCTAGCGCAACTCGCGGGTCATTGAAAGACATTGCCACCAGACCGACAGCCACGGCGCACTGCGAGAGCAACAGCCAACTGCGCCGGCGACCGAGCCAGCGCGTCAGCCACGGCAGCGGCAGCCGGTCCACCAGCGGTGCCCAAACCCACTTGAAAGCGTAAGCCAATCCGACCCAGCTCAGGTAGCCGATGGTGGTGCGGTCAATGCCCGCCTCGCGCAGCCAGAAGCTCAGCGTCCCCAGCACCAACAGCAATGGCAGCCCGGCAGAAAACCCGAGCGACAACATGCGCAGCGTGGGCGGCTCCAGATAGACCTTGAAGGTGGCGGCCCAGGACGGCGTGGGTGGTGGGGCGGGGCTGGCACTGGATGGCATGGCGGGATAATAGCTGCACTGCCATTGCGAGGCCGCAGTCCGTGGTAATCCATGGCTTCGAGCGGCATGGATTGCTTCGCGTTGCTCGCAATGACGAAAAGGGGAGGCCGCAATGACGAGCATTCTTTCACGTTAACGGCTTCGCTCAAGCCTGCTCTGGTAGCAAGGTCGGCAGCACACGCACGCGCTCGATCACCGGCTGGCTCCAGGCCCATAGCGCCAGCGCCAGCGTCGCCACGCCGGGCACCAACAGCGCGTAGCGCAGACCAAACTGCTGTCCGAGGTAGCCGCCGAGCAAAGCGCCCGGCCCGGCGGGGAGCAAGATCAACCAGCGCATGGTGCTGGTGACGCGCCCCAGCAGCGGCTCGGGCGTCACCGCCTGGCGCAGCGCCAGGAAATTGATGAAAATCAGCACCGCACCGACGCTGAAGCACAGCAGCATGAAAACGAACGCTGCCACGCCCCAGCGGCCAGCTGGTGACAGCGCCAACTGCAACCAGCCAGCGCCGCAAACGGCAAAACCCAGAATCAGGCACGGACCGGGGCCGAGCCAGCGCGAGATGCGGTTGCCGACAAAGCTGCTCAGCACCGAGCCCAGCCCAAGACCGATGTAGCACAGACCGATCTGGCTTTCATTGAGATGGAGTTCGCGCGTGGCAAACAGGATCTGCACCACCAGCGCGCACTGGTTGGTCATTTGCCACAGACCGACCGCGACCGCCATCGACACCAGCAGCGGTTGGCCACGAACAAAATGCAAACCTTCTTTGAGGTCGCGCCAAAAGTGGCCCGCCTCAGAGCTGAAGCGTTGCTCATGAATTTTGAGGCCGCGCAAAATGAACAGCGAAGTGAGCAGCAGCACAGCATCGGCGAGCAGCGCCAGCGGCGCGCCGACCAGTTTGATCAAGGCCCCGGCCAGACCTGGTCCGGCCACTTCGGCACCACTGGAAGCCAGCGCGTTTTTGGCGTAGGCTTCCACCAGGCGCTGGCGCGGAACGATCTGTGTCAGAACCAGTTGCGCGGCGGTGCCGGCAGTGACAAATACGCAGCCAATGGCGAACGCCACGGCGTACATCCAACGCATTGACAACCAGCCAAAATACCAGGCCAGCGGCACGCTGGCCAGCACCAGCGCCACCACGCCTTCGCCCAGCACATAGACTGGCAGCTTGCGCACGCGATCGAGCCAGACCCCGGCCGGCAGCGACAGCAGCACAAAAGGCGCCAGCTCCATCGCCGTCTGCACCCCCATCTGCCACGGTGTGGCGTGCAGCAGCACCGCCGCCGTCAAGGGCAACGCCAGCATGGTGACCTGGCCGCCGAACGAGCTGATCAGGATCGATGTCCACAAGCGCCGGTAGGTGGCGTTGCGCAGCAGGTCGTGTGGCGGCAGCGTGGGCCAAAGTGAGCGCAACTGGCGTAACCATCGATGCCAGGTACGGGTGGCTGAGGGCATTTTCAAAGCGGTCGGTTGGCGTATGGGCGGTGTTGCGAACGGGGCAAGAGGCCTGCGATTGTAGGGGGCCGGACGTGTGACAATGGCATCTGATGAACCGCCTCCAACTGAGGAATCCAGCATGACTGCCTCCACACTCAGCACTTTGCAAGAACCGGCGCAGCGCGCGCAGCGTCAGGCCGAAGTGGTGGCGGCGCTGCGCGCCATTTTGCCGGCCGAGTCCTTGCTGTACCACGAGGAAGACACCAGCGCCTTTGAGTGCGACGGCCTGAGCGCCTACCGCACCCGGCCACTGGTGGTGGCGCTGCCGCAAACACCAGCGCAGGTGCAAGCGGTGCTGCGTGCCTGCGCCGTGCTGCAAGTGCCCGTGGTGGCCCGCGGTGCCGGCACCGGTTTGTCGGGCGGTGCCATGCCGCACCCGATGGGGGTGGCGTTGTCGTTGGCAAAGTTCAACCAGATCCTTGGCGTCGACCCGCTCAGCCGCACCGCCCGCGTGCAGTGCGGCGTGCGCAACCTGGCCATCAGCGAGGCAGCCGCGCCCTACGGCCTGTACTACGCGCCCGATCCTTCCAGCCAGATTGCCTGCACCATTGGTGGCAACGTGGCCGAGAACGCGGGCGGCGTGCACTGCCTCAAATACGGCTTGACGCTGCACAACATCGTCAAAATCAAAGGCTTCACCATGACCGGCGAGGCGGTCGAATTCGGCTCCGCTGCGCTCGATGCGCCGGGCTTTGATTTGCTCAGCATCGTGATCGGCTCCGAAGGCATGCTGGCGATCACGCTGGAAGTGACCGTCAAGCTCGTCCCCAAGCCGCTGCTGGCGCGCGTCATCCTGGCCAGTTTTGACGATGTGCGCCAGGCCGGTGCGGCGGTGGCGGGTGTGATCGCCGCGGGCATCATTCCGGCCGGGCTGGAGATGATGGACAAACCGATGACGGCCGCAGTCGAAGATTATGTCCACGCCGGCTATGACCTCAACGCGGCCGCCATTTTGCTGTGTGAGAGCGATGGCACGCCGGCCGAGGTTGAAGAAGAAATTGGTCGCATGAGCGCGGTGTTGCGCGAGTTTGGTGCCAGCAGCCTGGCTGTCAGCCGCAACGAAGCCGAGCGGCTGAAATTCTGGAGCGGGCGCAAAAACGCTTTTCCCGCCAGCGGTCGCATCAGCCCGGATTACATGTGCATGGACTCGACCATTCCGCGCAAGCGCCTGGCCGACATTTTGCTGGCGATTCAGGAGATGGAGAAAAAATACCAGCTGCGTTGCTGCAATGTTTTTCATGCTGGCGACGGCAACCTGCACCCGCTCATCATGTTCGATGCCAACGATGCCGATCAACTGCGCCGCGCCGAGCGCTTTGGTGCCGAGATTCTGGAAACCAGCGTTGCCATGGGCGGCACCGTCACCGGCGAACACGGTGTCGGGGTAGAAAAACTCAATTCCATGTGCGTGCAGTTTTCGCTCACCGAGAACGAGCAGATGTTCGGTGTCAAACGCGCTTTCGATGTCGATGGTCTGCTCAACCCCGGCAAAGTGATACCGCGGCCGCAGCGCTGCGCCGAGTACGGCAAACCGTTGTTGCGCGGGCTGCGCGCCTGAGGACTACTGCCCAGGCGCAGCGGCATCGCGCCGCGTGATGTAGACGGCCGGCTCATCGTCAGCCAGCACCTGCTGCGCCCACAGCGCCAATTGGCGCGTGTCCGAGCGCAGCACTTCTTGCTTGACGGCGAGCAGTTGCGATGGGTGCATGGAAAAGCTGCGCAGCCCCAGGCCCAGCAGCAAGCGCGTCAAATCAGCGTCACCTGCCATCTCGCCGCACAGGCTCACCGCTTTGCCTTGCGCCTTGCACTCAGCAATCGTCAGCGCCACCAGCTGCAGCACGGCCGGATGCAGCGGGTCGTACAAATGCGCCACCGATTCGTCCGCGCGGTCAATCGCCAGCGTGTACTGGATCAGGTCGTTGGTGCCGATGGAGAGGAAATCAAAATACTTGAGAAACATTTTGCACGTCAGTGCGGCGGCCGGAATTTCGATCATGGCGCCAATTTTGACGGGACCATAGCCAATACCCTGGTTATCAAGCTGCACACGAGCGTGATCGATCAAGGCCAGGGTCTGTCGAATTTCACTCACATGAACCAACATCGGAATCAGCATATTGACCGGGCCGTGGGCCGCAGCACGCAAAATGGCGCGCAGTTGGGTCAGAAACATGGCCGGGTCGTTCAGGCTCCAGCGAATGGCGCGCAGGCCCAATGCCGGGTTGAGGTGGGCAGCGTCGGGCAGCGAATCGTCGAGCGCCTTGTCGGAGCCGACATCGACGGTGCGAATCGTCAGCGGCAGACCCTGCATGCCGTTGACGGCGCGCCGGTAGGCCAGGTATTGTTCTTCTTCGCCGGGCAGCCGACCCTGGCGGCCCATGAACAAAAACTCGCTGCGGAACAAGCCCACACCGACGGCCCCGGCCTGAACGGCGGCGGCCGCGTCCTGCGGGATTTCGATGTTTGCCAGCAGTTCGATTTTTTCTCCGTCCATGGTGACGGCCGGCGTGTGCAACAAACGCTTCAGTCTATCCCGTTCGAGCTCACCCTGGCGCTGCTTGAAGCCATATTCCGCCAGCACGATCGGCGACGGATCCACCACCAGCACACCGGCATCGCCATCGACGATCAGCCAGTCGTCCTGGCGCACCAACTGACTCGCCAGCCGCGCACCAACCACGGCCGGAATGTCAAGACTGCGGGCGACGATGGCAGTGTGTGACGTGCGACCGCCGATGTCGGTGACAAAACCGGCGAAAACGCTTTGCTTGAACTGCAACAGGTCTGCCGGTGAGAGGTCGCGCGCGACCAGAATCAGTGGCACATCGACGGTGTCGTCGAGCAGCAGGTCCTGCTGCGAGGGTTTGCGCTGTGGGCGATCCGACAAATCGATCGGCGATGCCACACCGCGCATGGCGCGCAAAACTTTCTCGCTGATCTGCTCCAGATCGGCCTTGCGCTCACGCAGGTATTCGTCCTGCATCTCGTCGAACTGGCGCCCAATCACTTCGAGTTGCGTGGTCAGCGCCCACTCAGCGTTGTAGAGCCGGTCGCGAATCCAGTGCTTGACACCGTTGATGAGTTCGTCATCCTGCAACAGCAGCAAATGCACGTCGAGCAGGGCACTGAGTTCATGCGGTGCGTCCTTCGGTCCCAGTTGCGCCACGCTGGCCTGCAAGCGACGGATTTCATCGACCACCGCGTTGCGCGCGCTGCGCACCCGGTCGATCTCGGCATCAACCTGCGCCGGCGTGATGAAATAGTGCGCCACATCGACCCGGCTGGAAGCCACCAGCACGGCGCGCCCAATGGCAATGCCGCGCGCCACCGCCAGGCCGTGAATGGAAAAAGTCATTCCCCTTCTCCAAACTTGTCATTGATCAGCGCCAGCAGCATCGTCATCGCTTCCTGCTCGCCTTCACCCTCGACCTCGATTTCCACCGTCGCGCCCAGCCCGGCGGCCAGCATCATCACGCCCATGATGCTCTTGGCGTTGACACGCCGCTCCCCTTTGGACATCCAGACATCGCAGGCGTAGCCGCCCGCAAGCTTGGTCAATTTGGCCGAGGCCCGCGCGTGCAGGCCCAGTTTGTTGCTGATGGTGGCGGTTTGTTTGATCATAAACAAGCTCTTGGCGCGGATGGCGCTGCTGGCAGCGCGACCTCAATCACACCCTGGGTGCCACCGGCCACGGCGCGTGCCACCAGTTGATCGAGTGACTCACGGCAATACGTGACACTGCGCAGCAGCATTGGCAAATTCACGCCCGCAATCAAGCGCGTATGCACGCCGTCAACCAACTGTTGCGCGGTGTTGCAAGGCGTTGCGCCGAGCACGTCGGTCAGCAGCAAAGTCTCTGGCGTAGCGAGCTGCGCCAGCATGCCCCGGGCCTGCGTCAAGGTCACCCCGGGGGCCTGTTCGCAGGGCACATCCAGCGCCACCAGACCGGGTGCGGCATCGGGAAAAACATGCAGCACGCACTGGCGCAAAGCGCTGGCCAGCGGCGCATGGGCGATGATGAAGATGCCATTCATACGCGCGGATTATGACCTTTCGCGCTGACAAACCAGCCGTAGGCGAGCAGCAACGCCAACAGATAAATTCCCATTGAAAACTGAAACGCCAGCAGCTCGGTCAAGCCCAGCGCCTTGAAGCCGTCGAGCGCCAGCCCGATGCCCCATTGCACCACGAAGACGCCGACGAAGATCAACAGGTTGTAGGCCGACAAGGCGCGCCCGGCCATGGCCGGCGCAAATGCCATCCCCACCGCCGGCAGCGTCAGTGAAAGAAAAGTGCTGCTCACGCAATACAGCGCCAGCAAGACGGCGGCCATGCTGGGCCAGGCATCGCCGCTGACGATGAGCAGGGCCAGAAAAACAAAGCTTGTCGGCAGTCCCCAGGCCAGCAGTTGTTCGGCCTTGAAACCGCGCCGCTCCAGCACCGGATTGATGCCACCCCAAAGCCAGAAAGCCAGCAACATTGCCACGTTGATCCAGAACAGGCCGGTGGCGGCCTGCAGTGGCGTGTAGCCAGCGACACGGATCATCCACGGCGTGGCCCACAGCGTTTGCACCGCGATCAGACCGCCGTAATTGACAAAGCCAATGGGCGCGAGTTTGCGAAAAAAAGGATGGCGCCATACCTCGGCATAACTGCCAGCGGGCGCGCCCGCTGGCGTGCTGCGCTGCCAATCAGGAACCTGCCAGGCGATCAGCAGCCAGGCCAGCGCGGCCAGCAGCGCCAGGCCCAAAAACAGGCCGCGCCAACCCAGTACCGGCAGCAACCACTGCACTGGCAGCGTGGAAGACACCACGCCCAGCGAGCCGAGCATCAGCATCCACGAGTTGGCCCGCAACAGCAAGCTCGGCGGGTACCAGCGCCGATAACCGGTCAGCGGTGCCATCAAGCAGGCGCTGACACCGACCCCGGTGAGGACACGCGCTGCCAGCAAGCCATAGAAAGTCGATGCCCAGGAAAAAGCCAGGCAGCTCAACGTTGCCACCGCCAGCAAACCCAGCATCACTTTCTTTGGACCCAGACGGTCCAGCCAGCGCCCCAGCGGCAATTGAACCGCAGCAAAACCAAAAAAATAGCCGCCCGCCAGCAGACCAAGATCGGCGGCGCTGAGCGCGAATTCAGCCGTCAACACCGGCGACAGGGTGGCGGTGACCGCACGAACCAGCGACGAGAAAAAATAGGCAAAAGCAAAAACCAGAAAGACGATGACAGCCTGGCGCGGGTTCAACCGGGGGGAAGAATTCTCCATCACGCTGGCAGCATCAGGCTCAGGCGCTGGCGGGGTAAAAAGCGAGCGGCCGTCGCTGGCGTGCCGGCGCGCTGGCCACTGCGGCGTGAATGGCACCGATGTGCTCGGGCGTGGTGCCGCAGCAGCCGCCGACGATGTTGACCAGCCCGGCCGCGGCAAATTCGCCCAGCACGCGGCTGGTGTCGGCTGGGGCCTCGTCAAAACCGGTGTCACTCATGGCGTTGGGCAGACCAGCATTGGGGTAGCAACTGATGAAGGTGTCGGGTGCAGCGCGCGCGAGCTCTTGCAAGTAGGGCCGCATCAAGGCCGCACCCAGGCCGCAATTGAGGCCAACGGCAAGCGGTTGCGCGTGGCGCACGCTCAACCAGAAAGCGCTCACCGTCTGGCCCGACAGCAGCCGGCCGGACGCATCGGTGACGGTGCCGCTGATGATGAGCGGCAGGCGCTGACCCGATGATTGAAAAAATTCATCGATGGCAAACAGCGCGGCTTTGGCGTTGAGGGTGTCAAAAATGGTTTCCACCAGCAGCGCATCCACGCCGCCTTGCACCAGCGCTTGCACCTGCTCGTAGTAAGCGCTGCGCAGTTCTTCAAACGTGACATTGCGCGCGCCGGGGTCGTTCACGTCCGGGCTGATGCTGGCAGTTTTGGGCGTGGGGCCGATCGCGCCCAGCACAAAACGCGGCCACTGCGGGGTGGAAAATTTGTCGCACGCAGCGCGTGCCAAGCTGGCTGCCGCAAGGTTCATCTCGACTGCCAGTTCAGCCATGCCGTAGTCAGCTTGCGCGATGCGCGTGGCACCAAAAGTGTTGGTCTCGATCAGGTCAGCACTGGCCGCCAGATAGCGTTCGTGGATGGCACTAATCACGTCTGGCCGGGTCAGACTCAACACCTCGTTGTTGCCCTTGACATCGTGGGCAAAATCCTTGAAGCGCTGGCCGCGGTACTGCGCCTCGCCGAGTTTGAAGCGCTGAATCATGGTGCCCATGGCACCGTCGAGCAGCATGATGCGCTGCTGCAAAATGTGAGACAGGGCTTGGCCGCGGGTGTAGGGGATCGCTTTCATGTCGGGCTATTGTAGAAAGGCGCGGCCGCTGGCGGTTTTGGGTGGGACAATGCGCCGGCGCGACCGATGTTGAACTGATTTTATTTTGACCATTCAGAAAATCCTGCAAGAAGTTTTTGGCTACCGCGAGTTCATCGCGCCGCAGCAGGCCATCATCGAGCACGTGACCGCGGGTGGCGACGCGCTGGTGCTGATGCCCACCGGCGGCGGCAAATCGCTGTGCTACCAGATTCCGGCCATTGCCCGTTCGCGCCAGGGGCTGGGGACGACGCTGGTGATCTCGCCGCTGATCGCGCTGATGCACGACCAGGTCGGCGCGCTGCACGAAGCCGGTGTGAACGCGGCGTTTCTCAACTCCACGCTGTCGGCCAGCGAGGCGGCGCAGGTCGAGCAACGCCTGTTGCACAACGAGCTCACACTGCTCTACGCCGCTCCCGAGCGCGTCACCACGGCACGCTTTCTGGCACAGCTCGACGCGCTGCACGAGCGCGGCTGCCTGAGCCTGTTTGCCATCGACGAGGTGCATTGTGTCAGCCAGTGGGGACACGATTTCAGGCCCGAATACCGGACACTGACGCTGTTGCATGAGCGCTACCCGGGCGTGCCGCGCGTCGCGCTCACGGCCACTGCCGATGCCCTGACGCGGCAAGACATCCTGCAGCAATTGCAACTGCACGCAGCGCGCCAGTTTGTCAGCAGCTTTGACCGGCCCAACATCTGCTACACGATTGTTGAAAAGCACGATGCGGCGCAGCAATTGCTGCGCTTTATCTCGCAGCAGCACGCTGGCGAAGCGGGAATCGTTTATTGCCAGTCGCGCCGCCGCGTCGAAGACACGGCAGCGCTGTTGTGCCAGCATGGCATCCAGGCACTGCCCTACCACGCTGGGCTGGAGGCCACTGTGCGCCAGCGCAACCAGGAGCGCTTCTTGCGCGAAGACGGCTGGGTGATGGTGGCCACCATCGCTTTTGGCATGGGCATTGACAAGCCCGACGTGCGTTTTGTGGCGCACCTGGACATGCCAAAAAACATTGAGGGCTACTACCAGGAAACCGGCCGCGCCGGCCGCGATGGCCAAAGCGCGCAGGCCTGGATGTGCTACGGGCTACAGGATGTGGTCAACCAGCGTCGCATGATCGACGACAGTCCGGCCAGCGATGAATTCAAGCAGGCGCTGCGCGGCAAGCTCGAAGCCCTGCTGGGTCTGGCCGAAGCCACCGACTGTCGCCGCCAACGCCTGCTGGCTTATTTTGGTGAACACTACCAGAGCGGCACGGTCGCTGCCAGCCAGTGCTGCGACAACTGCGCCAATCCGCCAGCGCTGTGGGACGGCACCGATGCGGCGCGCAAGTTGCTCAGCACGCTGTACCGTGCGCGCCAGCTCAGCGGCATCAGTTTTGGTGCCGGCCACATCATCGACATTGTGCGCGGCAAGAAGACTGAAAAAGTCGCGCACCACGGCCATCAACGCTTGAGCACGTTTGGCATCGGCTCCGACATCAGCGAGCGCCAGCTGCGTGCCGTGTTGCGCCAGTTGATCGCCACCGATGCCCTGGCGGTGGATTACGCGGCGTTCAATACGCTGCAACTTACGCCCGCTTCGCGCGCCGTGCTCAAGGGCCAGGTCAAGGTCGAGCTGCGTGCCTCAAGCGCCAGCGCAGCGGTGCCAAAGGTCAGACCGGGGGCGCTGCCGGCCGTGTCACTGGACCGCCCAAGCCAGCAGCGCTTTGACGCGCTCAAGGCCTGGCGCTTTGCGGTGGCGCAGGCGCACAACCTGCCGGCTTATGTGATTTTTCATGATGCCACGCTGAGTGCGATTGCGCAGCGCGCGCCGCGCTCGCTCGATGAGTTGCAAGACATCAGCGGCATCGGCAGCAAAAAGCTCCAAGCCTACGGCGACGAGGTACTGCGCGTGGTGCAGCGTTTTATTTGACGGCCGAAGCCGACGCGGCCGGCGCCACCAGCTCTGTCTTGGGTTCGTCAAACTTGGCGCCGGCGGCGTTGCCCATGTACACCACGGCGCGCGCGATTTCCAGTTCTGAGAAATCACCGCCGCCCTGCGGCGGCATCGCGTTCTTGCCTTTGATCGCCGCAGTCAGCAGCGCCGCATAACCCGTTTTCAGGCGTGCTGCCCAAGCTGCGTTGTCGGAAAATTTAGGTGCCCCCAAGGCACCGCTGCCGTGACAAGTGACGCACTGGGTCTTGAAAACTTCTTCGCCGCTGCGGCTAGCCTGGACGGCTTCCTTGATCGCGACGCTGCCGACCTTCTGAATGCGTGCAGCGACGGCACGCTCTTGCTCGCCGTCGCCGTTGACCGCTTGGCCACAGGCAGCAAGGCCCACCAGGCAGGCGGCGACAAGCATGGTGCGTGCGCTCAACCAGCAGCCACGCGTGCTGCATGGTGTCGGTGCGATGGGATTTGTTTGGGTCGCGCGCGGCGCGGCCAGCAGGCGGACATTGGTCATTTTTACCCCGAACAGTTGGCCTGGCGCGGCAGGCCAGACTCCAAGCTGATTGTAGCGGCGCAGCGCAGCAAACCACCTACAATGCGGCGCTGACAGCGTTGCGGCTGTAGCTCAGTGGATAGAGTATCGGCCTCCGAAGCC